>DASSJE010000507.1:0-16251 GCA_035691365.1 Terriglobia bacterium
GAGTCCTGCCCGAGGAGCCAATTTTTTCAAGCAGTTAATGCAGTTGCTTTCGTATCGCTTGAAATTTGGTGAAACGACACTGAGGCTCACGAGAAAGGGGTGGTTCAGAAATCCCGAGGTTCAACACTTAGTGTGAATTAATAGATTTTTAAACCTCGGGGTTACTAATTGCCGGGCGAATCATTTATCATCCTATTGAGAACGTTTGAAGTAATCCTCTGCACCCAAGGATGAAAACCGAAGGCCCCGCCCATGCCACTCACTCGAGCGGGGACATGACTAGGCGGGCAACTCAGTCCGTCAGGCCACCAAATAGTTCCTGCATTAAACACCCAATTTCCTTTCGAACATGGGAAGTCCACTGCGGCGTGTCGTTGATTTTTTGCGCTATCCGAATTACGCGGATACAGAGGACCTTGTCCTTGATTGGGCCAAGTTTCGCTTCTTCGATTGCATGCGCCTCTGGTTTCACCAGGGTGAAGGAGTGGCAGTAGGTTCCGGCGGTGACGAGAATTCTATCGTGCTGAGCGAAGCCTTCTACGAAGAGACCGATCAGCACCGGATCCCTGTGGAGCAGAAGGTTGTCGTGGCATTGGCCAACGCACCTGGAGTGCTAGACCTTTGCCTGTGGTTGGCATGCAAAACCTGGTCACTCAAGGGCTGTTCTGTTCGGATTCCCGTATTCAGACGGGGTGGGCTTGCAGGCCGACTTGGATCGATCGAATACTCGGAAAGGTGCTTCTTCCGAAGGAAGCTGGCCAATTGGCTTAAGGAGGTACGGACTTTCTGGCCCGAGTGTCCGGCCCATGTCTCTGCCGATGGTCAAAGTTTGCTGGTTTCCTCTTCAACGATGTCACCAGCCATTCACTCAATTCAACGGGCGCTGAAACACTAGGTCTGCGAATTAAGGCATTGCTTTCCCAGGGCTTGAACCCGAGGCTCAGACGCCACCCTGTCCAAATATAAGATGCTCGTGGTCTCGATCGCTTATCGAGAATGTGCTCGCCCGGCACCCATCGGGCCGAATGAGAAGAACCTTTACAATAGCGGCTATCGCTGATTCATCAATTGCCTTAGGACGCGAGTTCTTTCCTTAGCGTGCCGTCAGGGTGATCGGCCCGAGCAGGCCTGAGGGTAGCGGTCGAAGATCGTTCACGTCCTGGGCCTCGAACCGCTTGCCGAAACGCAAGTTCAGCAGGCGGTAGTCGGGCAGCGATTCTCCAGCCATGGAATTAATCGCCAGGTTGCCCACCTCCACCCGAAACGCGTTCGTTCCGGGGCGCAGCCACGGCGTGACTTCCAGTTCATAAGGCGGACGCCATACGGACCCGGCCCGATGGCCGTTCACATAAACAACGGCGGCCTCCCGTACAGGACTTTCCATCCATGCCTGCGTGCCGTATTGACGATGACGCGCCTCAATGGGAACTCCCTTGCCGAAATTCAGATAGACCTTCACTCCGGTCCCGAGCATGGATTCTGGAACGGACGCGCTCTTCTCAAAAACACCCTGCCCGGAGAAAAAGCGAAGACCTTCCAGTTCCGTCCAGGATTGCAGCCGGTCCATCTGGAAGGATTTATCGGTCCCTGTGAAACTCACTTTCCAGTTGTGGCTCAGGTCGATGGGGGCCGTCAGCTGGCTCGCCCTGGATCGGGCAGGGGCACGCGCGCCGGAGGAATGCGAGAAAACCAGAACTACTGATTCATAGGGTTCGAAGTGTAGTGGCACCACGATGCGCCCGTCACGAGTTGTACTCCATCGGGTGGCGGATTTCGAGGCTGTGAACGGGTCCCATCGCTCTGGTGAACCCTCCTTCACCCGGAACGTGGCGTCAACGTTATGCGTTTGGTTGCCGGTGTTCGCCAGAAAGTAAAGCTCGCCCGCGTCAAGCTTGCGATGGACGAAACCAATCTCCGGCGCCTTGGGGTTCAACTCAAAGTCCGGGATAAGCTTTTGGGCCAGAGTCTGGCCTAGTTGAGACTCGTCTCCTATAAAAAGTCCCTTTGCGTTCCGGCCCTCAAACAGTTCCTCTGAAATCGCCTGAACCTGCGTGCTGTCACGCCTGCCCTCGATTAGTCCCGGGGCAAGGTGTGGCGTGGGGCGGGTGGCGATCACGACTCCGCCATGATGCGCATATTCTCTGATCTTCCGGTAAGCGGGCAGTGGAATCCGCTCAACCCCCGGCAGGACGATTGTGCTGTAATGAATTCCGACAAGATCGATGGCCTCGTCATCGATGAAATCGAAATTGAAGCCAGCGTCCAGGATGTGGCCGAATACGTTCTTTCCCAGCAGGCCGGCGAGCGCTCCATTTAGCGTGGGATTGCTGTTGGCCGTAAATTGTGCCCAGGCGTCGCTGTTGGAGAGATACAAGGCAACGTCATTGGCCGGCTTGCCTTGGCGAAGCAGGAAGCACACCCGCTGGAGGTAGAGGGCCAGGTCTGACATGGCGGGCCACCAGGGGTTGTGATCATTCAGTGCGCCGGCCGCGTAAAAGCGCCAGCCAGGTTCACCGGCTTCGGGAGGAGAATAGGGCCAGCCGTGGCCGACAATCTGGTTGACTCCCTGGAGGAAATCACAATCAGCTTCGGCTTTCAGGTCCAACGGCGTCGCCCGGAAGGCGGGAGAGTGAATCCAAGTCCAGGTTTCCGCCGAGGTAACCGGTTTGTTATACAAATGAGAAGCCGACGATGCCCATCGCGCCGGACTGAACCCGCGCCAGTCGGGATTTTCCCCCTCTGGCAAGTCGACCAGCCGGTTGCTCGACAGAGTGACCGGCGGCTCGCCGTACACCTGGCATCGGAGCTGCGTCCCATTTCGATTGGCCCACGACTGCAACCTGGTCACGTAATGCTCGTTTGCAAGCTCCGAGAGTGTACGGCCCCAATCGCAGCGGATTGCCGAAGTTTCGGTCCCGGCATTTCCTGCCAGCGCCGGCAAATGAGGCTTCAGGTCATACCCGCGCCGGCGGCGGAATTCCTCCAGCAGGTTGGGCGTCCAATTGGACATAAAGACTTCAAGGCTGTCGCTAAAAACCGCGTAGGGCCGTTTCGACGCAAAAGCCTCCATCAGCCTCCCGCCAGTTGACCGCAAATATTCATCGACGGCCGCAGTA
Organism: Terriglobia bacterium; assembly: GCA_035691365.1. Taxonomy (GTDB): domain Bacteria; phylum Acidobacteriota; class Terriglobia; order UBA7540; family UBA7540; genus SCRD01. The sequence goes on from DASSJE010000507.1 coordinate 3,117, forward strand.
TCATAGTGGTCAATCACAAAGCCTTCAGCCCCGGCCGCCGAGCGCTTTACCTGCATGCCGGTCCTGCTGGAAATAAAGAACAGGACCTCGCGGAATTGCTGTTGTCCCGGCACCCACACATTGGCGCCGCTGAATTCGCCTAGTTCCTGCACGCTTGATTCTGTAAACTCCAACACGTCGTTGCGGATGGCCCATGTGGCCAGCAGGGACTCGCCCGCCTCAAGGCTGGGCGTCGGGACGAAATTTTCGCCATCCGGAACCGGCACCCGCACAATCCGCAGCATACCGGCGGCCTGGCTTATGGGGACTTTGCTCCCTCCGTAGGGCCATCCGCTGCAGAGCGTGAGGTCGAGGCGCATCCCCATTTCCTGCGCCTTCCCATCGACAAACCGCACCGCATCCAGAAATTCGTCGGAGAGGTAGGGTAGGTTGCGAATTCCCCGGGCGGGATCATCAAGCTCCAGGGGATAGACCGACTGGATTTCAAAACCGCCAATTCCACCATCTTTCATCGCACGTATTTCCCGCTCCAGCTCGTGGTGCGTTACTGCTGGTCCAAACCACCACCATCTCATCATGATGCGCGCGTCATCCGGCGGCTCGACGAACGATTGCCAGAGCGTCTCGCTGGCGGACAGGGCCGGTTCGCCCATGGGCGACCTGGAGAACCATGCCAGCGCTGAAAGTTCCAGTGGCGCAAGTGAGGTCTTTCGCACAAATTCTCTTCGTGAATATCGAGGTTTCATCCCCTGTGCATTCCTTTTCCGCAGTTCGGGCCTGAGTTGTCGCCAAACAGCACCTGGCCGCAAGTACGACGAATGAATACCCTGTCCGGTCCCGGATGCGGACACTTGAAATGGCTTTCTCAAGAACAGCCGTCATCAACGGCGCGCCTATTTCAGCACGATCACGGAATATTGCTTTAGAGATTGCAATGTCGCACGCAATGTATTTCCGTCCCAGCTCACATTGATCAAGCGGCTGGAAGGTACGTCGGGCGAAATCAAGCTTGCCGGTTTCCCCACAACAGATTTGTCGATGTTTCCCAGTGACAATTGAATCCCAAGCTTCTCTGCAGGTTCGGAATCGTAGTTCAGTAAATGAATAATGATCTCCTGGTGGCTGTACCGTTCCGTCACATTTGCCAAGACGTGATTTTTTGTTTCAATCCTTACCGAAGTTGCGCCGGGGGCTAACGCCATTACCTTCGCAATGAGTTCTTCCTGTGCTGGTTCGTTACTGCCAAAGTGTTGCAGGATGTCTGCATTCGAGATTTCCTTGAACCCTTTTTGTGGGCTGGATGCAACCTCAAATGCATAGACCTTGCCACCGCCGGCCGCGTACTCACTGATCATTCTTCTTTCATCTGAAGACATGCCTTCGTACCAGGGCAATATGACTCCGGCATATGCTTTCAGACTCTCAGCCGTTTCATTTCTGGCAAGCCGGATAGCGTATAAGATACTGTTGCGCGAAAGACAATCGAGCAGAGGAGTCGAGTCTGTCCAGGCGAAACCGGGCTTGAAATCATCGGGCAACAGCACCGCGAGGGGAGTTATGTTTTCTGCGCTGGTATAAAGTGATTCGTGGCCGGCGAGAAAGCCGTTATACCTGCCAATCGCGTCCCACGACCGGTGTGCGTCCGGGTTGTTATTGATCAGCCCGGCATCAAACGGTCCTTCCATGTCCCACGTGTAGGCCGCGCCAAAAGCGGCGGCTTCAGCGATGGAGAGTTCTTCGGATTCAGGTTTCAGGAATCCGGTCGACCGGTTTCCTTCGTGGAAGAAGGAATATTCGGTGATCATTGGTTTTTGCGAGGGGAGCATGCCGCGGATGTACCGTGTACGCCGAATGTTGGAGACTTCCCAATCATTGCCCCAGACGCCCGGCTCAACCCAGTGCTCGTCAAAAGTGAAATCCATGTAGCGGTTCAGCTCCGCTCGCGCGGGCACCAGCCCGAAGTTCGAAAAGATCGGAATGTCGGAGTGTTTTGTATTGCGGATATAGTCCCGAATCTCGGTGAAGAATGCTGCTTCACTTTCATCGCTGCTCCAGTCAGCGTTGCCGGTGTTGTCAAAAAAGATGGCATCCATGCCATCGTCGATGATGGCGCTGATTCTCTTTTCTTCGTAGTTGACCCAGCCGGGATTATCCAGATTTGCCATGTAGCGTAAGGCGTCGAGCCCATCTGAGTAGCGGTAGGGAAGGCCGCTGGGGTCAAAGCTGATCCAGCGAACCGATTGCGGCACATCGCGGAACATGCTCTGCCAAAACATGCTGTGAGCGTCCATATAAGCCGCCACTTTGATGCCGCGGGCGTGCAGCATCTGGGCGATTTCACGCACCAGGGCGCGCTGCGGAGACTCATCTTCCCAGGAAAAGCCCACGCTATAGGTGACCCAGACATAATTGACGTGAGCCTTTGCCAGCAGGTCCACCATGCGCGGCCCAAATTCATACTTGCCGTAAACGTTCGCCAACACTTTCTGCTCTTCAGGTGTGAATCGCATCCCCCATGCGGACCGGATGGTTTTCTGAATTTCGATCGGGCCCCCGTCGAACCGGGCAAAACGGAATTTGCCCTGCTGCAACCATTCGGGAAGTTGTGCCACATCCGGTTGGGTTCTCTTTCTGGCTTCCTGGGCGCGCGCCCCGCCTGCTGTGGCGGCCAACATAAGACCCCCCAGCATGACTGACAACACCTTGCTCTTCATAGTAACGCTCCTTGGATTTTTCGAATCCTGGCTGTCGAAACCTGCGGATTCCGGCAGGGCGCCAATACTCGCGCTGCCGATACTCCCAGATCGCAATCCGAGTTCGCATCTGGCCCGGAAATGCATGCTTCATGTAGTACCTGACCGAGCTACCCGGCTTTCCGGAACCAGCATCATAATCACCGTGGCGGCGCACAGGATCATCACACAACTCGCGATAAACACCGAACCATAGGAGACGTTCATTACCAACCAACCCGTCGCAAGTGTGAACAGCATGCCGCCAAAGCCGGCCGCCGTCCCGCTGAGCCCTGTAACCTGGGCAACCTCTTCACTTGGGAAAAGGCCCGTCGGCAGGCTAAGGATGTTACTGGCCCAACTGGTGTAACCCATCAGGACCACGCTGATCCAGGCAAGCGCCACAACACTGCTGCGCACCATAAATGCCGGAATCCCGAACAGCATCAACAGGGTACTCACAGCCATCACGATCTTCCTGGCTTTTACGGTGGAGATCCCGCGCTGCACCAGGGCGTCTGAAGCGTACCCACCCAGCCACCCGCCCGCTCCCGCAAAGACGAATGGAATCCATGCTGTACTCCCGATCAGAATCAGGCTGAAGCCTCTGCTTTGCGCCAGGTATTCCGGAAGCCAGAATGTATAAAACCACCAGGTCGGATCAGCCAGAAAGCGGCCGACCATCAACCCCCACACAGGGCGTTCACGGAAGAACAAACGGAAGGGAATGCGTGGTGCGGAGCCTAAGGTCGCGGGTTTCAGGGGTGCCGGTTGACGGGGCCTATAAAGCACGTGCCAGAGCAACACCCACACGATTCCGATCAGGCCAATAGAGACAAACATCAGCCGCCAATTCCAGATCGCAGCGACCGCGGCCACAATAGGGGGCGCAATGATGGACCCGAATGTGGATCCGCTGTTAAATACTCCCACGGCGAACGCGCGCCGCTCGACAGGGAAGTTCTCGCTGACCGCTTTCACGCCTCCGGGCCAGTTGCCGGCTTCCGCGAGCCCGAGCATCAGCCGCAGAATTCCCAAGGTTAGCACCCCAATCACAAGCCCGTGCAGAATACTTACCATCGACCACAATGCCACGCACAGCAGCATGCCCAGGCGGGTGCCAATGCTGTCGATGACCTTGCCTGCCAGCGCCTGGCTCAGCGTGTAGCCGAGCAGAAAGATAAAGACCACCCGCGAATAATCAATTGTAGTGAGGCCGATGTGGTGCTGCAGGATGGGAGCAATGATGGAGAGCGTTTGCCGGTCGAGGTAATTGATGGCTGTTGCCGAAAACAGCAACGCAAGCACAACCCGCTGGCTGACCCCGGCGCGCTCTTTTATCGCAGAATGTTCCATGATTCAGTTGTCATGGCGAACGCTCAGGTATACGGTCCGGCCCGCGTCGACAAAAAGTGTGGTCCCGGTAATGCACCGGGCCATGTCCGAAGCCAGGAACAGTGCGGCGTTGGCGATGTCTTCGGGTTGAATCTCCACAGGCAATGGCTGAAGGGAAGAAAGCTGATCGGCGGATACCTGCGAATGCTCGAACAAACCCGTTGTTAGAGGTGTTAGCACAAGCCCCGGGCATATGCAGTTGACGCGGACACCGTCCCGGCCAAAGTCTACCGCCAGACTCTGGGTCATTGAGAGCAAACCACCCTTCGCCACGCCGTAAGGGAAGGCATTACCTTGGGCGCGCACGGCATGTGTAGAAGCGATGTTAATGATGGACCCGTCGCCCGACCCAATGATCATCGGTAAAGCGTATTTCGCGCACAACCAGGCGCCTTTGAGGTCAACGCCGAGACATTGATCCCAGTCCGCCTCCTCCAAAGTTGTTGCATTCTTGAATACATAAATGCCGGCAGAATTCACCAGAATGTGGAGACTGGCGGTGAGCCTGCGGACCTCGTCAAATGCTGCTGTAACCTGCTCTGATGAAGAAACGTCCGCTGTGACGGTTGCCGCCTGGCCGCCAGACTTGTGAATTTCATGGGCTACCTTCGCAGCTGCTTCGTTATTCTGATCCAGAATGATTGTGAAAGCTCCCTGGTTGCTGAAAGTGATGGCCGTGGACCGGCCGATCCCGGAGCCCCCGCCTGTAATCAGCGCGACTTTGTTGGCAAGCATGGCCATTTCTATTCCGCGGTCTGGAGGTCTTCCTCCCGAAAACCCCCGAGGTCGACATCTGGCTGATCGAGCACCATACCCAGTTGTCGCTTGTTGAAGATCAGAACGATGGTGTTGGGTACCAGAACTTCCGGGGAATGACGAGTCCCCTGAGGGATCACCGTAAAGTCACCGCGCCCCAGTTCTACGGACCCTGCTTCCGTATCGATTCTCAGCCGGCCTTCAAATACAAACCAGCCTTCGTCCCCGTGTGGGTGGAAGTGCCAGGGAAAGCGTCCTACCGTCTTGGCCACGCGCACCGTGTAATCCTTGTCCACCGTGATCACGTGGAAGTTCGTGCGCGGCGGATGCGGCTCCAGCAGTTCCAGCAGATTGATCTTCTTCGGTTCCCACATGTTATTTCTTCCTCATCCCTTTCAGGCCCGTGCTGATATCAACTTTCCACGGTAGGTCGTGGATGTCCGGCACAGAGTGGTCAATTCCGTACTCGCGCCAGCCAATCTGGTAGTGCAGGGCCTCAACCTTTTCCCAATCGATTTCGATGCCCAGCCCGGGCCCGTCAGGGACGATCATGTAGCCCTGCTCATAGCGGATTCTGTTTCGCGCCGGGTCCTCGGTGTAAAGTTTCGGACCAATGGCCACGGTCGGGTAGTGAACATTCAAAACGGCAGCGCCCACGTGGGCCTCAGCCGCAGTACCGAGTGAAGTCTCCTGCGTGGTGCTGAGGATCGTGCGCAATCCCAAAGCTTCGGCTACGGCAAAAACCTTCAGAGATTCCCGCATGCCTCCGTGCGCGCTGTTCGCCACGTTGATGATGTCTACTGCGCCCGCCTGCCACATCCGGATCGCGTGCCGGGAGTCTCCTGCGTGCTCGCTTACCGGAATGTCCAGCCTCCTTCGCACGTCGGCCATGCCGGTAAGGTCCTGGACCGGGGCCACGCTTTCCACGTACTGCGGTTCATAGTATTTCCGGCAGCGATTGATCAGCCGGACGGCATCGCTGGGGTGGACGTGATTGCTCAGGTCAAAGGACTGCATGGTAATCCGGTCTCCAAGCTGATCTCGAAGTGTCTGAAGATATTTCACGTCAAAGTCAGGCTCCGCCCCGATGTAGAGCCTGAAAATGTCAAAGCCTTCCCCAAGCATGCGTTCGACAATTGCAAGGTTCTGCTCGATGTGTTTATCGCTGAGATTCCGAAACATGGGGAAACAGACTTTGATGCGGGTCCGTACCGGCCCCCCAAAGAGGACGTACACCGGCACCCCCAGCGCTTTGCCGGCGAGGTCGTGCAGCGCCATCTCAATGCCGGCTCGCAGGCTCCCGGTATAAATTCCTGTATCCCCACGCCCCGTGAACAGCAGGCTGAGTAATTGGTCCAGCCGAGCCAGTTCCATCGCATTCTGTCCGCACAAAAGATTCGAAAGGCTCTTCTGCAGGTCATCGAGGTCGGGCATGGTGAGAGGGAGATCGGTAATGTCGGCGTATTCACCCACGCCTTGGAGGCCCGAGTCCGCATTCAGGCGGATCAGAACATGCTGCGAATCATCGCCCGAGACTCGCGGCGTCCGGATGGGATGCAGGCTGACTCCGGTCACGATGACCGACTGCTTTTGATTCAAATTGGCATTATGTTCAATCACTCAACGCCTCAGACGATTGACTTCAGTCATTTGTGGGACATTCCCTGCCGCCCTGCCCGCTCGATAAGCCCCCACCAGACTACTGCCTGAATTCACCGTTTTCAGAGATCCCGCTGACCGAGCTTAAACCTTCTTGGCAGAGAAAAGTTACTTTTGTTTGCAACACTTCGCCCGGCGCAAGCGTGGCGGCACGGCCCTGGCTGACAGCAACCTCAAGTTGCTGCGGAAAGGAGGTGCAGGGTTCCATCAAGGCCATGTGGTAGCCGCGCCAGCCGCCATAGGAGGCGAATACCCAGCAGGACCGAAAGACCTCATGCGAAAAAGTGAGACCCGCGGAAAACCTGCGCACAGGATCGGTGACTGCAAACCATCCTTCCCTGTGGCCGTGGCCATACAGGAAGTAGATCGCCTTGGACGAAGCCGGCTTTACGACGCGCAGGTCTGTTTCACAGCTTCTCACTCTTGCCATCGGCCATCGAATCGGACTCTCTACATCAGCCAGTGTGCCGGGATAGGATGGCTCTATATCGAATAACATTTGCGGGAAATCGATCCTGTCACCTTCCGCAACCGCCATGGCCGGATGCAGGGCGAAGATAAAAGGAAATACCTCCTGCCCCGGGTTTTCAATCCTGTAATTCAATTCGAAAGAAGGCTCGTCTCCCCGGAGGGTCAGGATTTTTTCAACACTCATGCCGCTGATGGGCGTCCAGCAACTCAAGTGGAGAGCGACGAAGTCCACATTCCTTTCAACCTTCGGAGTCCATGGCACGCTCCAGACCTCGCCATGGTCGGGGAAAGCTTCGCCGTTGATAATGGCGGGCGCTGCCGTTGGAAACATCTCCTCCCAGCCGCCGCACCAGACGTTGTCAAATGCGGAGCCAAACTGTGCCTTCTGTGGAGTGATGCGCGGATTCTGCCAGACGATTTCCCGACCAAGCGGCTTATAAATCACGCTCCAGATTCGGCCGCCCAGTTCAGGCAGGACAACAACACGTAGGGTTCGACTTTCAAGGACCACAGCCTTGTGCGAAAGGAAGGTCCAGCGGTCGTCAATGAATGGCATCTGTCTCATGTTCCCGAAAACGGCCAGTCAGATTGATTCCGGGGTCCTGTGCTGCAAATACCAGCTAGGTTCCCATCGGCTCAAGCGTTGTGATCAGGATGGTCCCTGCCAGGGTTATCGCGCCGCCGACCACAGTGCTGAAACCAATGCTCTCCCGCAAGGTGATGGCAGATATCACCACACCCAGAAACGGCAAGAGATAGATGGAAACCGACGCCTGGCTTACGTCCAGACGTTTCAGCAGAAACATCCATAACACCATCGCCAGTCCCCAGCTGAAAACGCTCAGCACCACGAGGGCGATCCAGGTTTTCGCTCCGTAAGCGTCTACCGACGACCACGAGAACGGCTCCGCCCAGTGAATCAGCAGCAGGCTGAAAACGAAGGCGAACATGTACCCGTAAATAAGAACCTCCATGGGCGTGAACCGGCCCAGCAGTTCCTTGCAATAGACGTTGTAGAGCGAACTTCCCACGCATGCCAGCAGCACCAGCACATTGCCAATCAGGAAGCGGCCTTCAGAAAAATTCGCCTGCCGCAAATCCGGTGTTGAAAGGATCAGGACGCCCACCAGCGCGATGCCCAGGCTGGCCCAGCGCAGCCATGTCATCTGTTCGCCCAGAATCATAGAAGCAAGAACTGCGGTGATAACGGGCAGGGTCAGGTAAATGATGGCTGCGTTCGATGCTGTCGAGCGCTCAACACCCCATGCGAGAAGCGCGGAGCCCGGCAGGAGTCCAAATGCGCTGGCAATAAAGAAACCCATAAAGTTGCGCCGGGTCCAAATGGATGGACGCCCGCTGGGACTGGCCTGATCCAGCGGGGCGCCATCAGGATCTTCGCCGCGAGGGTTATGCATATCCCATACGAGGAACGGGAGCAGAGCGATGGAGGCCAGCAGAAATGTCCAGGCGCTGACTGTGAGCGGCCCCATCTTTTCCGTGGCAACTTTATAGGCGGCGTACTGTGCCGCCCAGAGCGTGTTGACCAGCACCAGCAGGCTGATGTCCACGGCTGCCCTTTTGCTGATCTTCATCCGGCGCACCCAACGCTTATGTTCAAAATTGTGCTGATGGCTGATGGTTGCACAACGAGCCGATCCGCCCTCTCTTATTCCCCGACGGTGAGGGGCTTGTACAGGCACTTTTCAACCGTTGCTTCATCCAGAGCAACTCCGATTCCCGGTTCCGTCGGAAGGCTCCATTGGCCGTCACGCAGCTCGATTTCAGGTTTCGCCAGATGGGAACGCAGGTATGAAGGGAAAAGGTCCTGATGAAACAGTTCGGTGTAAGGGCAATTCGAGGCAACGGCAGCGAAATGACGTGTGGCGGCTGCGGTCAGGCCTGTTTTCCAAGCGTGCGGGATGCATATAAGACCGCGTTCTGCCCCCATTCGGGCGCAGCGCAGCGCTTCTGTCAGCCCTCCCACTCTTCCAAGATCCGGCTGAATGACGTCACAGTGCCCTCGATCCATCAGCTCGCGAAACTCGTGCCGGGTTTGGAGGAACTCACCCACTGCGACCGGAGTTGTAGTGGCGTCAGCCAGGCGGGCCAGACCGTCAAGATCATCCGTGTGCACCGGCGTCTCAACAAAAAATACTTTTTCATCTTCCACGCTCCGCAGGACCCAGAGAGCGTCATTGAAATTCTTCCAGCGATATCCGACGTCAATCATGAAGTTCCGGTCCTCACCAATACGCCTGCGGCACTCGCGGATGAACTTTACCAGTTCACGGTCACTGACCAGATCATAGAAGAGCATCTCCATTTTCATGGCCCGGAAACCCAGTCCGAGGGCTTTGTCAATCAGTTCAAAGCAGTTGGCCTGCATTTCCGCCCACGAACGGCCCTGGGGCATGCTGGGGAAGAGCGTAGCGTAGGGAGTGACTTCCTGCCTGACCGCTCCGCCCAGAAGCTGATAGACGGGGACGCCCAGCAGCTTACCGCGCAGATCGTGGAGGGCGATGTCAATCGCCGAAATCAGCATGATGCCGAGGCCGCGCCGCGCATGATAGATGGTCCCCTCGTAAAGCTCGTCCCACAGTGCCTCAACTTCCAGCGGGTTCCGGCCCAGCAGGATATCGCTAATGCTCCGGCTCCAGATGTGGGCAGTAGGCGTCTCGAGCAAAGCGGCCATGACGTTGGGCGGCGAGTCGGTTTCGCCAAGTCCGTAAACGCCGTTGTCAGCGGTGATGCGGATGACGGCTGTATCGACGGCACCATCGCAATCGTCGGGAGTGGCGTGCGGGGATCGAAGCTGAAGGCATTCAATTTTCGCGATTTTCATTGCAACAACCCTTCTTTGTGTGGCCAGAATCGCAAACGCCAGGACAAACTACATAAAACTCGAGGTCTGCAGCCCCCGATTGTGCAGGTACGTTATCTCCCGCCATTGTGCAGCTACCAGAGCGACATTTTCCATCCGGACGCCTGTAGTCAATGAACAGGAAATAGGAGCACGACAGTCCCCGGGTGTTGCCTGTCTAGCGCCCTGCGATTGTCATAGCGCCATCGACCACCAGATACGTTCCAGACACAAACGATGCCGCTTCTGACGCCAGAAAAAGGGACGCCTCCGCCACGTCGCGCGGGGTGCCGATCCGGCCCAGCGGATGGAAAGCCAACACTTGGTTCAGTGTTGCTTCCGGATCCGGCTGCCCCTTGAACCACTCCTCCGTCATCTGAGTGTTGATGTAACCGGGGCAGATGGCATTCACTCGGATCCCGTCACGGCCGTGGTCCAGCGCCAGCGTGCGCGTCATGGCCAGCATGCCGGCTTTCGATGCGTCATAGGCCGCATAGCCTTCGTTCGATACAAAAGCGTGCACAGATGAGATGTTCACAATGGCCCCGCCGCGTCCGCGCATATGCGGGATTACGTACTTTGAAAAAAGGAATGCTCCCTTCAGGTTGACGTTCAATACGCGGTCCCATTCACTTGAACTCATTTCGGGCGCAAGGCCGGACACATCGATTCCGGCGTTGTTAACCAGAATGTCGACCGTGCCGAATTTTGCGACAGCTTTCTCAACAGCCGCCTTGACCTCGGCTTCCTTTGAAACATCACCCTGCACGGCAAGTGATCTCGCCGCCCGGATCTGGTCAAGTCTGCTGCTCATTTCCACGGCTGATTCGCCATTGACGTCAAAGATGACGACTGAGGCGCCAGCTTCGGAAAAACGTTCAGCAATTCCGGCGCCGATGCCTGACCCGGCCCCTGTGATCAGAGCAACTTTACCCTCAAGAGGAGTGTAGGCCATTATCCACCGACCTGTTTCCCAATGAATTGGGTGCTGCGCTTCAGGAGCGCATACGCTTTCAGCGCCGCCAGCAGCGGCCCCTGTCCCCAGGGAACCACCCCGCCTCGCGGCATCTGCCGGTAATGCTCAATGCGCGTGCTGGGGAAAGTTTCAAATGAAACCCCTTCCAGCAAACCATCCTCACGGATGTTGTCTAGCACGAATGACATCGCCGACTCAACGACAGGATAATATAAATCAGGTTCAATCCAGGAATTTGAAATTGAACGGACGAGCACAGGTACCATGAATGCCGAGATCGAAGTTTCGATATAGGATTCAGGGTCGTCAAGAATGGTGTGCCACCCGCCCTCCGGGTCCTGAAGTTGGGCCATCCTCGCCGCAATTGTTCTCAGCACCTGCCGGAGGCGCTCGGTATCCGGGTCGCCTGCGGGCAGGTGTTCAAGTGTTTCCACCAGGCCGAGTAGCCCCCAGCAATTGCCCCGTCCCCAGACTACACCGTTGGGAGATTTTGTTCTTTCGATCCAGAAGTGATTGAGAAGCTGCTTTTCGGGATCGTACAGCAGGTCAACTTGCGAAGTCATCATTTGCAGCGACAGTTGGCGATAGCGTTCCTCGCCTGTTACATGGTAGAGCCTGGCGAAGAACGGAGGGTCTACGTGCATGGTATCCACAAATATGCAGGGCCCGCCGTCGGTCACCTTGCCGGCTAGTTGCTCAGTCTCGTACGCCTGGGGGTGGCCCGTTGGAAGCTCCGGAGGCAACTCAATGGCGGCGTTTTCATACCGCATGTAGGCTCCGGCATGGGTCTTGCGGAAACCAGATAAATAATCAGCATGCCGCTTTGCGGCAGAGAGCAGGTTCGCATCCCCTGTGTCCTTGCAAACGCGCAACAGGGCCACGCCAGGCAGGTTGTAGTCGAATTCGCTCCGGAATCTCTCGCGGGCAACCCAGCCCTTAAAGACGCCGTAAACAAATCCGGAATATTTTCCCAGCCCGGTGAGTTCGCTGGCGTCCAGCAAACCCTCAAACCCGACGGAATCTCCCCAGAACCACACTTTCCATGGAATGGGGAGCAAAAGATCCGCAGCTTTTGCAGCCACAGTTTGCAGACGGTCTTCAGAAATCAGATCGTTCATCATTATCTTGCTCGAAGTGCTATGTTTGCAGAGTGATGCTGCAGGCCCTCAATTCCAAGATTCAGGTGATAGAGCGCTCCCCCGAAATTGCCCGACTTCGGATCATATCCCGGAGGCATAATGGGCATAGGTTCAGATTGTCCCGCCGAGGTGACGAAAATATCGGTGAGATCGGGCCCGCCAAATGTCAGCGACGACGTTTGCTTTGCAGGGATGCTGACGCGATGGATCAACTTGCCGTCCGAATCATACCGCACGATGCAACTCCCGTACCACTGAGCCGACCAGATGTACCCTTCTGCATCGACCGCAAGCCCGTCGGGCAGGCCCTCGTCGCCAGGGACCTCAACTAGAGTGCGTCGGTTGCGCACGGAACCGCTTCGAACATCGTAATCGTAGCGGTAGATGCGCCGCGCGGCTGAATCCGTTAAGTACAGCGTGCTTCCGTCAGGAGAAAATCCCAACCCATTGGCCAGATGGAAACCCTCATCCAGGATGGTGAGTTTCCCATCTGTGTCCACGGAGATCAGGTTGCCCAGATCGTATGCGTTCGAAGGGTCGTAGTAATAAGTGGCGGTGATGAAACGGCCGGCAGAATCGGCCACGCAGTCATTCGCCTGACATGTTCGGGAGGCTACCTCAGTGATGACCGGCGAGAAGTCTTCTGCTCCGTCCCAAAGCCAGATACCCTGGCTGTTGCTGATAACATAGCCGCCGGGTTGATTTCGGCGAAATCCGCTGATGCTGACCCCGCTCTTGGCAACAGCGGACTTAATTGAAGGCCACTCGATCCGAAGCAATTTTCCTCCCACGCAATCGATCCATTCCAAAACGCTATATTCTGAATTCCAGACGGGGCATTCGCCACAGAGATCGCCGAAGTCAGCGACGACAGTAACTTCATTCATTACGGTAGACACCTCCTCGGGCGCGACCATTTCGGGCTGCCGAACTGTTAGTTCATGAAGCGTTTCACATTGGTGGGAGGATAACCGGGTCTTCATGCATTGTCAATGGTTTGTTTCGCTGTGTCGCTGCAAAGTGAGAAGTTCCTATCTGAGCAAAGTAGAAAGATCCGGTGCAGGTGGTAGAAGCTTGGGGGATGAGAAAAGAGGAACTGAGGATGAGTCAGCGGGATCGGGACCGGTTGGTGGTGTTGGCAGGGATC
>DASSJE010000508.1:0-14802 GCA_035691365.1 Terriglobia bacterium
AAACTGCATGATGTTCATCACTGTTTGAGACGCCTCTTCGTGGCAAAGAATGATGCATTCCAGGTCCGCACTGGCCGCGTACGCCGCCAGCGAACAACCGTGATTTCCTGTGCTCGATGCGACAACTTTTTTGAATCCCAATTCCCGGGCAACTGACACGGTCACTGTATTCGCCCGGTCTTTGTAGGAACAGGTGGGGTTCACGCCTTCATTCTTGACAAAAACAAAGGGCAGATCAAAATGATCGGATGGAAGTTCAAGGCGGAGTAAAGGGGTGCCGCCCTCTCCCAGACTTTGGATGTTTTCCACGTTTTCGAGGGGAAGTAGCTGCGGATAAGCCCAAACTTTTCCATACTTGTTTCCGTAACCGGCATCTTTGAAAGTGTTTCCGATGATCGGATCCTCATACACAACTTCGAGGGCGGAGCGAACTCCCCTCTTCAAACACGACCTGCAACCCTCAAATTCCGGACCTAATGGGAATGTGCTTCCGCATTCTGTGCACTTTAGCTTTTTCAAATCTTCCCTCCGAACCTTCAGAACGCGCGCTCAGGCGCCACTTTGACATTTTGAGATTCCAGGAGCTGTGCAAGGAGCTTGTTTGGCAGAACGGCAGGAAGCACGTCACGCTATCGGCATGAAATATTCAACCCAGTCGGATATAAGATAGCAGTCCGCCGTCGACGACGATGGTGCTTCCTGTCATGTATGAACTTTCCTCAGAAGCCAGGAAGCAAGCCACAGATGCGACCTCATCCGGACGGCCCGCTCTGCTCAAGGGAACGCCATATTTTATGGCAGCGTGATACTCCTCAGCGGCGAAAATGGGCGCTGATCTTGCTGTTTGAATGGGCCCAGGAGCAATCGCGTTGACACGGATCGAGTATGGGGCCAGATCGACGGCCATGGCCCGTGTAAGCGCCAATAGGCCGCCTTTAGCGGTGGCGTAGGGGGTTGCATGCCTCTCGGCTGCAAAACTATTGACTGAGGCGATGTTCACAATATTTCCCGGCATTTTGATGGCCACCATCGACCGCGCTGCCAACTGGCTGCATACGAAGGCGGCTGTGAGGTTAACAGCGATCGTTCTCTCCCATTTTTCCAAATTTACTTTCAGGAATTCATCGTCCAGAAACTCAGCAGCATTGTTGACGAGAATGTCGATTCGCCCAAAATGCCCTAATGCGGATTCAACCGACTCTTCAATTTCCAGCCGATTTCCAAGATCGCACGGGATAAATAGCGGTGGATATTTTCCAATGTTTTGGAGGGATTGCTGACATTCCGCACCAACCTCGAAATTGATGTCGAGAACGCCGATGCGAGCGCCTTCTCGTACGAACCGTTCACTGATCGCGCGGCCAATCCCTGAAGCTCCGCCCGTGATGAGAGCAACACTATTTTCGAGCATCATAGAATATTGGGTGGAAATAGGAATTTATCCATGTAACTTAGAGCAGTCTTGATGTGAGAATCGCCATCTCTGAGGACCCAGAGAAGATGTCCTGGGAAGAAAGCCTCGAGCCTCAATTCGCCAAGACGCCTGATTGTCCCCGCATAATCCTGAACGCTGCAGTCGGCAACATTCATGAGCAAAATCTTCCCGCCGTGAAATATTGTGTCCCCGCAAAAGAACAAAGTTCGCCTGTTATAGCGAACCAGGAATGAAGTCATATCCTTGCTGTGACCCGGAGTGAGCAATGCCGTCACATGACAATCCCCAACCTGGAACGAATCACCATCGGCGACGCGCTGCTTTACCGGGCAGGGCGTGAGGCGGTAATGTGCAGGATACGCACCCACCTCCTTCGCGACGCGCAAATGGATCGCATCCTCATCTCCATTTTCCAGGGCATTCGCTGTCAAATTCGAGCAGATCACTTGGCATCTGAAGCGTTCGTAAATGGCGTGGCAAGCGCCTGAGTGGTCAAGGTGGCCGTGGGTGAGCAAAATATAGCGCAGCTTCTTGGGATCCAGACCGTCCGCGAGCATTGCGGCCTCAACCTGCTGCACTGAGTCGCCTACACCTGCGTCGATCAAAGCATATTCAGTGCCGCCGTTGAGCAGATAGACGTTACAGTCAAGATCGTGCGTCATCCTCACGCCTTGAGCCCCACTGGCAAGCAGGTGAACCCTCTCATCGATTTTCACCTAGTCCTCCTAGTTTTCATCAAGATGAGTCTGCACGGCCTCCCGGCCGGATGAATTACGCGCCTTCCGGCGCAGCTTCAACAAGAAGCATCCCGTCAAGAACGCTACTGCAAAACCAATCTCTCGCGTGATTCCGGCCGTAAGGAAGACACCAGAGGCCAGGGAAAATAAGCCGATTACCCCAACCCCGAAGATCAGGATTCTCTTCAGCCCCAACTCCTGTCCAAGAGCGATTTCCTCCGGCTGGGCCGCTTCTTCTTTAGTCGTCAGGCTGGCCACATAGGGAGAAAACATGAGCCAAAACAAAAGGCCGGAGACGAGCGTAGCGGCTGACAGAAGGATCCCCAGAAGGTTTCGGCCAAAATAAAAATCCGAAATCGCCATGATGTAGCACATGACAACAAAAGCGCCGATGCTGGAGATGAAGAGACCAAGAGCAATTTTTTTGAACCCGAGATCTTCTGTTTCCTGCATGATATTTGGATTTGTCACCAAGACTTCGTTGCGTACGGGTCCCCACCATCCCATCGGTTTGGCTCTCAAATAAAAAGTCCTCAACGATGAACGTGGCTCCGGTGCGGTTATGAGAGCGGCTCCTACCCAGAGAACAGTACTGACGATCATCGTGATATACATCGTGGTCCACCAATGTATTTGCGGAAAAAATAAAGTGAGGACTAAATACACGGTCCCGCCGCCAAACGAAGCAGTGACCCTTCCCCACCCATTGAATCTCCACCACCACCACTGTGCCCAGTTGGCGGGAAGCTCGGCAGCCGCAAATCCAACCATAAAGATGGCGACACTGAAAAGGAACTGAACCTTGTAGGCAACTAATAGCGACAAGCCGAGGATGATAAAGATACAAACGCGTCCAGCCCAAAAGTAATGCCGTTCGGACGCGGCGGGTCTCCAGAATCTTTTGTAGATGTCATTCATCAGGACTTGCGACCCAAAATTCAGGAGATCGCCCACGACCGCCATGACTCCCGCCAACATAGCGACGAAAACGAGTCCCAGAAATCCGGGGCCCAGATACTTTGCCATCAGCATGCCGTAAGCCAGCTCTCGATCAATGCGGCCTGATCGAAGCTCAGGCCAAATTACCAGAGCCGCAATGCACGGAACGCATACGAGCCACGTCATGGTGAAAGAAGATATCTCAGTAACGAGATACATCACGCAGGCCTCTTTAGGAGAGCGCGTAGAGAGAATCCGCTGACCTTCTACAGCTCCGCTCATTGGGGCTGCGTCACCGCCATAACCAACGCTGGTCCCTATCAACCAGGCAACGGCGGCTGCCAGAGGAAAATAGGAATCGTGGGTGGGCGGAAGGTTGAACAAAATCCCTTTGCCGAATGCTGATGAGAGCCTCAATCCCAGTTGGTGCGCCCCCCCCAGCGCCCAGAGAACCTTCAGCGCCAGGACGAGCGTTCCTAAAGTCATGACGATGACTTGAATAAAGTTGCTGAGAACCAGTCCAACGTATCCTGAAAGATAAAGGTAGGCCAGGGTAATGGGGACAACAAACAGCATCGTCTGGTTCTTGCTGAGGCCGATTACCGGCTCCACTATTTTTACCAGGGCGAGCAGAGAAATCGCCGTCCAAGCCACGATGGCAATCAGCGAGCTTCGAATCGCGACCCAGGTGCGCATCAAACTGGCTGGTTTTTTAGTGAAGCGCAGTTCGTAAAACTCAAGAGTTGTGAAGGTATTCAGGCGTTTCCAATATACTGCGAACAACATCGCTCCAATGAAAAAGGCCAGCCCAAACCTCGCCAGGTAGAACCAGCAGACGAATAACCCGGTGATGGCCGCCATCCCGCCGTAACCCACAGCCGAGTCGGCGCTCTGCATGGATGCTGCATAAGAGATTCCCGCCAGCCAGCCGGGCATTTTTCTTCCAGCGAGAAAGTAGTTCTCCAAGTTTTTCCCGGCAAACCTGCGGGATTGCCACGCAATGTAGGCAATTACCGAAAGGTAGGCGACAACGATCAAAACGTCCGCAGCAGAGAGTCGCATCTTTGGTCCAGTCAATTACCGCAAAAGTTGAATTTGTCTAAAGTTCATTTACCGAGCCCGGAAAAACTGACAAATCACCCCGGCGAATCACCGGCTGACTTCGCACTGCCATCAACAAGCCATCAGAGGTGGCGCGGAATTCTTCTTTTATTTTCCCGGCAAGATCGGTGGTGACGGCCAGGAGCTGTCCAGCGCAAATTTGATCACCGAGATTCGCATATTCCCGATAGAGTCCAAATTCTGCCCCGGCGACGAGGTAGTCCCCGCCGACGACTCTCACCAGGCCTTCCTCTTTGGGAACCCCTGTTAAGAGCCCCAGGAACTGCAATGATCGAAGCACACCTTTAAAGTAGGCGTTGACGCCTGCTGAACTCAGACGGCCCTCTCCACCAAACTCCGCTCCGATTGCCAGAAATCCCGCCAGGGCAGCCTCCGTAGTGAGCACGCCGGGCGTCTTCGGCATGGACCACACCACCGGCAAACCAAATGCCCGGCACGTCCGCAAAGACACCGACCCCATCTGGGAGTCGTTGATGTAGCAGGAAGTGGGGTAACAGTTGTGGGGGCTGCCCCCGCTGTGCAAATCGATAACCATGTCGCTGCGCTTGACGAGGAACTCAAAAATGTCGTAAGCGAGCGTTTGCGTATAACTCCCGGTTGGGTTTCCCGGAAAAACCCGGTTCAGATTCATGGAGTCCATCGGCGTACAACGCTGGCCAGCTTCAAAGGCCGCCCAATTCGCAACCGGCAAAATCAGCACAGTCCCGGAAATCTGATCAGGCTGCAGATGATCGACGAGCTTCCACAGAGCGAACGGCCCCTCATACTCATCACCGTGTACGCCCGCCAGAGCGAGGACCACCTTGCCACCCGTTCCCCCTCGAACAACCCAAAGGTCCAATTTCGGCCCTGTGGCCCTCCTGTGGCCGATGTCAAATTGCATGCGGCTCTTACTTGCCTGTGGCAGGGAAAGAGGATCAAAGTCACGTAAGCGCATTTAGCTATTCATTCCAGGATTGTGGTCATGACCTTGCCAGTTAAAATCTTGATCAGGAAGGTCCGACATCGCTCGAAAACTCTTGGCGAATTCAATTAAATTGGCGATAACTTCCTCCGTAAAAGCCTTGCCCTTTTCTGCGGATGCCTTAAACGGGTCGCCTTCAACTCCACTGCTACTTACACGACTCCATCGATTAACGAAGTGCACCGGTGATGACCCAAACAGATCAGCATAGATAAAGCGGGAAATTTTGGAAGGAGTTTCAGCCACCATCTTGTCCGGTTGCACCTTATCTGGTTTCAGGTAGAGATATATGGAGGTTTCAAATTCACATCCATGGGCCATGCCTCCGGGGTATTCTGATTGACGAAGATTCTTCTCAGTCTCTATGGCCAGGTCCCAGTAGGCCATTGAAGCAGCCAATGCAGGTGTTGTATTGACCAGACGACGGGCGACGAGGTTGCACAGCATCTGATTGCTGCCATGCCCGTTAACGTACATGATGCGGTCGAATCCCTGGCGGACGAAGGATCTGCCGATGTCATAGCAGAAATCCATGAAGACCTGCTCCCGAATGCTCACCGTCCCCGGGAAGCCCATGTTGTGCTCATTAAACCCGTAATGCACCATAGGAACCACGAGGATCAATCCATCGGAGCGGCGTGCTGCCTCTTCGGTCACGTATTCCACCGCAAGGTTATCGACGTCGACAGGCAAGTGATAACCGTGTTGTTCTATCGCCGCTACCGGGATCAGGATCACTTTCTTGTCCGCCGCAGCTTCCCGAACTTCAGTCCAAGTCAACTGTCGATATAGATGATTCATGATCGTACTTGCGCACCTCCCGCTGAATCCCATCGTCAAAATAGGCTAAGAAGAAGCGAACACGCGGCCAGACTGGCCTGCGATCTCCACCGAGAGGCTGGCCCCGTTCACCTCAACGATCTTTTCTGCGAAAATATCCCGAAGCTCGGGCGTTTGTATTCGTGTTATCCGGATGTGTTTCCTCTCCTCCGACGGATTCACAACCACGATCCCGCGACGAAAGCGCCGAAGGTAAGTTCCTTCAGTTTGCTCCAATGCACCTAGAGGACGACCCAGCCGTACCTTGTACAGGACCTGGCCGGGATGGTTCGGCGGCAGTGTGAACCAGTCCGCCCAAAGGAACCCGGAGATCCTGGAGCAGGCATAACAATAAAAAGCATCTTCTTTGCTCGGCGGCTGCCCGCCGGTTCCATGAGAGCTCGGATCCCCCACATCGTAAGATGGCGCCCCCATGTAACTCAGCGTCAGGACGGCTTTTCCCGATTGAAGGGCCTGTTGGCAAGCTTTTGCCTTCTGAAGAATAGGATCCCAATTGTGCGAACAGGTGTAGGTTGCTCCCGAGCAGACGTACGATTCGTACATCATGGCGTCGCAGCTGGGCCAATAGATCGGGTTCACGTGTCCCGGGTTGAGGACTACGATCTTCGTGGAGGAATTCTTTTTCACCAACGCATAAACATCGGTGATCAAGTCCCTGAAGGCTTCGCCATTGTCCATGCCATTGGCGTGAGTGTGCTTGCCGAAGGCCGGGCCATGGCAATGCGGCGTTGGGTGAATGTTATCGATGAAAAATCCGTCCGCGCCTAATTCAAGCAATCCTCGTACCCCACGGAGGGCGGCTTCTTTAAACCTCGGGGCCGCTGTGCATACTTGTTCCCACCCGCCGGGGTAGTCAGCTCGATTGAACGGCCTTCGAACCCTGCCCTCTTTATCGTAAAGCAGCCACTCAGGGTGTTTACCAAGATCAAGTTCGCGGAAGAGGGGCGACATCAGAAATCCTTGAGGATCCGGCCATCCCGCTTTCTTCGCTGCCGAAATATTGAGACATTTGTAGAACGATATGTAGGGGATCACGCGGATTCGTAACTGATGAGCTTTACGGATCCAGCAACTTGAGTGCGGAACGCCCACCACCAGAGGAAAACCTTTTAAGCGAGTTTGCAACGTTTCCTCAGACCACGCTGCGTACCACCCGTTGTAGACATCGGCGCTATTCAACCAGTCGGGTGCCGGCTTTCCTAAGGACGCCGCTCGAGGATGCTCCCCATTCTCATGTCCCGAAATCTCATAACCATCTTCATCGTCTTGAGGCGCCCGCCCTATTGCCTGGCCCTCGACGGACGATGTCAACATTTCAACTGTCGCAAGTTCTAATGCAGCCTGAAGAGAAGTCTTGAAGAATTGCCTTCGATTGGCCATGATGCAACCTCACTACAATCGACGATCGACATGACGGCGACATCCACCGGACGTCGTGGATATGCTTTTTCAGGCAGGGCATGAACAGCAGACTCGGCCGGATTGTCCTGGAAGCTCCAATGAGAGGCCATCTCCACTCACATCAAGCACCTTTTGTTTAAAAACATCGTTTAACCTGGACAGCCCACCTGCCTTGATTTCAACTCGCTTCGCTTCTTCCCATGGATTTACCACCACGACGCCCTGTTCGAAACGACGAACGTAGGCGCCATCGACTTCATCAAAACCTGCCAAAGGTTTGCCTATCCGGATCTTGTACAAAACTTGTGCGGGATGCTTCGGGGGCAACGTGAAGAAGCCCGACCAGAGAAACCCGGAAAGCCGTGCGCTTGCATAAGAGTAAAAAACATCACCCTTGGCAGGCGGTTGAGTGAAAGCTGTGTGAAGAGCAGGGTTTCTCACATAGAAGAGTGGTGGTCCAAAATTGCCGTTGGCCAGGACCGCCTTCCCATCACGAATGGCTTCTTGACGATTTCTCGCTTTCTGCAGTACCGCATCCCAATCCTTTGCACACGCATATCCTTCCGCCTCAGGCCGCTGGTAGCCATCTTCGTCGTCCTTCTGCGGCGTAGCGCTATATGAATACTGCGAGTCAAATGCCTGCGCCCACAGGGGCGTCCCTGCCAAGGATGCGAGAATAGCCGACCGACGGTTCATGGTGAATTTCCACATTTGGCTTAAGGCACCCATGGATTGTGTGGCAAGGGATTACTGCGGATCACTGCCAGAGCTTTTTGAGGCTCCTGGCGTTCACCCGGCGAAGGGGCCTTGGAGGCCGGAACGGCCACTTGGTCTCCAGGCCCTTTCAAGCAAAAATCCCTCTGTATTTATTCGGGAGGGTCATGGAGGCCCTCCCTTG
The DNA here is from genome assembly GCA_035691365.1 of Terriglobia bacterium. Classification (GTDB taxonomy): domain Bacteria; phylum Acidobacteriota; class Terriglobia; order UBA7540; family UBA7540; genus SCRD01. The sequence goes on from DASSJE010000508.1 coordinate 8,337, forward strand.
CCAGGAACCTGCCAACGTAGAAGTAAGCTTGACAACCATCAGGAAGCAGGAGGATTACGAACTTCAACCTGCCTGCCCTCCCGTGGTCACTAAAATTCGTACCTCAACCCGAGTTGAATAACCCGATTGCCGTAACCCGAGAAAATCTTCCCCGCAGTGGGAATGGGGTTGCCTCCATCACGCGTGTCAGCGATAGTGCGGCTCGGATTGCCCAGGTTAAAGTGGTTAAATGCATCGAAGAACTCCGTCGAGAACGTCACCCCTTGGCGCTCCGTAATCCGAAACACCTTTTGCGCACTGAGGTCCACATTCCATTGGCTGGGACCATAAAAGGTTCCAGGCGCGGAATTTCCCCACTGCCAGGGCTGTGGAGGAGCGAATGCCCCAGTATTGAACCACTGCACGCCGCTGATAATGTCGTGGCTACCTGATTGCTTGCCGGAATACAGAGGTGCGCCGGAAACCCGATCCGCTCGCCCGCCCCACCAGCCTACTGTGCTTGAGGGAACCGAAAACATCACGGTAAGAGGATCGCCAGTTCGATAATTCGGGATACCTGACACCTGCCAACCACCGACCAGGGCATCCAATCCGCGACTTGCATTGCCTAACCACCTTTGACCATGCCCAAAAGGCAAGGTGTAGAGAAAGCTCGCAGTCAGATTGTTCAAAGCAATGCTCGGGCAGGTCCCGTACTCGGCTTTGGGATTGTGCCAATCCTGCGGTCCAAAGACGACGCCGTAATAACCCAAGTTTCCCAGGCACCTTGTCCACGCATATTCAATTTGCGCCTGGAAACCGTTCGACATTCGCGCGACCGCCTCAAGTTGTAACATATTCAAGTTCTGCGTTGCGGCGAATGGGACGGCATAAACGGTCGACCATGGTTGCAAGGGACGTTGGTTTTGTATGCTCACGTTGGGAACCTGGGTGACAGGAACGTTAATATCCTCGTAGAGCCATGGCGCATGGCGCGTGGCCGTGCCCATGTAGGTGACTCGCGTCATCAGGTTTCGAGGCCATTCGTGTTCTGCCGTCACGTTCCACTGCTGTGATTCGCTATTGGCCATCTGTTGCTGCGCCATGTAAAGCCCAGGGTGCAGCGTGCCGGGCAAAGCGTTGGTAACTGGGAACGGATTGGCAAAAGTAATATCCGGAAGGAAAGGCGCGCTGGGGTTTCCGGGCAGCTGCGAAGTAAAAGTGATATTACCGGAGACTGAATTCCACGGCGGGTTGCTCTCTTGCTGATCGATGCCGAGTTCTGTTGGAACAAACATATAATACCAGCCGTACCCGGCACGGAGCACTGTCCGCCCGTCCGCAAAGGGACGCCAAGCCAGTCCAATCCGCGGTGCAAAGTTATTGGTATCAGCCTTGAAGTACGAGAGTGGGAATCCCGCAGACTGCGTCGTCTCGTATGGGAATTGGGCAAGAAGCGCCGGGTCAACCCCGGGGGGAGCTGTCACGGTACTGGAATTCCCTGGAAGCACCAGCATGTTGTTATTCAAGTCAACGTAAGTCGCGCCGTAGTTGTCCCGGTAATTCCAGGGAGCTTGGTACATGTACCGAAGACCATAGGTGAGCGTGAGGCGGTGTGTCGCTTGCCAGGTGTCTTGGCCGTAAAACTCCCAATCGCGCCCATAGGCGGCCCTGCTTACTGTCAGGCCGGCTCCCGTCGTGGTGGTATTCGGTAGGCCAAGCAGGTAGTCAGCAAAGGAGTTGCCGGCCGACGGCGCCACATTGGGCCAGCCTGCGCCTGCCGTCCATTGGCCGTTGAAACTGAATGCGCCAAGCGGCCCCACGCCACCGGGGTATACTTCCTTGTATCCCTGCTCGTCGAATCCTGCCTTGAAAGTGTGTGAGCCCCGAATGTACGTAAAGTTATCGGTGAATTCAATTATGGGAACCACGGAAGGTAAAGAATTTCCAGCGTCATGCCACATGCCCGTATAACCCAGCATGCTGTTCATGTTCGGTAAACCGCCATTCTCACTTGGCGGCAGCTGAGGAAAAAGGGTCCAAGGTTTGAAATTGAGGTTTTGACCTGCAACAGAAGAGAGGGGTTTATACCAGGAGGCCCGGAAATTATTGATGGTGTTTGTCCCAAAGGTATGAGTTTCAGTTAGTCCAACTATCGAAGTTGAGGTGAATTGGTTCTGAACGTTGCCATAATTGAGCGGAGAACCGCCTGACGCCACACCAAACGGGGCCGTAACATGCTGCCAGAAGCCATATAAAACATCTTTGTTACTTATATTCAGATCTGCTCGCACGAGCCAGCGCTTCGCCTCTTGAGATTGGGGAACCAAGGCCGTCCAATTCGGAGCTCCAAAAGGCAAACCCGGGGAGTTGGCAGTGTTGGGCGGAGGGAGAAAAGATAATAGAGAGCTTGCTTGCGAGGCGAACATCGAAGTTGGGACTTGATTGTTCGGAAAGGGTTGACCCGAAAAGGGATTGTATAATTGGGTGCCTGCTGGATCAGAGCAAGCCCCATTCGTATAGGTGGAGCAGAGGACCGAGAAGTCTCCCTGCCGCATGGCCATCGAGGGCAAACTGAGTTGCGTGAGAACGGGATCACGGTTCGTCATCCCACCGAAATCGAAAAAGAAAAATGCCCGATTGCGCATAATGGGACCACCGACATTACCTCCAAACTGGTTCATATTGTAGAACCCCTTCTTTTGCCCATTTGCATTCGTCAGAAAGTTGGCTGCATTGAACACCGTGTTCTGGTTCTCTTCGTATACGCCGCCGTGGAATGTGTTCGTTCCCTGCTTAGTCACCAGTGTGACATTCGTGAGGCGGGTGGAGCTGGCATCCATGTTCCCGTTCTGTATGTTCATCTCCTCAATAGCGTCCGGCGGCGGCAGAGTGAGCAGGAGGTTGGAAACGCCTCCGGCAGGCGAGCGAACGGGGGCGGTGTAAAACGCGCTTCCAGCGGATTGGTTGCTAACGTTCACGCCGTTTACGGTAAAGATAGAACCGCCCCAATAGTTCGCAATGCCCAGGCCGCGCGGTTCTGCCGCCCATGGGCCGCCCACCCCGTTTTCGACTTGCACCCCGGGAGCCAGTTTTACCAGTGAGTCGATTGTTTCGGCGGTTTTGGGCAGATTCTTAACCATGGTTGAGTTGAGTGTGCTCGACATGGTGGCAGAGTCGGTGGTTAGAAGAGTGGTGCGAGCCTGGACAGTTACGCTCTGCGAGGTATTTCCGATCTCTAATACGGTATCCTGCCGAACGATTTGCGCTGACCTGATGACAATCCCCGTGTAAGCCGCCACTTTGAACCCCGCCTTTGCTATAGAAACGGAATAGGTCCCCGCAAGAAGATCTGGAACTGAATAGGTACCATTCGCGTCCGTGGAAGCCCTGACCCCAACATGCGTCCCTTCGTTGGTCACTACAATTAAGGCGCCTGGCACAGCGGCACCGGAAGTGTCGGAAACGTTACCCACCAAACTGCTGGTAATGACCTGTCCCCAGCCGGCCACAGAGGCGGCAAAAAACAGTGCCAACGCCAATGGAAATCTCATTCGCAGCCATTTGCTTGCCATAAGTTTTCTCCTTACTTTAGCTTATGAGTCATTCCCCGAAGTCATGATCACTATTCCGCCGGTAACATAGAGTGTCATGTCTCAGATCGCCATATGCCCCCATGGCTGTACCAACCGAATCTGAATACGACTTCACTATGAGTCTCGCGACTGAATTCGAAATTTTCGATGTTTTTTCCGTCCGCACTCAAGTTGCTCGCGGCGATTTCTTACATGCAGCCCAACACAGCCGCGACCTGAGACCGTTAATGCCGTCGGTCAATGTCGCAAGCGAGGTTCCGATCCTTGAATGGCGAATCCATAGCCTGGCGCACATATGACGAAATTACTTCATTGGCTGTCTGTGCGTTGATGGGGGCCACGGCTCACGCAACTTCTGTCAATTACGCCCCTTTGCCGAAAATTGAGTGCGTAATTTGTAAATATCCTTAACCCGGACCGTTCACAGATTCGCGACTGGGGGTCTAACTTGGCCGAAGGCCAGTCCGGGACACCACAATCAGCAGACGAAAAGCTTAATGAAATATTCGACTCACTTTTTGTTCGTTTCCCCAAAATATAGTCGACAGTCGACTATAAACTTGACTTTATGTTCGTGTCAAGGCTTTTTTATGGGTGCGATGTTCTCCACAAGTGCTAGTACACATTATCCTTGTAACTTCGATGTCGACCAAGGCATAATCTGAACAATGGTCGACTGACGACGATCATTAAGCTAGGGGAGTCCATCGGGCTCAAGGAGCGGAATGCCTTGCGTCATCGAGAAAGACGGTTGGGCGGATAGGTCTAAGAGTGTGCAGATAAGCTCCTTGAACGTTAATCGAATGACGCTTACTTGGCCATCGGAATTTGTTTATATCTCTGCCGACGGAGCATATGTAATGAAGAGGAAACTTTCTGGAGTTATTCCACCTATAGGGACACCACTGGGAGACGGGGATCGAGTTGATGAAGCGGCCCTCCGACGCCTCACTCGCTACCTTCTCGACGCGGGTGTCCACGGCATCCTTGCAAACGGTACAATGGGCGGCTTTGCATTTCTAACCGACGAGGAACAGCTTCACGCTATCGCAATTGTCATTGAAGAAGTTAACGGCGCCGTCCCTGTGATGGGCGGATTAGGCGAAACCAGCACAAGCCGTGCTGTCCGCAAAGCAAGGCGATTCGCCCAGGAAGGGATCACGTACCTGTCTGTCCTGCCCCCCTTTTACTTCTATGCCACGCAGGAGCATCTGTTAGCTTATTTCTCCGAGATTGCCGCCGCTGTGGATTGCCCTATATTCCTCTACGATAATCCTACACTTACAAAAAATCCGCTCCATCCAGAAACGGTTGCCGAACTCCGACGCAGGATTCCTACCATCCTTGGCATCAAGGTGAGCAATGAAGACCTAATTAACCTGCAGACACTGCTTGAAATTATGGCGGGTGACGAGGAATTTTCGATCTTGACGGGAAGTGAATTCCTAATTGTAGTCGCATTACAGATGGGATGCGCAGGTTTTGTGGGAGGGCTCCACAACCTTTGTCCACATTTGGCCTTGGCTTTGTATACGGCGTTTCAGGCTGGAGACTTAAATAGGGCCAGACAATTGCAGCAAGACCTCATCAGGACTTGGCAAATTTTTAAATATGGAAACATCTGGGGTGCGTTTGATGAGGCGTTGCGCTACCTGCACCTTGCAGACCGCGCCGCCGGAGCGCCTTATATCTCAAAGCTCACTACTGAGGAAGTGATCAAGGTCCATTCAATCCTGGATCAATACGTCAAGCCATATCTCGACTTTCCGAAGCGCTTAAAATCGCAGACTCCTTGATGCTTGAGAATTTGTCCGGGCTATTCCAACCAAGCCTTAGATGGTTCAGGATTACTTCTTCAGCAGATTCGCGGCCGCGCCCCAGTACGAAGTCCAGCAGGGTCCGATGGGACCCTACGAGCATCCTCTGCTTCTCTTTGCGGAGTAACGTTAACATCGCATGGGCAAATAGCGGAGCTGTCAGACTGACTAACGTCTTTTCGAGATATTCATTCCCTGCAAGATTCCATATCATGCGGTGGAATTCCATGTCGTCGTGTACCACTTCACTCGTGGGCCCGTAGTCCGTCTGTTCCATTTTTTCCACCAAGCGTTCCAACTTTTCCTTCCCTCTGGAACTCCCGGATAGGCGGGCAAGCCGCAGCGCCTCGGCCTCCAACAAGAGCCTTAAGCTGTTAATTTTCTGGATACTCTCTTCGTCCAAGCTCACGACGAACATCCCGCGGCGCGGCACGTTAACGATTAAGCCCTGTTCGTGCAGTTGCTGCATTGCCTCTCGGACAGGGGCTCGGCTGACATGGAGCATTCTTGCCACTTCACTTTCATTCAACCTCTCGCCTGGCTTGATTTTGCTTGAAAGGATTGCATCCGTTAATAACTGAAGCGTTTTCTGTTTTAACGTCGTGTCAGTACGAATACTTTTGAACATTCCTCGCATAGTCCCTTTATGCCCCTTGAATCAAATCCGAGTATGAATTTTTCAGATTAAACGCACTTCTTGCTCAAACCAATTATCAGACTTCTCGGCCGCACGCCATAGTAACTCCCAGGTTGACTTGTCGGCCTGCTCGCTTATCACGCGGTGATATTACCACGCCCTTGAATCAACATACCAACGAGACTTGCTCACCTTTACGGGGGCGGCAGTCGACGGATTCTCGCCTACCGGCGAATCCTATTATCGCTGAAATCCGCGATGCGTGCATAACTTCAGATGAGTACCTTAGGATCGGACTTTTTTTCAGCGCCAGCCATTCCGCACAAACGCCTATCCAATTGCCTTGTCGTGAATCTGTTAGCCAAGGGTACGTTCCCGACTGTTTTGGGATACTCCCCTTGAATGTCGAACACTCGACTTTGAATCAAAGAGCGGAA
>DASSJE010000509.1:0-7706 GCA_035691365.1 Terriglobia bacterium
GGTGCCCGCCCACCAGGCCCACGCGCACCGCCGCCACCGGCGTGGGGAACGGAATGTCTGAAAGATAAAGCGCCGCGGCGCCCGCCACCAGCCCGATCACATCCGGGTTGTTGTCGGAGTCAGCCGAAAGCACCATGGCGATCACCTGCGTCTCATCCTTATAACCGTCCGGAAACATCGGCCGCACAGGACGGTCAATCGCCCGGCTGCTCAGGATCTCTTTTTCCGTGGGGCGCCCTTCGCGCTTGAAAAAACCGCCGGGAATCTTCCCGGCCGCATACGTATACTCCCGATAATCCACCGTCAGAGGGAAGAAATCGATTCCTTCCCGCGGCTTGCTCGAACATGCCGTTGCCAGCACAACTGTGTCGCCGTAACGCACAAAGGCCGAGCCGTTGGCCTGCTTGGCCACCCTCCCAACCTCGATTGATAATGTGCTTCCTCCCAATGGGATGCTGACTTGTTCCATTAAATTTATCCTCCGAATCTCGCTGGCTCGCCCGCCCCTTTCCACTCTGTGCTCAATGAACAGCCCGGATCCATTTCCGGTTGCCAGCCATTCGCGGCAGGGACTTCAGATAGCCTTGTCATTTGGGTGTGGGAACTACGGACCGAGGCAGGTACTTCCATGTCAACTGACCGCTTCAACACGCGCAAAGGCCCCCATATGTAAAAAGCGACCCGTGGCACTCCTGCCGGGGGTCGCTCATTCCTGAAGGGGCAGTTTGACCGAGTATCTTCTCGCTTTTCTTCACAACCGCTTTACTTGCGGATCCCCAACCGGTCAATCACCTGCTTGTAACGATTGGCATTGTGCCGCCTCAGATACTCCAGCAGGCGCTTCCGTTTGCTGACCATGGTCAGCAAACCTCTTCGCGAAGCGTGATCTTTCCGGTGTACTCGAAAGTGTTCTGTCAGGTAAGAGATGCGCTCTGTCAGGACTGCAATTTGCACCTCAGGCGAACCCGTATCCGTATCATGAACCTTGAAGTTCGCAATAATTTGTGACTTTGAATCCCGGGTTAACGCCATCCGCTCATGCTCCTCGTTTCCGACAATTTATCCCACATTTTCAGCGAATAGCATACCATTGTTTTCGTCAATTTGGCAAAAGTTTGGGTAATGGCTCATCTTGAAAATAAAGTGGACTTGGCGCGGGGTGCGTGCTAGGTTTGGATTGTTATGCATCCACGGATACACGATTTAGCGATCTGGATTGCCGTCCTCGTCCCGATTTTCACGGCCTTCCTGGTTATTTTTCTGCCGTTATTCACGCGGAAGTCTGACCAGCGCGAGGACTACCTCAAGCGCGCCGACAGGAAGTACAGCGTTCCTCCCCTGAATTTGCGATAGCGCGCCTGATCGCATTCCCCGCTTTTGACGAGTCCCAGCCGTCCCTTGCTCTGCCTCGCCGGGAACTTAGATTGCGCCCGCCGCCGGCATCAGCAGCACTTCATTCACTGCGGTTCGTGCCGGCTGCTGGAGGGCGCCGATCACGGCTTCGGCAACGTCCTGCGGCTGCATCACCCGGCCGCGCGGGACCTCAAACCCGAATTCGTTCAGCATCTCCGTATCGGTCAGCCCCGGCAGGATGGCCGTCACCCGGATGCCCTTCGGCTGCAATTCTTTCCTCAACACCCGCGTCAGCCCCAGCGCTCCGAACTTTGCCGCCGTGTACGCCGAGCAGTTTTCAAAAGCGTTGCGGCTTGAAGTGGACAGAATATTCACCAAGTGCGCTTGCTTGCCTTTGGCCAACAGCGGCAGGGCTGCCTTCGCCGTCAGAAAAACCGATGTCAAATTAGTAGCAAGATTGCGCTGCCAATCTTCCAGCGTAGTTTCAGCAAAAGGTTTGTAGGTAAAAATGCCGGCGCAGTTCACCAGAATGTCGAGCCGCCCATGCCGCTGCTTCACTTGCCTGAAAAGGCGGTCGACATCAGCCGGCTTGCCCACATCCGCCACAACAACGCTGGCACCCGCCCCCAGGGCCTTCCTGGCGGATTCCAGCGCCTTCCGGTTGCGCGACACCAGAACTACGTGTGCGCCCGCGCGCACCAACCCCTGCGCAATCGCCAGCCCGATGCCGCGGCTCGCGCCGGTGACGATGGCGATCCTGTTTTTCAATGTGGACATAAGAAAAATCGGAAGTAGGAAGTAGGAAATAGGAAGTAGGGAAAGGCCCCCTCAACCGCGAAGGTCCCGCAAGGCGGGAGGGCACCCACCTCCCAATCCAAGGCGAATAGCGAATAGCGAGTAGCAAATAGGAGACAGGGTTTTGCCCCTACTTCCCACTTCCTACTTCCTGTTTCCTGATTTCTAACCTCTCTCCCTCACCAGCCTCAAAAACTCCGCGCGCGTCTGATCGCAGTCGCGAAAGACGCCCAGCATTGACGACGTTACCGCAACCGAATTCTGCTTCTCCACGCCGCGCATAATCATGCACAGGTGTTTGGCTTCGATGATGACGCCCACGCCCTGCGGCTTGATGGTTTCCATGATGGTTTCGGCAATCTGGGTCGTCAGCCGCTCCTGGATTTGCAGCCGGCGCGCGAAAACGTCCACCAGCCGCGGGATCTTGCTCAGCCCGATCACTTTCTGCGTGGGCACATAGGCCACGTGGCAGCGCCCGAAAAACGGCAGCATGTGGTGCTCGCACATGCTGAAAATTTCGATGTCTTTCACGATCACCATCTGGTCATAGGCCACGGAAAAAATGGCGCCGTTCAGCACCTTCCTCACGTCCTTGGCGTAGCCGCTGGTCAGGAACCTTAACGATTCCGCAACGCGCTGGGGCGTTTTCAGAATTCCTTCGCGCCCGGTATCTTCTCCCAGCTCGCGCAGCGTGGTGCGCACCGCTTCTTCCAGCGGGTCCTGCCTGGTGGCCGGGTCGGGTTCTAAAGTCGTTGATCCATGGTTTGTCTTCATTTCTTATCTCTCATTGCCTCCGCACGATTCTCTGCCGGCGCGCCTGTGTACTCAAATGAATTTGAGCTTGTCTCTTCCAGGCGTACTTTCGCAAGCCGCGCTCTTCCCTGCCCGCCGTCGAGTTTTGGCCGAAGCAGGTTGTAAATCTCCACGCAAAGGTTTTCCGTGGTCGGCACCTTTCCTTCAAAATTGGGAACGTCCAGGTTCAGGTAAGTATGATCAAATCGTTCCAGGACTTCCTGCTCGACAGCCCGGTCGAGCTGGCCCAGGTCCATCACCATTCCGGTTGATGGGTCCACCGGGCCGCGCACCGTGACTTCCACAATGTAATTGTGGCCGTGGCCGTAAGGGCTGTTGCACTTGCCGAACACGCGGCTGTTTTGCTCTGCGCTCAGCGCTTCGTTGTGCAGGCGGTGCGAAGCTGAAAAACGGTATCGCTTGGTAAGTGAAACCATCATTCCCCGTAGTAATCCACAAACAGGTCCCCGGTTTCGTACAGCCGGATTCGATGCAGGCGGCCGCTCGGAAGTTTCGCCGCCAGCAGGTTCCAGATTTCCACGGCGATGTTCTCCGTGGTCGGAATCTTTGTTGCAAACACGGGCACTTCCTTGTTCAGAAACTTGTGGTCCATCCGTTGCAGCACTTCGGCCTCCAGCACGGCCTTCAGGTCTTTCAGGTCGAGGACCATGCCGGTGGTTTCGTCCACCTCGCCCGCCACCGTCACCTCCACCGTGTAGTTGTGGCCGTGCCCGTGCGGGTTGTTGCACTTGCCGAAGATGCGCCGGTTCTCTTCCGCGCTGAAGGCCGGATTGTGGTAGTAGTGCGAAGCTGAAAATTCAGCCCGCCGCGTCAGATAGATCATTCTGCTCTCATCCCTTCTCCATTATGTCATCCTGAGCGCAGCCCTGTCCCGGATGGGACGGGGCGCAGCGAAGGATCCCTGCATTTATTTTTTCACGCCAATACGCGGAAGTCGGCAGTGCTACCCCGAGCCGGTAGCGCAGACCGCCGTCGCTGCGGTCTGCGGGTTTTGAAATTCGAGAATAACCGCGGACCTCAAAGCCGGAGGTCCGCGCTACCGACTCCATCATGTCAAAGCGCCCGATACTCCCGTCCCTTCCATCGCACGCCGCCCGCGAGGCGATAAGCCCGCACGGAATTCAGCAGCAGGAGCACGAACAGGCCGGCGCCTGCGAACTGGTAAACGTCAAGCCCCGGATCAAAACCCAACGCCCTCAGGCGCCGTCCATAATTCCATTGTCGCAGAATCGCCCCGGCAAAGCATAAGAGCGCGGCCAGAAACATCCAGCCTGTTACCTCCACCAGGGCAATCAGCAAGGCCAGAATCACAAAGCCCAGCGGGGCCAGCAGGTCCAGACAGAGCACGGAGGCCAGCGCCTTCACAATCGATCCAAGGTCACGCCCGTAGAGCAGGTAGAGGTTTTTGCTCCAGCCCTGCCACATGCTGCGGAAGCTTGAATACATGCGCGTGCGCACCCATTCCGCGCCCGGCAGGAAAATCAGCCGCCCTCCGCGCTGCTTAACCAGCCGCGCCAGGGCCACGTCATCCAGAATTTCGCTCCGCACGGCCTCAAACCCGCCGGCTTCATTGTAAACGCTTCGGCGCACCAGCAGGTATTGCCCGTTGGCAGCAGCCCGCGGAGATGCCGGGTCCGAGACTTCCTCAAACGGAAAAAGCCGCGCCAGTTGCACAAACACATAAGGGATAATCGACTTTTCCCACCAGGTCAGCGTCTGCTGGCCGGGCGAGAGCGACAGCAGATCAGCGTTTGCCTCCCCTACTCGCCGCAGCATCGCTTCCAGGCTGCCCGGCAGGTGTTCGGTGTCAGCATCGGTAAAAAGCAGCCACTCGCCCGTGGCCTGCTTCGCCCCGGCTGCCGCGGCGTGGCTCTTGCCGGTCCACCCCTCAGGAAGCGTGTCCAGCCGGATGGTGCGCAGCAGCGGAATCTCGCGGCCCAATCCGGCAAGGATTTCCGGCGTGCGGTCCGCGGATGCATCGTCCACCACAATCATTTCCCGCACGTCCTCCTGCAGCGCAACCGATCGCACCACGCGCTCAATGTTCGTCTCTTCGTTGCGGGCGGGAATGATGACGGAAACTGAGCCCTGCTCATGCTCTGGCATTTTAGGGCATTACACTCTCTTCCTGGGAAGGGCACATTTTTCGTAGCGCCGACCTTCAGGCCGGCAAGTTCCTTTCGTAGCGGCCACCTTTAGGTGGGCATCGTCACCATCTGCCGGGCTCGAGCCCGCCGCTGCATCGCGCGAAACGGCACGGCCGTTAGTGCCCTTTCGCAAAGCCCCGGCCAGCGAACAAACTCGCGCCCTTTCGCAAAAGTGGCCGGGTCATTGGTAATTCGTAATTGCTTTTAATCGCTCAATCGCCAATCACAAATCACCAATGGCGGCGTAAAGCCGCCGCTACCTCACTGGCGCGCCAGATGTAGCGGCGAGTTCACTTCGCCAGGTGGCGGCGTAAAGCCGCCGCTACCTCACCAACCCCTTGATTCAGAAAATGCATCGGTGGCCAACCAAGCGATTATAATGGATGTTGGTATGATGCGTAGAATCACGATTGTCAAATGGGTCGTCGTGGCCGTTGCTGCCGCGGCGCTGGTGTGGCTGGTGGTGCGCCCGCGGACTCGGGGGCCTGTCAAGATGGGCGAAAGCGCGCCGGGGTTCACGCTGTCGCAGTGGCCTGCAGGAAAATTGTCACTATCCCAGTTCAAAGGCCACGTGGTGGTGCTCAACTTCTGGGCCACCTGGTGCCCGCCCTGCGTGATGGAAACACCCAGCCTGGAGAAGTTCGCCACCGAGATGAAATCCCAAGGCGTCGCCGTCCTCGGCGTCAGCGTGGATGAGAACGAGAACCAACTGAAGCAATTCGTCCAGCAATTTCACCTCAGCTATCCCGTGGCGCGCGATCCCAGCGCCGCGCTCGCCAACAGCTATGGCACCTACAAGCTGCCGGAAAGCTACATCATCGGGCGCGATGGCCGCGTGGCCGATAAAATCATCGGCGCCACCAACTGGACCGACCCCCGCATGATTGCCTTCGTCAAGTCCCTCGCCGGCGCCAACGCCCAGGCGTCACGGTAAACACATCCAACACTCGACCCGTCATCCTGAGCGCAGCGAAGGATCTCTGTATTTGAGTCCAACACCAAAATACGGGGGTTCTTCGCGGAGTCTACCCTGAGCGAAGCCGAAGGGCTCAGAATGACGTGGGCGGGGCGGCAAGTCGCCCTCCCGGCGCCAACCTTCATATGTGGCATGGGCGTCCCGTCCATGAAGGAACGGGGATTGCCTGCGTCGCGGTTTTTGCGATGTATGCGGATTTTTGCGCGAGCGCCTTCAACCCGTCATCCTGAGCAACGCGAAGGATCCCGGTAGTTAAATCCAAGGACAAAATGCGGGGATTCTTCGCTGCGCTCAGAATGACGTGAGCGGGGCGGCGAGTCGCCCTCCCGGCGCCAGCCTTCATGTGTGGCATGGGCGTCTCGCCCATGAAAACAAGCTGAACAATCCACGGGATCAGCTCATGGCCCAGAGGGCCATGCCACAAGCTGCCTACAACGCCAGCCTTCGCAACCGCAGCGCGTTTGTAATCACCGAGACGGAGCTGAAGGTCATGGCGGCGCTGGCCACCAGTGGGCTGAGCAGCAATCCGAAAAACGGATAGAGCACTCCGGCGGCGAGCGGAATGCCCAGCGAGTTGTAGATGAACGCGAAAAACAGATTCTGGCGGATGTTCTTCATGGTGCCGCGGCTCAGGCGGCGGGCCTTGACGATGCCGCGCAGGTCGCCTTCGAGCAGGGTGATGCCGGCGCTTTCGATGGCCACGTCGGCGCCGCTGCCCATGGCGATCCCCACCTGCGCCTGCGCGAGCGCCGGAGCGTCGTTGATGCCGTCGCCCGCCATGGCCACCATGCGGCCTTCGCTTTGCAATCGCTTCACCACTTCGTTCTTCTGCTGCGGCAGAACTTCCGCTTCCACCTCATCGATGCCAAGCTTCTTTGCCACGGCTTCGGCGGTGGTGCGGCTGTCGCCGGTCAGCATCACGATGCGGATGCCTTCCTCGTGCAGCAGCTTGATAGCTTCCGGTGTCGATTTCTTGATGCGGTCCGCCACACCCAGCAGGCCTGCGGGCTTGCTATCGACCACAACAAACATCACGGTCTGCCCGTCTTTGCGCAAGGCTTCCGCGCGCTGCTCGAATTGGCCCGCGTCCGCACCCTGATCCGCAACCAGGCTGCTGTTGCCCAGGCCAACCGCGCGCCCGTCCACCTTGCCAATGACGCCCTTGCCTGCTACAGCTTCAAAATCGCGCGCGTCCACAAGTTCCACGCCTTTTTCACGCGCGCCCGAAACAATGGCTTCGGCCAGCGGATGCTCGCTCGCGCGTTCCAGGCTCGCGGCCATGTGAAGCAGGTCATGTTCGCTCCAGCCTTCCATGGGTTCGACGGAAACCAGGCGCGGCTTGCCTTCCGTGAGCGTGCCGGTCTTGTCGACGACCACAGTGTCAATCTTCTCAAGAACCTCAAGGCTCTCCGCGTTTTTGATCAGCACGCCTGCCGTGGCGCCGCGGCCCGTGCCCACCATGATGGACATGGGCGTGGCCAACCCCAGCGCGCAGGGGCAGGCGATGATGAGCACCACGACGGCGTTCACCAGCGCGTAGGCCATGGCCGGCGCCGGCCCCGCAATCGACCAGATGATAAACGTAAGGATGGCCGCGGCCACCACGGCCGGAACAAAGTAGC
>DASSJE010000510.1:0-2383 GCA_035691365.1 Terriglobia bacterium
GCGGACAAGTTGCGGCAAATCATTGTTGAAGCGTTTGACATGTCATTGGGTACAGGACTGGCCAGGCTGGGAGGCAAGGTCTTTCGCATTGGGCACCTGGGACACTTCAATGATCTGATGCTGGCAGGCACCCTGAGCGGGGTGGAAATGGGATTGACGCTGGCCGGTGTCCCGCACAGGTCTGGAGGCATTAATGCGGCCCTGGACAGCCTCACGCAAAGCTATCGTCGCGAAGCGCAGCAGACTCCGGTTCCCGAACCGGCGCTGCCCCCGACGTTGACGCCGCGATAGATTTCCCGCGAGAAGCAGACACTCTACTTTTATCAAATCAGCTAAACTATTCCTACACTGCGCGTAAATCCAATTTGCAAGCCCAGATCAGGAGAGTTTGATGTCTGCAACTGCCACCAGTGCGTCCAGCCCGATCCAGCAACCCAGTCCTGCCGAGCACGTGATGCAATTAGCGACTGGCTACATCGCTTCAATCTCGATTCACATAGTGGCCAAATTGGGCATTGCCGATCTGCTCAATGACGGCCCCCGGACGACCGCCGAATTGGCTGCCGCCACTCATACGATTGAAGATCGGCTCTATCGCGTGCTTCGTGTTTTGGCGAGCGTGGGAGTGTTTAGAGAAACGGGACCGCGCCGTTTTGCGCTTACCCCGGCCACGGAATCGCTGCGTTCAAATGTGCCCGGGTCGATTCGCGACATGGCCATTTGGATCGCCGATCCTATGCATTTCCGTTTATACGCCGAGATGATGCACTCAGTAAAAACCGGCGAGATCACCTTCGATCATCTGTTCGGGAAGCCCATCTTTGAGTATCTCCCCACAGATCCGGAGACATCGGAGACGTTCAACGCCGCCATGACGTGCTTCAGCGAAATGGTCACCCCGGCGGTGCTTGAGGCCTATGATTTCTCAAACATCGGCACGCTCATGGATGTAGCCGGCGGACACGGGGCGCTGCTGCGCGCGATTCTCAACAAGTGGCCCGCCATGCGCGGCATTGTAATTGACCTGCCTCACGTGGTGGAGGGCGCCAAAGCGTTGCCGGAGAACCAGGCCATCGCCCACCGCTGCGAATTTCTGCAAGCCGACTTCTTCGCCGCCGTGCCCAATCACGCCGATGCCATTATCATGAAGCACATCATCCATGATTGGGATGACGAGCAGGCCCGTACCATCCTACGGAACTGTTGCAAAGCGCTCTCCGGCAAACCGAATGCCAAAGTGCTGCTGGTGGAAGCAGTGATTTCTCCTGATAACGCTCCACAGCTAGGCAAGTTTATCGACCTGGAGATGCTGGCCTTTCCGGGAGGACGAGAGCGCACTGAGGAGGAATTCCGGAAATTGTTTGCCGCTTCCGGGTTACGGCTGACGCGCGTCATACCCACAACGTCACCATTGTGGATAGTGGAAGGAGTTGTGGCCTGAGGCGTGGCGGAGTCACCCCTGATGCCTAGCGCTTGTCATCTTTCAGGTTGCGGAAGCCGGCGCGGTGCTCGCGGATGAGACGGTCAAGGCGCGATTGCAACTGCGCAACCGAATCGAACAAAGTCTGGATGCCCCCGGTTTCCCAGGTCACGTCTTCATGATCCAGATCGAGCGAGAGGTCGCGGAGCATCTGGGCGAAGCGGCGGATCCTTTCTGCTGCCAGAAAAGACGCCAGAAGTTCTTTGCGTCCCGGCTGGGCATTGTGCAGCTCGCTGGCGGTCCAGGAGGTCATACGGATTTCGTCAAGGGCATTGCGGAAATCCTGCAGGGCCGCGGTGTCTGTGATGGTGCCGGACTTCAAGTCCCGCTCCAGAAGACGCAGTTCGGCCGTCAGGGCGCGAAGCCTGGAAGCGAGTTGGAAGCCCGGATCAGCCATTTTGGGATCGCACATATTTTGATGCTTTTGAGCTCTGGAAAGCGCGATTTTTCGGCACGAACATGGCCAACAGGTGAGCACTCACTTGGCCGGGATGGGATTGTCCTTCGGTAACCCAGTGCCAAAAAGGAACAAGGAATGCCTCGCCAGCATTAACAAACGTTTAACGTTATTTGGCTTTACGTTTGCCCGTTGCCGCCAGGATCTTTCGTGGCGGTCTGGCGGCCCTCACGGTTTTCGCATTGGCCGTGCGCGATTGGGAAGCCTGCTCCGGAGATTGGCCAAGGGTCGTTAGCGGCGGGAGCTTCTGCTTGAGCTTGAGAACGGGTTCGAAGAGGTCGCCTAGTTTTTCCACGCGCCGCAAAACCTGGTCAGAGGTAAACACCAGCAGGCCGGGATCATCCTTCTTTAAACAGTTTTCAACTTCCTCCCAGGTGACCGGCGTGGAAACAGTGGGCTGGTCCTTGGCGCGCAGCGAGTAGACGTTGACCGTGGTCTTGTAATCG
>DASSJE010000511.1:0-11816 GCA_035691365.1 Terriglobia bacterium
CCAGCACCGCTCCAGGCTCATCACTGCCGAATTCTAGCCCGGGCTGGATGCCGTACAACATCTCCCCAGGAAGGTGCGCCAGTGTTTCTACTTGACATCCCCTTTTATAGAACCCGCGGCGGCGTTGGTGTGATCGCCTACATGCCAAAATGCGGCATGCAGGCGCCACCGGTGTCACTGAACCTTGACGCGGGCAGTCGTGTTTTCCGTAATTGTAACTTTCTGCTCAAAGGGCTGGCCCCCCTGGGCGGGAACTACCTTGAGTTCGTACTCGCCGGGTTTGATCCGCAGCCCTTGCCAGTGATTATTGAACTCATCCATATGCCCCATGAATTTGTCATTCAGGTACACGGCCGCAAACTTGTCGCTGCCTTGTATTCTCAGGGTGCCAAACGGAGGCGCAGGAGCAGGCAGGGCCTCCAGTTTCGGAGCAATGGTGGTCGTCTTACCGGACTGGATGGTTACCGTCGTGGCATAATCCTTGAATAAGGAATCGGAAAGCTTCACTTCATGTTCTCCGGGAGAGACTGCGTATTTCCGAGTCTCTCCGAAATTCTTTGCGGGTCCAAGATAGTTTCCATCCACGAACACTCCAGCCCTTCCCGGATTCGATTTCACTTTCAGGTAGCCGGAGTTCGCCTCCTGGGCTGCGGCATTAAGAAAACTCAGCAGGAGAACGAGGCAGGCTCCAAGGGTCAAAATACCCACTCTTCTGCATGACCAGCTCATAAACACCTCCTTGGTGCGTAGCGATGTAGAAATCGGTTTTCTCTTCCGGCGTTCCGAGGAAAAAAACTTCTCAATACACATCGTGCAGGCGAGGGGCAGGATCTCCTGCTGACTCTCTCGCACTCCTCAGCGCTGCGCCGCCTTCAAGCGGCTCATCGCGTCCTTGCAGGCGGCCATCTCCGTGCCGTGCAACCGAATCGGAGAGAAACTGTATTTCGACTCTCGCCAACGCCGATTTCAATGCGTCACAGGGTGCCGTTTGACGACGCGGTATATGGCCAAAAGAATAATCGCTCCGATCACGGACACAATGAATCCGGCCGATTCTCCCGGGCCATACCAGCCAACCGCATGGCCGATTGTCGTGCCAATCACTGCCCCAGCGATCCCGAGCAGGGCCGTGATAATAAACCCTCCGGGATCTTTCCCAGGCATGACGAGCTTGGCGACAGCCCCAATCACAACCCCGATAAGCACAACCCAAAGCCAATGCAACATGGCACCCTCCTTCTGGAAAACATCCTTTTCTGGAGCTTCACATGCGGACCGCATGGCAGTCAGGTCATCATTGCGGTCCGCCTGCATCAGGCAATGTGCCGGGCTAAGCAGCTTTTACCTTTGCTACACGGACATCAGCCAGGTTTACGATCGCTTGTGCGCGCAGCACAAACTTGCTCTCTGCTAGATCACGAATCGTGCGGACGCCGAATGCCTTGCCGAGCAACTCGGCATCATGTTTGGATAGCCCCTCCAAAGCCTCCACAGGCGACTCCGCCAGTTCTTCGAACGATTTCATCTCATACGCCTTGTCGAGATGTTTGCTCAGATCTGCCATAAATATTCTCCTTTCGAATGGTCTACGCAACGCCGGCGGCACTGCCATGCAGCCAGCAGGTTCGAACCAGCGTGAATGATCGCGCGACGCCGTTTTGACTCATCCGGGAATCCGGAGGCCCGGTTTTGCGCCACATCCACTGTTTGCAACAAGCCGATTTCCGACATTAGCCCGCTTTCCTGGTAAACACGCCGCCCACGGTTTCGGCGATTCCTTTCACCTTCTCGGTCAGGCCGCCACCCGCGGTACCCGACACGATGGCATCCAGTTGCTCACCGACCGACCCAGGCAAGCGCCCCTTCAAATAGCCGACGACAACCTCAACAGCCATCCCGGCTTTGTCATTCGGCAGTCCTGTTTTTTCAGTAACCAGTTTGACGAGTTCCTCCATGGCATCCTCCTTAAAAGGAATTCAGCCACCTGCGCCTCTTTGAGCATTAAACACGCAGAGTCCGTGCACACTTTGAGGAGCAGGCCCTTCATCTTTACCGCTTCGGCGTCCGGGCCGTACCTGCCAGCTAACCAGCGGTTTCTGCCTGTGCAGTACCGCTGACAGGAGTCACTGTGAGAGGCGCTTTCAGTTGAAACTCGAGAAGCGTTTCTGACGGCAACTTGATCTGCTGCCCTTTCGTCAATGCCTGCACGCCGGCCCCGGCTCCGGCTCCCGCCGCGGCTCCTACGGCTGCTCCTTTTCCGCCGCCGGCAATGGCCCCAACCACGGCGCCGAGGGCGCTACCGCCCCCTACCACGATCGCGCTTCGCTTGCCGCGTGAAGCGCCCGTTTTGGAAAACTCCCCGGTTTGCACGTCGTAGGCCTTTCCTCCAACCGTGAGGCTTGACAAAACCAGGACGGCCGCTGAAGTTCCCTTGAAATGGCCCGCGCTCCTGGCTGAGACCAGCTTGACCTCTGCATTTGCGTTCCTGGGAACAATGGTCTTATCTTGAATCACCACGGGTGAGTCGAGCGACGCCCGAAAGGTGTCGCCTTCCTTGTTCCTGGCAGTATCGACAGGGTCGATCAGCCGGACGGTTAAGCTGGTCCCTTCCGGAATGGTTATCTTGACGGGAGCGGCTTGCGCTGGCTGAGCGGCGGTAACTGGACTCGCAGGAGGCACGGCTGCAGTTTGGCTCTCAGCAGCAGCCGCCTGCGCCGGCTTCATGGCAGGCTTTTGTTTTGATGATCGCTTCGCGCCTCCGGGCCGGGCAGCCTGCCTCGGCTGGGCGGACGGCAGTTTAACAGCCGCACTGGCCACCTGGAGGTTGTTGACCACGGCTTTCACGCCGTCGACCTGCCTGGCAACATTTTCGGCCAGACTGCGCGCCGCACCGTTTTCCACGTTGCCGGAAAGCACAACGACTCCACTGTTTGATTGAACGGTGATGGAGGCCGCCTGCAGCGCGGCATCCTGCTGAATTTTGGCCTGCACGTCCGCAGTGACATCGGCATCGTTGCGGACCTGTGAGCAGGTCGCCAGGCCCATGGCGACGACCAGCATGCCCATAAATAAAGCTACCGAACGTTTGTTCTTCATAAGACCTCCGAGGCAGCAAATTGCCGATCACGGCTGTTCAATGGCTGACGATCCCGGGGGTAGCGTTGCGATTGTTCGAGCACCAGCAGTCACACGAACGCGATCATGCGCGCAAGTCGTCTCACAGGATTTGAAAGCGGATGTTGGAGGACGAAAGCGGCTGGGAAGGTTAGTCGCGCAGAGGCTTTGGTCGAATTTCGCCTTGTGCCTCGCATACTCTACCCCGTGTGCGTCCAGAATGCCCGTACCCTGTATCCATTACGGAACTAAGTGCGCTCCAAGTCTGTGTTCCATATCACAACGGGCAGTGACAATGCTGATGGGCTCCGCGTCGAGGCTCCTTTTCAGTGGTGATGATGGGTCAATCAACCATACCACCTGTATGCATTATTTTTCACACCCGCGGATCTGCACATGCTCGGGGCAGGCCACAGGCGGCGGGTTCGGAAACGCCCTCCACAAGAGGGTTTGCTAATTGTATTTGGTGCGTGCAATCACTCAAGAAGATATGGTAGCCTGCGGCTTCACACTGCAAGCCGCGTCGTTCCGGACTTGATTCCGGCTTTGGTGAAGGCCTGGGCAGTTGCGGCAAGGGGTGCCGCTTTGTCCAGCGCGCGAATGACCACGGGGCAACCGTCACAGCCAAATGTGATGCTACACACTGCAAGGATTTCCAGAAACGGAGAGTATAGCCGCTAAGACATAAGCACTGCCCGACCGTTGCGAGCCGGGGATCGGGCCCGAGCTTCGAGCAAAGGGCCGTCCTGTATGTTCCAGAGGGTGAGCTATGGAGGAGGGCCTTCAACACAATGCTTGCTTCACAACAATGGCATACTTGATTCGGCGCCGCCAGCACAGCCCGCAAGCAATTCCTTAAACGGCGCCGACTTTGACACATACATGGCGATCGTCCTCGATAATCCCGTAAGCGAAAAAGCTCTACTCGTGGTGGCATTATTAAGTCGAGTCCGGCATGGTGGTTTGCCGCCCCACTGCCTGCCGTCATGGGCAGATGATACTCGGTCGACGCCAGATAAAACACGCGCAACCAGACTTCAGGCGTGTGATTACGAGCAGCTCGTCCGGCGCACCGACTATCATGTCATGCGATGCCGAAATCAAAATTCTGGGCCGGAGTGAAGGTGGAGGTGATCTATGAAAGTGTGGTTAGGCGCTCTTCTGACGTTTTTGTTCTTCGCAGCAATGGCAAGCGCTGATGTGGTGACCCTGAAGAACGGTGACCGGATTACCGGAACGCTGGTGAATGTGAAGGGCGGCAATCTGGAACTGAAGTCCGACGCCTTGGGTGCTCTGACAATCCCGCTCGCGCAGGTGGCCACGTTCTCGGCGGAGAAGCCAGCGGCCGTGATGGTGAAGGGCGAAAAACCCCTCCAGGGCCAGCTCCAGCTTCAGCCCTCGGGCGACTGGCAGGTGACCGCGAACGGTAAGTCACAAACCGTAGCGGCCTCAAGCGTCGATGTTATTATGCCTGAGGAAACCTACCACAAACTCGTGGAACACACCGCGACGCCTTGGCAGGACTGGAAGGGGACCGCCAGTTTGGGCTACGCCGTCCAGCGCGGCGACCAGCAGACGAGCAACTTCAGCACCGCGGTCGCGGCCACCCGTGAGCGACCGGAGACGCCAACCTTTGTACGCCACTGGCGGACCAACTACGGCTTGACCATGGTCTTCTCCCATGCTGCGGAGAACGGCATTTCGGTTACTTCCAATACCTTCAGCACCGGCCTCCGCCAGGACTACCTCTTTGCGCCCGACGACTTCCTCTTTGGGCTTGCTCAGCTCGATCACGTCGGCGCCCAAGGCCTGTATCTGCGGCAGACTTACGGTGGCGGCTATGGACACGACGTTATCAAGACATCGCGCACCCTTTTTAGCGTCCTGGGCGGTATCACTTTCGTCCACGAAAAATTCTTCACCGGCGCCTACAACCAAGGTGCCGAGGCTCTGGGCGGCGAGAGGCTTGGAATCCAGCTCACCAAGCTGATACGGCTGGATCATAACCTGAACTTCTACCCCAACCTGTCTAACACGGGACAGTATCGGTTTGACACTGCGACCACTTTATCGGCCAAGCTTAGCAACAAATTTTCATTGAATGCCGGGGTGGTCGACTTTTATTTGAGCAACCCCGCTGCGGGGAGCCACAAGAACAACGTCGCCGTCACCACCGGGCTCGGTTACACGTTCTAATTTGGGGTGCATCGCTTTATAAGCCCCTGAATCCCACTAAGGAGAAAATCCATGTTCAAAGAGTTCAAGGCTTTTGTGATGCGGGGTAACGTGCTGGATATGGCTGTGGGCATCATCATTGGCGTCGCCTTCGGCAAGGTCGTGACCTCGCTGGTGAATGACATTCTCATGCCGCCCATCGGCAAGCTGCTGGGCAACATTGATTTCTCCAACTTCTTCGTCACCTTGTCCGGCCAGCACTACCTTACGCTGGCGGATGCCAAGAAGGCCGGGGCCGTCACAATCGCTTACGGGACCTTTCTGAACACCGTTATTGAGTTTCTGATCGTTGCCTTCGCCGTCTTTGTGCTCATTAGGTCCGTGAACCGATTGATGCCAAAGCCAGCCCCGGCGCCCGCGCCTCCCGCTACCAGGGATTGCTCGTATTGCAGGATGAGTATTCCAGTGGCGGCTACGCGCTGCCCGCACTGCACCTCGCAGCTCAGCGCGGCTTAGGGAACGATAGAATGCTCCCTGTGCAAGAGCCCGCGCGGGAGGCGGATACGTCGGGCGTTTTGCGGTGTATGCGGCGCTTCCTTCGCAACATGAGCGAAGGCCGCCTCGTCAATGATGTAGAATAGCGCAATGCTGGCTGAGCAGGCCCCCAATGAAATTCATGACGGCCGGTGGATGACGCCCGACCCGCTGGGCGGCGACATCACCAATCTGCAGTCGCTGAACCGCCACGCCTAAGTGTCTGGCGCATCTCTGAAGGGGGCGGCGGGGCGAAAACTTCCCGTGCCCGCATGGAATTTCAAATTCCAGATTCAAGATTCCAGAATAAGGAAGGCGCTCGCGGCACTGCAGACGCTACCTGACTAGCGTATACGTCAGCCCGGCATTTGAGATCTGAATTTTGAAAGGTGAATTCGGGCCTCGTGTGACATGGCCATCTTAGCCACAACATTCCACGGGCGAGATGCCCGAGCCTCAGGTTAAGGAAAAATCATGAAAGCTACCCTCGCGTAGCTCTCGGGGAAGAGCACCCCGAACGAACTCACCCAAGAATTTGCGGCCGGCTGTGACGTGATGGGACGGAACCGGTCGTGATCTCTCTTCAGGTCTGGCGCAAAAGAACAAGTCGGGACAAAAAAATAGCGTATACTTAAGCCACTAGGGGCTGATCACGCGGGCCACGGGTACCCAGGAACAATTGATCCTATAGAGTGTAATCGTTTGGACGTCGACTCCTTCCAGAAAGTCTCCCTCGCTGGGACGCCATCGCACGGCCTGGATGCGGTTCTCCAGAAGATCGTGCAGAGTCTCTCGGAAAATCCTGACATCGCTCTGGCGCGTATCTGGCTGGTTGGGCCAGGCGACGTCTGCACATCCTGTTCCATGAAGAGCGTGTGCCCGGACCAGACGCGCTGCCTTCATCTCGTGGCCAGCTCCGGCCAGCCTCTGCAGCGGCAGGTGACGGGAGATGGCGGGCAGGAAGAGTGGTCGCGCATCAATGGCCACTTTCGCCGGATCCCCTTGCATGCCCCTCTCAAAGTATCCCGTGTTGCAACGTCTGGTGAGTCTGTTTACATCCGGACTGAAGAGGGAGAACTCGCCCAGCTATGGATTTCGCGCAAGGAGTGGGTGAAGGCGCAGAAGATCATGAGCTTTGCCGGCTTGCCAGTCGTCCACCAGGGAGAAGCCCTTGGAGTGCTCGCAGTTTTCAGCCGGGTTGAGTTGAGTGAGCGGGAGTTGGGATGGCTGCAGGGTTTTGCCGAACATGCGGCAGAGTCGATATCAAAAGTCCAGGCGACGGGCCAGGTGATGGCATTGCAGTCGAGCGTTACGGCGCTCGAGGAGCGTTGGCGGTCGGTGTTCGAGAGATCGGCCATTGGTGTGGCCTTCAGCGACGCGAGAGGCCGGTTTTTGGACGTGAACCCCGCCTACCAGAAGATTCTGGGCTATACAGAGGAGGAGCTTCGGAAGCTCTCGTTTTACGACATTACCCCGAAAGAATTCCGTGAATCCAACCGGACGCTTGCAGCCGACTTGTGGTCGGGCAAAGTGGAGCAATATCAGTTCGAAAAGCCCTATCTCCGGAAGGATGGAACGCTGGTCTGGGTCTTGCTGCATGCCTCGCTTGTGCCCGGCACGGATAACGTGCCAAAGTTCGCGATGGCGCTGTGTGAGGACATCACCGAACGCAAACAGGCCGAAAAGTCTCTCAGGAAAAGCGAAGAGCGCCGGCGAACGCTGCTGGAGATCAACAATGCCATTATTACGAAGCTCAACCAGGACGAACTCTTCCATGCCATCTGCGAAGCGTTGAAGGGGGTCGTGCCTTACGGCCGCGTCGCCCTCATCCTGCGCGATCGGGCTGCCGATGTTCTGCGAATTGCCGCCCTCGAGGGGCCTTTTCAGGGAAAGAAATTTGCTATAGGGCATGAACTTGGACCCGAAAGCATCTCCAGATGGGTCGTCGAAAGCCGGCGGCCCCTCCTGCGAAGGGACCTCGAGACTGAATGGAAATATCCGACGGAGCAGCTTCTGCTGGACAGAGGCATCCGGTCGCTCTGTGCGCTGCCCCTCGTCGCCCGTGACGAAACCAGAGGCGTGCTGTTCCTGGTCAGTCCCACGGCCGGTGAATATTCCGAAGATGAGGTCCTGTTCCTGCAGGAAGTCGCTAATCAGGTGGCGCTGGCGGTCGGCAACGTGAGGGCCTATGAGGAGATCGGGAACCTCAACAAGCAGGTTGCCAGTACGGCCGAGCACCTTCGAACGCTGCTCGAAATCAACAACGCCATCGTCACAAACCTCTCGCAGGAAGCGCTGCTGCGTTCGATCGCGGAGTCGCTCCGCAGGGGAGTGCCATTCGACCGCGCCGCTTTGACCATCTATCAGCCGGGCAGGGACGTTTTTCGTTTCGTAGCAATTGAGGGCAGCTCGGTTTCAAGTTATTTCCAGCCCAGGCTGGAGATCAGTCCTCGCAATAGCAGCGTAGGCTGGGTGTTTCATCATCAGCGGCCCATTCTCCGCCAGGACCTGGAAAGAGAGCAGCAATACGCGAATGAAAGGCGCCTTGCCGCCGAAGGCATGCGGTCACACTGCGTGGTCCCGCTGATCGTGCGGGGGAAGAGTATCGGCACACTCAATGTCGCCCATGCCCATCCCGGCCAGTATTCGGAGGAAAATGCAGCGTTCCTGCAGGAAGCGGCCAACCAGGTGGCACTGGCCGTGGAGAACATGCAGTCATTTGAAGAGATCGCGGCGCTCAAGGCAAGGCTGGAGAAAGAGAACATCTACCTGCAGGAAGAAATCCGCACCGAGCACAATTTTGAGGAAATTGTCGGTAACAGCCACGCCTTGCTGGATGTGCTGCGGACCGTTGAGCAGGTGGCCCCGACCGATTCCACTGTCCTCATTCATGGAGAGACAGGGACAGGCAAGGAACTGATCGCCCGCGCCATCCACAACCGGAGTTTGCGTAAGGAACGGCCCCTGGTCAGGGTGGATTGCAGCGCCATCTCGGCGGGACTGATTGAAAGCGAACTCTTCGGCCACATGAAGGGCGCCTTCACAGGCGCCTCTGAGCGCCGCACAGGGCGATTCGAAATCGCCGATGGCGGCACGATCTTTCTTGATGAAATTGGAGAACTGCCCCTGGAAATGCAGGTGAAACTCCTGCGGGTCCTGCAGGAACGCGAGTTCGAGCCTGTGGGCAGCAACCGATCGATTCGAGTTGACGTCCGAGTGATCGCCGCCACAAATCGCAATTTGCAGGAGGCGGTAAACGCGGGCCGGTTCCGTTCTGACCTGTTCTACCGTCTGAATGTTGTCCCTCTTGAGGTGCCCCCGCTAAGGAAGCGCCGGTCGGATATTCCTCAGCTCGTGAGCTTCTATCTGTCCCGATACTCAAAGAAACTCGCCCGGCAGGTGGATACTGTTTCGCAGGAAGTGATGGAAAGGCTGATGAGATACCCCTGGCCCGGAAACGTCCGGGAGTTGCAAAACGTTATCGAGGGGGCGGTCATCTTGTCCTCCGGGCCCAATCTTTTGCTCGACCAGGACCTTCTACCCGGCCCTTCTTCCGGGGCGAAAGAAAAATCCGAATTGCCCCTGCAGGGACCTTCGCCGATAACATCGGGGCCTGCCCGGCTCTCTACATTGGAGGAGTTAGAGCGAGGTCATATCATTTCCGCCCTTCAACAGACGGGTGGAGTTATTGAGGGACCAAATGGTGCCGCTCGAATCCTTGACCTCCACCCAAACACCCTTCGCCATCGGATGCAGAAGCTAGGCGTCAGCCGCCTCGGCCACCACCAGCAGTAGTCCCGCCACCACATATGGTGGGGGCGGCCTCTCTATTCCT
This sequence comes from Terriglobia bacterium, assembly GCA_035691365.1. Taxonomy (GTDB): domain Bacteria; phylum Acidobacteriota; class Terriglobia; order UBA7540; family UBA7540; genus SCRD01. The sequence goes on from DASSJE010000511.1 coordinate 9,659, forward strand.
CTGAAAATTTACAGGACTACTAAAGTCACCAGGTGCCCCATAAAAATCCGCCCTGGTTCATTGGCCTGGCTATTTCGGCTGGCCTCATGGGGCAATTTGTTGATTTCTAACATATAAATTCTCTTATTATTTGCGAAAATCGATGTCATGTTTTCATGGCATTCGAGATTGTACGCTCAAAAAATACTCAGACTTGCAGTTTGGAATCGAACCTGCCTCAAGGGAATCTCGGTGCGGGGGCTATTCACATGCTGAAGGTAACGGTCGTGGAGTCTTCGGATTCGAGCGTCAGGCTGCGGGTGGAAGGCCGGTTGACAGGTCCCAGTATCGAAGAACTACGGGAATCATGTGAACTGCATGCACTTGCTGACGGTATGCGATTAACCCTGGATCTGGGGGATGTCTCGTTCGCAGACGCTGCCGGAATCAAGCTTCTTAATCATCTCAGATCGCGCAAGGTCGCCATTCTGAATCTTGCGCCATATTTGGCCCTGCAACTTCGCGTTGCTGAGTCCCGGTAGGGATTGCACCGAAACGATAATTAGGCGCCCGAAGGGGATGATAGCAGGTAAGATGCCTATCGAATTGGACAACGAAATCGCGCTGGTCCGGCTGGCACAGTCAGGCGGCGACGGAGCGTTTGAAATCCTGGTCAACCGGTATGAGCAACGGGTTTACCGCCTGGTTCGCGCCATAGCCGCAAACGACGAGAATGCTGAAGAACTGTTGGTGATGTCTTTCTTAAAGGTGCGTGAGGGTCTTGGGCAATTCGACGGAGAGGAAAGATTCTACACGTGGCTGGCGCGAATCGCAGTGAATGCAGCCGTATCCAAACTTCGCCATGGCGATGGTTTCACATGGGAGATGTTCGGCGAACATGCCGATGGCCCTGATGCCATGTCAACCCAGCGCGAGGTACGGGAATGGGGATGCGACGCCAGACTCAGCTACAGTAAAGCCGAGTTAGAGGCCATTCTGACAAGCGCGCTGGAGGATATTGACGCTCCTTTGCGCATCATCTTCGTCCTCGGCGATATGGAAGGATTTTCATTGGAAGAGATGGCAAATATATTGGGGCTGTCAGTCCAGGTCGTAAAAACCTTCTGGATGCGTGCCCGGCTTAAGCTGAGGAACACTCTGAGCCCATGGTTCGAGAGCCTTGCTGTTTCCGCCCCGAAATGAAGCGGGCGTAACATGGACATGCATTCTCTCAGTCCCACTTCAACGGCTTGGAAAGGTCCATGATGAGGTAATCGATGGCGATTGAAGTTTCAACAATTTATGACGAAGGCAATAAGGCTTGCCTCCCGCACGGGCTGGACGGGGAACCGGAAGCTCTCCCGCTCGCCGGCTCCCTGGCCGGGTGCATCTGCCACGATCTGCGCGTACCATTGTCCGCCATCCTGGCGTACTCAGAACTCATGGCAGAGGAAGACGCGGACAAGCTGCGGAGAAAAGATTTCCACGAGGAAATCCGACTGGCCGTATGCCGGATGAATGACCTCATTTCGTTGCTGATGGGGTCCTCCAGGGATCCTGAAACACTTCAGGCAGAACCCAATGACATCATGGAGATCATCAGGAGTGCGATTCGGGTGGTCGCCGTGAGGCCGGAATTCAGCCGGATTGCGATCACCTACGAGCACGAAGGCTGCAATGAGGGCAGGTTCGATCCCGGACAATTGCAACGTGTGATCACCAACGTCGTTCTCAATGCTTGCGAAGCGGTTTCGAGCGACTCGGGAAGAATAGAGGTGAAATCGCTGGGGCGGTCCGATGGTGTAGAAATCAGTATTGCAGATAACGGTCCTGGCATCCCTGAAGCGATTCGGCACGCCGTCTTCCAGCCCTTTGTGAGCTACGGCAAAACAGGTGGAACCGGACTCGGCCTGGCAATTGTTCAGAAAATCCTTCGCACCCTGGGCGGGGAGATTTACCTGGAAAGGACCGGCCAGGAAGGGACACTCTTCACAATTGTGCTCCCCTTTGGACGTCCCCACTGGAAGTGAAAGTCTCTCGCGGGTTCTATAAAAGGGGATGTCAAGTAGAAACACTGGCGCACCTTCCTGGGGAGATGTTGTACGGCATCCAGCCCGGGCTAGAATTCGGCAGTGATGAGCCTGGAGCGGTGCTGGGACCGGGTTTGGACCGGGATTTT
>DASSJE010000512.1:0-4993 GCA_035691365.1 Terriglobia bacterium
GTCAGGGTCGGCTCTGACGTTTACCAGCTTTACGACGTCATCGACGTAATCGCGCACGAGTACAGTTGGAGTGGCTCCGGCAATGCCTCGAAAAAAACGCCGCTCAACTGGCTGCATTGGATGATTGGCATGTACAGCTTCCGCGCCTTCGCAGAAGACAAGCCCACCTGGATGCTCAGCTATTCCTGGGACGGCGAAAAAGGCGTCAGCCCCGGCGAGGAGATGCAAAATCTGTTTGCCTCCCAGCTTATGGCGGGAACGAATTGCTGGGACGTCCACGGCCACGTGATGTCGGGTTCGAATGATATCGCCATGCGGAAAAAGATTTTTGCCTGGATCGAACAACATGAAAAGACGTTCTACAATCCCCGGACGCCCATTCATCCGATCGGCGTCTATTTTTCGCCACGTACACGGGACTATTTCTCGGAAGATTTCCTCGATTCATACCTCGGAGTGATGGCGTTGCTCATGCATTCGCACCATGAGTTCCAGATCGTGACGCCGCGAACGCTGGCGGATTTTCGCGGCCCGGCACTCGTCTTGCCTGATGCGCGTTGCCTGAGCAACACGGAACTTGCTGCCCTGGAATCCCATGCCAAGTCCGGCAGGACGCTGATTGTTTCGGGGCAGGCCGGACAACTTGGCGAAACGGGAGCAGCCCGGCGGTCGAATCCGTTACATCAGTTTCTGGGAATCCGGAATCCGGCACACAACTCCAGAAGCGCTGCAGGACTCGCTTATGTCTACCTTCCTGAATGCCCCGGCCGAACATATTGGCAAACTTTAGGTAAAGAATTCAGCCAGGCTGCCTCTCTTGGGGTTACGTCGGGCCAAGCTTTCCAATCACTCCGGCATCGCTTTGAAGAGAACGTCATCAACGCTCTCCAGTCCAGCCGGTCTGTAAAAGTCATGGCATCCCCGTTCGTGACCAGCCAGACGGCCATGGTCGGGGATAGGATGCACGTCTTTATTGCTAACTTTAAAGGTCTTCAGCCACGAAAGAGGGCAACCCAGATTCCAGAGGAGAACGTTGAGATTGTCTTCCCGTCGAACGCGGGAAGCAACGCCTTTGTGTTGCCGTTCCTCGGCCAGGTCCGCAAGCTTCCGGTTGAAAAAAGCACGGGGCGGCTCCGGGTGGTTGTTCCCAGAATAGATAAAGGCTCAGTGGTCTGGGTCGAATAAATACCGCAAGAGACGCGGGAGGCTAATCAAACTTTTTCAGTCCTGGAAAGGTGTCGTCCAGACAGATCAACCCGGTTCGGCTTACGTTTGCTTTCCGTTTCCCTCCACATGCCACGAAACTTGACGGCAAACCAGTGCCAGCACGCCGAAAAACGAAAGGTTTCCCTGCCTTACGCTTGGTTTCATATTCGAAACTAATTGAAGAAATAACTTGACAATCCTAGCTTTTCAGGTTAAAAGTGCTCCCATATAGGGGTTATTGATCGCATTTTAAGAGCATAGATGCCTTGGGCCGCGCAAAGGATGGGCTGACTGGTTTCTGGCTTTTGTTTTTGATTTTCGTCGGGGTACTTCAGTAAGGAGGGATGAATGCCAGCAAGTTCCGCTTTAACGGGTGGTGGAAGCAAAATAGTAAGGTTCTTTAATAAAGTTCAGAACCTTGTCTCCAACTCAACTTTAGCCATCTGCATATTGGCCGTTTCGGCTGTATGGGCCGGGCACCCGGTTGCCGTCCGGGCCCAGGGCACGGACACCGCATTGATGCGCGGAACAGTCAAGGATCCTACAGGAGCGATTATTCCGGGGGCAACCGTGACCGCCACAGCGATCGCAACCCAGGTAAAGACTACGACACAAACCGACAGTTCCGGCCTGTACATCTTTAACTATCTCAAGCCAGGCGATTATACCCTCAAGGTGGAAAAGACAGGTTTCAAAGCGTGGGTTATTCCCTCCATAGAGCTTCGCATTGGAACCCAAACGGACCAGGACGTTACATTACAGGTCGGAAGCACACAGCAGACCGTGGAAGTCAAAGGCGCAGCACCGCTTCTGAATACGGTGAGTGCGGCATTAGGCACAACCGTCAACAACCAGTACATCCAGAGTTTGCCTTTGATGGATCGCAACATCGCAAACCTCTCTTTCCTTTCCGGAGGCGTCACGCAGGTCTCGGGCGCCTCAGTCAATATGCTGGGAGGAACGGTGTTTGCTTCGAACGGGCAGCGCTATGGCACCGCGGAATTCCGATTGGACGGCGTGCTGGCGACGCGGCCTGAAGGCGGCGAGGGCGGCAACACGGACGTCGGTTACATGCCCGACGTGGACGCCCTGCAGGAATTCAGGCTGCAGAATAACAATATGTCCGCCGAATACGGCAACAACGGCGGCACGGTGGTTAACATCGTCACCAAGTCGGGCACCAACAAGTTCCACGGGAGCGGCTACTGGTTTTTCCGCCGGCCGAGTCTTGATGCAAACGACTTCTTTACCAACCAGGGCGGCGGCACCAAGGGCCAATACACTCACGACCAGTACGGAGGTTCTGTCGGCGGGCCCATCAGGAAGGATAAGACCTTCTTCTTCTTCGACTATGAGCGGTTTCGCAACAACTCACCCGTCGTTGTGAATAAGACCGTTCCGACCATGCTCGAGCGGCAGGGGGACTTCTCACAATCATTCAATGACGACGGAAGCTTGAGGCAGATCTTTAATCCTTATCAAGTTGCTCCTGATGGGAGCGGAGATTATGTGCGCCAGCCGTTTGCTAACAACGTGATCCCTATGGGCGCCACAAACGTCTGCTCTCCCAAGCCAACGTGCGTCGACCCCATCGCCGCCCAAGTGGTTAACCTTTACCCAAAGCCGACGGACGCCGGCGTAGGTCCTGCGCATCTGGGCAATTTCTCCGATAAGCTGATTGAAACGAATCCATCCTGGCAGATGGACCTCAAGATCGACCAGAACTTCTCCGCAGCCAATCGCCTGACGGGCCGGTTCAGCATGAGTCACTCCGTGGATAACGTTCCCGATGACTTCCTCACTCCATCAGTTTCGAAGTCCATTACGCACGACGTGGCTTTGGAGGACACCTGGACGGTGTCCCCAACGCTCCTGTGGGTCAACCGGGTGGGAGTAGTCCGTGATAACTATCCCATGCACGTTATTGATACAGTCGATCCCTTGAAAATCGGCTTCCCCGCGAGCATGATCGACAACGTCTGGTACCGCGAACCACATTTCCCCACCATATCGCTCGATAACTATGCAACTCTCGCGTCAAACAATGGCTGCTGCACGGACACCGTGGAAGGTGACACTCAATATATGTTTGACTCAGTGGCAACGAAAATCTCCGGCAGCCAGAGCATCAAGTTCGGCGGTGAGGAGCGGATCTTCCTGAACAACTTCTTCCAGCCGGACACAACCGCCGGATCGTTTTCCTTTGGACAGGGACAGACCATGCAAAACGTTTTCACCCCTGATTTTTCCCAGGGCAGCAGCGCGGCCTCGTTGCTGCTGGGCTGGTATGGCGGCGGTGGCTTTGCTCTGCGTCCTCACGTGTCTAACAAATCGTCGGTCGGCGCCGTGTTTGTGCAGGACGACTGGAAGGCAACTTCCCGCCTGACAATTGGGGCGGGACTGCGATGGGAATGGACGGTTCCATATAGCGAGCGGCAGGATCGCAACATGTTCACCTGTTTCTCGTGCCCCTCTGGAATCACCGTTCCAGGGGTGGGGCCGCTTATGGGGACCATGATTCTGGCCGGACCACACCATCGGCACGCGAACGCTTCTATTTATGACATCGGGCCGCGCCTGAGCTTTGCTTATCGGCTTACCGGCAACACGGTTATTCACGCAGGCGCGGGCTTGTACCACGGGATGAGCTTCGCCACCAACTGGCAATACGGCGGAGGCGCCTGGCAGTCCGATGCAAGCTCTCCCTCATCCCTGGATGGCGGAATCACCCAGCTCGCCACCATGGAAAATCCTTTTCCCCTTGGCTTCAACCTTCCCCAGCAGGGAAAATATGGGCCACTCAGCCTGTGGGGTTACTACGCCGAAAACCATGGGAGCGATACCTTCCGAACGAGCGAGATTTACCAGTGGAACATGGGCATCCAGCACCAGTGGGGGAATACGATGCTGGAAGTGGACTACGTGGGTAACCGCGGCACGCATATGCCGTGGAACTACTCCACAGAGAACCGCGATTTTATCAACGCGGCGAACCGGGTGAAGTACGGAACCGCAGGACTGCAGAACCTGGTGGCCAATCCCTTCTATTACCTCTATCAGGGACCCCAGGCTATCTTCAATGCTCCAGGGTCCATCTACAATGATCCGACGATTCCCCAAATCAACCTTCTGCGTCCTTTCCCGCAATATGACGGAGGATTCACGGGCTTCCCGCTTTTTGTTGCCAACAGCAGCTACCATGCCGTCCAGGTGCGTTTTGAAAAACGGGCAGCGAAGGGGTTGTCATTTGTGGGTAACTACACGTTCTCGAAGTTCCTCGACAACTCCGATGCAGGAGGCAATGCCTGGATCGGCGGTGGCGGTGGTGCTGGCATCGGGTTCGTCGGTTCTCCGCAGGACTACACCAATCTCGCGCTGGAGAAGAGCGTCAGCGCTAATGACACCCCGCAGCGGTTGACCTTTGCAGTGATCTATGACTTGCCAGTCGGGCGCGGGCAGCAATTCGGCCAAAATATGAATAGAGTGCTCGATGGAGTTGTTGGTGGATGGAAACTTACCCCGTTTGTCACTTTCCAGACCGGGCAGCCGATCTCTGTGGATGACTCGAACCTGCTCGTGGCCGACGGCCACCAGCGCCCCAATCTGATTGGCAATCCGTGCAGCGGCGCGAACCTCGACGCGATTGCCAATGGAACGGCAAGTTACTTTAACAACAACGCCTTCTCGCACCCGGCAGATCAGATAGACGGCACTGCGCCACGTTACTTATCGAACTGTCGAGTTCCGGGCATCGCTAACCTCGATCTGTCTATCGCCAAACAGTTCC
>DASSJE010000513.1:0-16592 GCA_035691365.1 Terriglobia bacterium
GACGTGGCGCTGTTTCTTCAGGGCGAAATCAAGGTGATTCCCAAAGGCGGGCTGAATTTTGTGGACGTTCGCGACGTCGCCCACGGCCTGACGCTGGCCATGAAATCCGGCAGGCCCGGCGAGCGCTACCTGATGGGCAACGTCAACTGGACTTTCCGGCAGTTGATCGAAAAGGTGGCCGAGATTTCCGGCAGAAACCCGCCCACCATGGAGCCGCCTTTGGAAGTTTCGTTGTGGGGTGCGCGCGCGTTGCGCGTCATCTATCCTCTTTTGGGCAAGAAAGCCGAGCTTGACGACGCTTCCGTTAAAATGTCCTCCTGTTACTGGTATTGCGATTCCACAAAGGCGCGCAACGAGCTTGGCTTCCAGACGCGTGACCCGGAAGAAACCCTCCGCGAAACAGTCGAGGACGTCCATCTGCGCCTCTACCGGAGCGGCCAGCTTCCTCCTTCCGTATGATTAAGCCGGGCAAAATTGCCGCCGTCGTCAATCCCCAATCCGCCGGAGGAAAGACCGCCCGCGAGTGGCCGCAAATCGCTCAACTGCTTGAAAGCCGCCTGGGCCGCGTCGAGACACGCTTCACCCACGAGCCGGGCGCGGGCATCGCCATCACGCGCGCTATGCTGCGCGAAGGCTTTGACCTGGTCGTCGCCGTCGGCGGCGATGGGACCATCAACGAAGTCGCCAACGGCTTCCTGGACGAGGACCAGCCTGTCCGGCCGGAGGCGGCGCTCGGAATTCTCCCCCTGGGCACCGGGGGCGATTTTCGCCGCACCCTCGAGATTCCTACTCCCACCCATGAAGCACTGGAAGTGCTGGCCGGGGGACATGCCGCCCTGATTGATGTAGGCAAAGCAACGTACCGCCCGACGAGTGGCGGCCGGGCCAGCCGCTATTTTGTGAACCTGGTCAGCTTTGGCATGGGCGGGCACGTGGCTGCGCAGTCCAGGAACTTTTTGAGCGGGTTCGGCGGAAGAGCGGCGTTCTTCTGGGCCACCGTGAAGACGTTCCTCAGCTACCGCGGCCGGCAGGTGAGCCTCTGCCTGGATGGAAGTTCAACCAGCCTTTCCTTCTTCATTACCAATGTGGCCATCGGCAACGGCCAGTTCCACGGCGGCGGCATGAGGCCCTGCCCGGCGGCTGTCCCCAATGACGGGGTTTTTGACGTGACGGTGATCAACTATGCAGGAGCGTTGAGGCTGCTCAGCAGCATCTCCATGCTCTATTCGGGCGCGGTCTACTCGCATCCCAAAGTCCGCCACTTTGAAGCGGCGAGCATCCTGGCCGAATCGGCAGGCACAACCGAAATTGAAATTGACGGTGAGCCGCTGGGGACCCTGCCGCTGGAAATCACCCTACTGCCGCGGCAACTTCGAGTGCTGGTCCCTGCCTCCAGCCCTTGGTTGAAGGATTCTGAGTTTGCAAAAGAAGGAAGAGAGAGTGCGCCAAAAAAATAGCCTGGGTTGCTTTAGCAACCCAGGCTGAGTCCCGAGTGCCGTGGGGAGGGGGACGCTGGCCTCGGGTCATCCGTCGTTTCCCTTACTCATCGTGGTGGTGCCGGTTCTTTCTGCCGAACGCTTTTTCTTCTCGCGTTCGCGGCGCTTCACCCCAAGTGGGGAAACAATCTCAATCTCTTCTCAGCCGCTTTCAAACTACCCTCCAGCGGCTCTCAACGCCTTTCCTAGTAGCAAATGCTGTTCCATTTTGAAGAGCAATCCGCTCCTGCCTTCCAAACCGTCTCCGAATACCGTTGACGGACCGCCGCGCTCCGGCCACCGTCATGCATTCTGCCGGCCGCTAAATCCCTCCCGCCCCGCGAAACAGCCTGGTTGCCGAAACAACTGCAAGCAAAAAGCTTAACTGCTTTTTCCACAGGTACATATTCGTGTGGAATTCCAGAAACTTTAAGGCCCTTTGGGGCCGCAAATTCTCCTTTGCCAGGGATTCAGAAATCTTGAAGAGGGGCAAACAAGAAGAAGCAAAACGGCTTGGTTACTTATGAATTAAGTATGCAATTTGTACATGGCCCTGGAATTATTTTCACGATTCGGGAAGTCCTACACGAAAATTTTACCAGGGCCCCCCGCCTCTTTTGGAAAGCCACCGCGTCACGGACTTGAAAGACGCAGCGAAGAAAATGAGAAAGGTTCTGGCGAGGGATAACAAATTTCTTTCCGGATAAGATAAATAGATTAAAGAATAACCGCACGGCGGAATCGACGCCCGAGGCCGGGTCGGGAAAAATTTTCCGCCTCAGTCGTCACGCCATGGATCCGAATTCTCTGAAATAAGCAGTCCGGCCACTATGCCGCCGGAATTTTTTGAAAAATTAAGGGGAAGAAACGTTAGCTGAAGTCCTGGGAAGTGCGTCCACAAAAATAAATCCGTCACGTTCCACCACAGCTCCTCTCTCGATCTCGATCGGCGCCCGGAACATGGGGCCCTCAAACGCAAAGGTGTGGAACTCTCCATTTTCGCCGCAGGGGTCAATCTCCGCCGGCAAATCGGCGAGCAATAGGGCATCAAACAGGCGGCCCGCGAAAGAGGCGTCAAGCTTTTTCGGGTCAACGCAGGTCAACTGCGCCCGCAGGCCGGCTTCCACCATTTCTCCGGCAAGCCGGCGGGTATCAAGCCCCCAAATCGGAAAAACCGGCGTGATCCCGGTCCCTGTCAGTTTCTCCTCGCGGTACCGGCGGATATCTTCCAGGAAGAGATCGCCAAAAATCATGTGGGTGATGCCTTCCGCGCGGGCCTTGCGCATGGCCGTTGCCATGGCTTCCTCATAGGTAGCGTTCGGGCAGGGATAAGGAATGGGTACGATGACCAGCGGCAGCCCGGTGCTCTCCGCCTGCGCCTGCAGCAGCGATTCTCGAACAGCGTGCATGGCCACGCGATGGAACTCGGCGTTCACGGTGGTCAGCAAGGCTTCCACATCATACTCGCCCTGCCTGCGGACGACTTCCAGCGACCAGGCGCTGTCCTTCCCGCTGCTCCAGGAGAGCCAGGCCCTTTTGCGTTCCATTCCTCCTCCTCGAACACCAACCATAGCTGGAGATGGCCCGTTGAGCAAGCGTCAATTGGCTGGCCCCGGCGGTCAGGGGCATTCCCACCTCACGTTGAATCGAAAGTGACGCTTCGGTCATCTCAGTACTGAAGGGACAGAACAGGCGGATTTCACATGCCGGCAAAGATTCTTCGGGGTTAGGCAAAATACCCATTACGGCTTTGCGCCTTGGGCTTTTCCCGAAAAGTTTTTCTGGACAGCGGAGGCTTCGGCCATTAAACTGACTGATTAGTCATTCAGGTAAACTGAAAGGTCACTTATGCCCGTTCTCGGCAAAACTCGTAAAGATGTCATCAAGGAATTCCGGACCGCGGAGCTCCTGGGCGCGGCCCGAAAAGTCTTTGCGGAAAAGGGGTTCCATGCCGCCACGGTCGACGACATCGCCGCCGCCGCTGGTGTGGCGAAGGGCACCGTCTACCTTTATTACCGGTCGAAGCAGGACATTTACTGGGGAGCGCTCGAGCACGGCATCACGGAGCTTCACAACGAGATTCAAACCCGGCTTGCTGCCGAACAGACGCCCGAAAAGAAGGTCCGGGCCTTTATCGAAATCAAGATCCGCTACTTTGAAATGAACCGCGACTTTTTCCGGATTTATTTCTCTGAGCTCGGAAGCGGCTTTTCGCATCCGGCCCAGATGCCGCCGCAGTTTGAACAGATGTACCTCCAGCAGGCCCGGCTGCTGGGAGCCACGCTTCAGCAGGGCATCGAGTCCGGGGCCATCCGGCAGGTCCGCGCGGAAGCGGTAGCCGTAGCCATCAGCGATCTCATTCGGGGCATCATCGTACAGCGGCTGTTGGGCTGGTCGGCGAAGGACGTCGAATCCGACATCAATTTTGTTTTCGATCTTGTCTGGAGAGGAATCGCAGCGTAATGATAACCGCACGGATTAAGACTCTTCTAATTGCCACACTCTTTTGCGCCTGGACTGCCGCAACTGCGCAAAGCGGTCCGGCCATGAACAGCTATTCGGCCGGGGCAGGCGGGAGCGGAACAAGCGAAAGCACGCCGGCCCCGGCGCAGCAGTCGACGCAGCAAAATCCGTTTTTTGGCAGCGCACCGCCGGGACCGGCCCAGCCGGGAGTTCTGCCGCTTTCGCTCAACGATGCGGTCAACCGCGCCCTCAAGTACAACCTGGGCATCCTCCTCAGCGACCAGGCGACGCAGCAGGAGCGTGGGGCCAGGATTCACGCGCTCAGCAAACTGTTGCCGCAGGTTTCGGCGGGCGCGTCTGAAACGAGCGAGCAGATCAACCTGAAGGCGCTTGGTTTCCCGAATTTTCCAGGCGTGCCGCCCATCATCGGCCCCTTCGGGGTGTTTGACGTCCGCGGCTACCTGGACCAGCCCATTCTGGATCTTGAGGACCTTCACAAGGAGAAGGCCGAATCCGACAACGTGAAAGCCGCCCGGTACACCTATCAGAATGCGCGCGACCTGGTGGTGCTGGTGTCCGCCAATCTTTATCTGGAGGCCATCGCAGGTTCCAGCCGGGTGAGCTCAGCAAAGGCTGAAGTGGATACCGCCCAGGCGGTTTATGACCGCGCCGCAGACATGAAGAAAGCCGGCATGGTTCCCAGCATTGATGTTCTCCGCAGCCAGGTGGAGCTCCAGGCCCAGCAGCAGAGGCTGATCTATTTGCAGAACCAGTTCCAGACTGAAAAGCTGGACCTGGCACGGGCCATCGGGCTGCCAATGGCGCAGGAGTTTCGGCTGACGGATCAGGTTCCCTACACTCCGCCTCCGCCCATCACGCTCGGCCAGGCGCTCACCCGCGCCCTCGCCGCGCGCGCCGATTACAAGAGCCTGGAAGCCCAGGTGCACGCAGCCGAATCGCTGAAGAAAGCGGCGCGGAGCGAAGCGTTGCCCAGCTTGAAATTTCACGCCGATTATGGCGACATCGGCCCCAGCCCCGGAAACTCGCACGGCACCTACACGGTGGCAGCGAGCGTGAAAGTTCCCCTCTTCCAGGGTGGAAAAGTCCGTGGTGACGTGATGCAGGCCAACGCCATGCTCGCGCAGCGCGAGTCGGAACTGAAAGACCTGCAAAGCAAGATTGAATATCAGGTCCGAACGGCCATGTTGGACCTGAAATCATCGGAGAACCAGGTCCACGTTGCCCGCAGCACTCAGGACCTGGCCCATCAGCAATTGGCGCAGGCCCGGGACCGTTTTGCCGCCGGGGTGGTAAACAGCCTTGAGGTGGTCCAGGCCCAGGAAGCGGTTGCCACGGCTGACGAAAATTATATTTCCAGCCTTTACCGGTACAACGTCGCCAAGGCATCGTTGGCTCGCGCGCTGGGCCTTGCGGAAGAGGCCTTCAAGCAGATGACGGGAGGAAGCAAGTAATGGCAGAACCCACGGAAACTTTGGAATTGAACGGCAAAATGAATGGAAGCGCGGAAGGGCACGAAGCGCCGCAATCATTTTTCAAGCGTCATCCGGGCGCAAAGTGGGCCCTGCTGGTGCTCGGCCTGGTCGTGGTGGTGGGCGGAATATTCGTCTGGCGCTATTATTCCACGCACGAATCGACGGACGATGCCCAGATCGACGGCAACATTTATCCCATCAGCTCGCGCATCAACGGCCATGTGGTCGCGGTTGAAGTTGAAAACAATGAGTTCGTCAAGCAAGGCACGGTCCTGGTGCGCATCGATCCCACCGACTACAAAGTTGCGTTGGACCGCGCCCAGGCCAACTACGCCACGGCGGTGGCCCACGCCCAGGCTTCGCTTGTCGGCGTACCCATCATGTCGGTGGATTCCTCGAGCGGCATCTCGCTGGCACAGGCCCGGGTACAACAGGCGCAGGCGGCCATCGCCGCTGCTGAAAAGCAGTCGCTCGAGGCCCAGGCCAGGGTGAAGCAGATGCAGGCGAATTACACTCAGGCGACCTCGGACCTGGCTCGATACGCACAACTCATCAAAAAAGAAGAGGTCTCGCAGCAGCAGTATGACCACGCCGTGCAGACGGCTGACGCGGATTCCGCCGCCGTCGCCGTGGCCCAATCCGCCGCCGCGGCCGCGGAACAGAACATTGCCCTGGCGCAGGCCCAGTTGGCGCAGGCGCAGGCCAACCTCCGCGCGTCCAGTGCGGGGCCGCAGAAGGTCCGCGCGAGCCGCGCCCAGGCCAACGCCGCCGAGGCTGCGGTGAAGACGGCCAAGGCCGCTCTGGACCAGGCCCGGCTCGATCTCGACTACACCTTGGTTCGCGCCCCGGCGGACGGCGTTGTGGGCAAAAAGTCCGTGGAGCCGGGCCAGAACATCGGCATCGGCCAGGCCCTGATGGCCATTGTCCCGATGGAAGGACTCTACGTGACCGCCAATTACAAGGAAACCGAATTGAAGGACATGCGGCCCGGCGATCCCGCCATCATCCATGTGGACGCTTATGACCGCGATTACAAGGCCCACGTGCTGAACATCGCCGGCGCCACCGGCGAGAAGTTCAGCCTGCTTCCGCCGGAAAACGCGACGGGCAATTACGTCAAGGTGGTGCAGCGGATTCCCGTCAAAATTGTTTTCGACCCCGGACAGGACAGCGAGCATCTGCTGCGCATCGGCATGTCCGTGGAACCCACAGTGATCACGAAGAAATAGAGAACTCAACATGTTTAACGTCATCACAATCAGCCGCGAATATGGCAGCGGCGGCGGAACGCTTGCAGAGCTGCTCTCCCGCCGTCTGGACTGGAAGCTGGTGAATCAATCTCTGGTGGTTGAAGTAGCAAAACGAGCCAAGATCGAGCCCGAAGTTGCCGCCCGCTACGACGAATGCGTCGATCCGTGGTTTCACCGGCTGGTCAAGGGGCTGTGGCAGGGAGGTTATGAAGGCCTCGCCACCACCGTTGACACGCGGGCCGTGGATTCCGAGGCCATGGCCAGAATAGCTCGAGAAATCATTCGCGAGGCTGCCGAACTGGGCAAGTGCGTGATTGTCGGGCGGGGCGGGCAGTGCATCCTGCGCGAGCGCCGCGACGTGTTTCACGTTTCTGTCTTTGGCCCTCGACACCAAAAGCTCCAGCGGATGCGCGACCGGCTGGCGCCGGGCACGGATGCCAACCGCTTCATGGAGGAGACCGACCACCGCCGCGCGGCGTACATCCGCCGCTTCTACGGCGAGGACTGGAAGGACCGCCGCCTTTATCACCTGGCCATCTCATCCGGCCTGGGGATCGAGACCGTGGCGGACACCATCATCTGCGCCGCGGGGCTCGGGCCGAAAGTTTCCTGACCATGGCAAAAGAATTCGAACCGCCCAAGATCAATCCCTGGATTATCGCCATTGCGGTGATGCTGAGCACTTTTATGGAGGTGCTCGACACCACGGTGGTGAACGTGTCGCTGCCGCATATCGCCGGGAGCATGTCAGCCTCGGTGGATGAAGCCACCTGGACGCTCACGTCCTATCTGGTGGCCAACGCCATCATCCTGCCCATTACCGGCTGGCTCTCCAATTACTTCGGGCGCAAACGCATGCTGATGACCTCCGTCACGGGATTTACGCTGGCGTCGTTCCTGTGCGGGCTGGCGCCCAACCTGCCCCTGCTGGTGCTCTTCAGGGTAATCCAGGGCGCCTGCGGCGGCGGGCTCCAGCCCATTTCGCAGGCCGTGTTGCTGGAGTCTTTCCCTCCCGAGGACCGCGGCAAGGCCATGGGATTCTGGGGATTGGGCATCGTGGTGGCGCCCATGCTCGGCCCGGTGCTGGGCGGCTGGCTTACTGACAGCTATAGCTGGCGCTGGGTTTTCTATATCAACATTCCGGTGGGAATCCTTGCCCTCATCATGACCCAGCTTTTTATTTTCGATCCTCATTACATCAAGCGGGCCAGCAGCCGGATTGACTACTGGGGCATTGGAATGCTGGCCGTGGGGGTCAGCACTTTGCAGATTATTCTGGACAAGGGCCAGGAAAAAGACTGGTTCTCCTCTGATTTTATTTTGCGGCTGGCCGTCATTTCCGCCGTCGCCCTCGTCGCGTTCGTCATTTACGAACTGGTGGTGAAGCACCCGGTGGTGGACCTGCGTGCCTTCAAGGAACGCACCTACAGTTCCGGCGTTTTTCTCATGACAGTTCTGGGCTTCGTCCTTTATGGAAGCCTGGTCATCCTGCCCATCTTTCTCCAGACCATTCTCGGGTATCCGGCGCTTCAGGCCGGCATTGCCATGTTTCCCAGAGGACTGGGCTCGTTTATTGCCATGCCCGTTGTAGGCATCATCATGTCCCGCTTTGATCCGCGAAAGCTGCTGGTGATCGGCATCGTCGCCTGCGCCTTTTCACTGGTGCTGCTGGGCACGCTCAACCTGAATGTGGGCTACTGGCAAATCTTCTGGGCGCAGTTCCTGCAGGGGCTCTCATTGGGGTTCCTGTTCGTGCCGCTCACCACCACGACCATGGACCCTATTCCGAATGAAAAAATGGGCAACGCCACCAGCATCTTCAACCTGATGCGCAACATCGGCGGCAGCATGGGCATCGCTCTTTCCACCACCATCGTGGCGCGCAGCGAGCAGCACTACACCAACTTCCTGGGAAGCAACGTCAATCCTTACAGCCCGCAAACGCAGAGCACGTTTGAAGGGCTTCGCAGTTTCTTTATGAGTTCCGGAGCGAGCGCCGCCACCGCGACCCAGCGCGCCTATGCTGCGATGTTCGGCATGGTGCAGCGCCAGGCGGCCATGCTGTCGTTCAACCACACCTACCTCTTCCTGGCCATTATGTTCATCGTCGTCATGCCCGCCATCTTCCTGATGCGCAGGCCCAAGAGCCGCGGCGGCATGCCGGCGCACTGATAAAAACAGGACATGCAATAGGGTGTTTCATGGGGGACGCCGCTTTAGCGGCGTCATCCTGATGCGCAGGCGCTCGCCTTGCTGCATTGCCGTCCCACGAACGGTTTCTTTATCCTGGAATCTGGAATTTTGAATCTTGAATCTCTTGCAGTGGCTGCGCCACCCGCCTCGGCGCCAACCGCGATTGCCTTATTGCGAAAGGGCACGAGTTTACTCGTGCCGTAAAGCGTCGCCCCCGGCGCCGGCTTCAGCCGCTGAAGGTCCCGGCGGAATGAACATTCTGTTCAGGGGCTGAAGCCCGCAATCAATGCGGACTTTTTTGCGGCACGACTGAAGTCGTGCCCTTTCGCAAAAACCGGCCGCATGCCCGTGCACTAAAGCCGCCGGGGCAGGCGCTCGCCTTGCGGCATTGCCGTCCTACGAACGGTTTCTTTATCCTGGAATCTGGAATTTTGAATCTTGAATCCTTTGCAGGCGTCGGCCCCTTCACTGATGCTCTGCCGCCGACAGACTCTTTACAGCCCCAAGACAGCGCTCTGACAACTCCACCCCCTCGGCCCGATAGAATTCCTATAGCTATCTGAAAGCAAGCGCCTATTTGGGTGGGGGGGTGCGGGATGGATAAAATGAAATCGGGTCCAGCTCTTGCCATGCTCATGCCTGGAGCGGAGATTAACGACTCCAACATCATTACGTTTATGTTCACCTGCAAAGCGCTCTCTGACGGCTCTGAGAAAGCGGTCTCCGTTCGCTGCAGGATAAGCGCCGGCGGTGAAGTGAGTGTGTGCGACTATGAAGTGGCCGCAGATCCGGCGCCCGGCATGGAGCAGGATTCGGCCATGCTCTTCCCGGATGACAGCGGCATGGATGATGAGGCTGATGCGCCCTTTTACCTGGCAAACTTCCGGGGTCGCACTCAGTAGGCCGGAGCGAGGGCGCCCAGCCGGGCGCAAGGCGCCAGTCTTTGCTTTGCATTGCCAGCGGTTTCGAATAACGAGCAGCTCTTGTTGGGTTTCCTGTTTGCAGCCCGTCCTGGCCCGCGTGGCCATGAACTGAAGCAACGATACCGGGAATTGCCGTCTTGAAACGCCTCGCTCCATTCCTCGAGCTCAAGGGCCCGAAAAGCTTTCTTGCCGCTTGCATTCTGCTGGCCTTGGCGGCCCTCGGCGCCTTTCTGTACTTCGCCTGTCGCGATGTTCTTCCCGGCCACTCCCCGCGGAACGACCCGTTGCTTTTGGGCACGAATGCAATCCTCTACAACACTCAGGACGCCGACCTTATCTCATCGCTGGGCGGTCCGGGCAAGGTAAGCGCCCGCGTCACCTACTACTGGAACGACATCGAACCCGCCGACGGCAATTGGCAGTTTGCCGTGTACGATGACCTCGTGAAGCGCGCGACAAACGCCGGCATTCCGCTTCTGGGAATTCTGGGTTACTCGATGAAGCGTGTTTCAGTCGCGGCCGCGGATTTGCAGGGCGATCCCTGGGCGATCTCATTTTGTCCCCCGGACGATATCGGGCAATTCGCCACCTTCGCGGGGACGGTGGCCGCCCGCTACCCTGAGGTGCATTATTGGGAAATCTGGAATGAGCCCAATGCCGCCTATTTTTGGCGGCCTTCGCCTGACCCCGCCCGCTACGTCCAACTGCTCAAACTTTCCTACGATGCCATCAAGTCCGCAAACCCCAAAGCCGTCGTCGCGCTGGGCGGCCTGTCTCCCGGCGCAGGGGCCGGCCAGTTGAACACGACGGAGGCTGCTTCTTTTCTGGAGTCTGTTTACCAGGACGGCGGGAAAAAATACTTCGATGCTGTCGGGTTTCACCCCTACAACGGCGGCGTGCCGCCGGATTCTTATCTGGCCGGCTATGTCAACAGCGTCCGCGACGTCATGACCCGAAATCAGGACGGAAGCAAACCGGTTTGGATCACGGAAATCGGCTGGGTCGTGGGCGGAGGGACGAACGGGCTCTCCGAAGCGCAGCAGGCGGATTACCTGAGCCGGTCGTTCTCGATTCTGTACAACCTGAATTATGTCCAACAGGTCTATTGGTACAATCTGAAGGACTATAGCAATCCCGCCACGCACGTGACCCCGTCCCCGGGTACGGGCTGCAGCCCGGGAATAGGGACTCCGGTGGATTACGGGCTGTTTCACTACGACGGTTCACCGAGGCCCGCTGCCGCCGCCTTCAGGAAAACCCTGCAGTAGAACAAACCGGGAAGCCGGGCGGCTTGTTCAGATGCTCCCCTCGCAGAATATGCGATTTCGCGAAGCGAGAGGCATTTGCGGGTTTTCATTTCTGCCGACCCATGGCGTTCGCAGAAGCCTCCTATAAAAAATAAATCCCCCAGCTCAAGCCTCGCGCCACACTCGGACTCGTCCCTTCGGGATCGCACGGACGGAATTTGCCTCTGCGCCAGCCCCGGAAGCGCCGCCGCAGCCGGCGGCCCCGTTGTTACGAAGTAGTAAAGAATTGCAGCCAGATAACTGGAACTGTCGTGCCATTGTCGCCGTGCAATGCCTCATGGTACCGTTCACTCGTGTTAGGGCATTCCGACACTTTACTACCTTGGATCAGGGACCCTTTTCCCAGGCTTCGGGGTGCTAACGATTTAGAAACTGGACGGGATTTGACCATGTGCACCAGTGAGCCAGAGAGTCGAGCGATGCGACGTGTCGCCATTGAACGCCTGGGTGCATTTGCCCGGCTGTCGGCCGGGCGCATCCGCGAGATAGGCGTCGCGGAGTTGGGCGCGGAGCTTTTCGAATTCGCCATTGTCGCTTCTCTCTTGTTAACGCTTCTCGTCGGCATCATATGGGTGGGCCGGGCCTATAATGTCTACGCAACCATAACCCGGGCAGCCCGGGAAGGGGTGCGTTATGCGGTGCTGCCAAGTTCCTACGCCGCAGGAGACACTTATGCTGACGACCCGACAGCTTCGTGTTCCTCAAACACCAACACTTTCAATAATTATGTGGCGCCGGCGCTGAGTGCCGACAACCTGGACCCCAGCAAAGTGCTGAACTACTGCCAGCAGGCAGTCTGGCTGGAAAACACCTACCCGAAACAGTGCGGTATCGCCATCAGTTTCAGTTACCCCGTGCAGATGGCAATTCCGTTCACGAGCCTGAACGCCACAACCTTCAATATTCCAACCCAGGCGCAGATGCGGCTCGAAAACCAGCCGACAGGGAGCACCTGCCCATGACCAAATCGCAACCGCGGACGCGAAAAGACTTCCAAACGGCGCCGCTGCCGCCAGCCGGCTATTGGGCGCGTAAAATAATGCGCTTCGTCCATCCGGCCACCGGGACCGAAGGAGCGCAACTCCTGGAGTTTGCTCTGGCCCTGCCCTTCCTGCTGGTCTTCGCAGTAGGAGTTATTGAATTTAGCGGCGCTTATAATCTGAAGCAAAAAGAGGCCAATGCCGCGCGGGAAGGCGCCCGCATCGCAGTCTCCACCAATATCACGGATACCACTTGCACCAGCACAATCCCGTGCTCGATCCAGGCGGCGGCACAGGCTGTCGCCAATTACATGACCAACGCGGGTGTAAACTCATCCTGCATCGATCCGAGTTCGCTGCAATACACGGGCTACATGACCTACACATACACCTGCGCGAACGGGATCAGCCTGACGATCAACCGTGAGTATGGCTATACCTATACGCCTTCCGGGGGAACACCCATCGCTCTTTTTGGCACCAAGGTTAACGTAACCTATCCCTATAACTGGTCTTTTAACAGGATCATCAAGCTGCTCGTGCCGGGCTCAACGATCGGCCTGCCCGCAACGCTGACCGAGAGCGCTGTTATGAAGAACCTGGGTACAGGCTAAGGAGTTGTTATGCGGAAAACGATCAAAGTGAATCGGCGCTTCGCCAAGGAAACAGGTTCGATCCTGTTGATGGTAGCATTTTCGATGGTGGTGTTGCTCGGCGTATCAGCCCTCGCCATCGACCTGGTCAATTTCTATCTGGCGCGCAACCAGGCGCAGCGGGCGGCGGATTCCGCGGCCCTGGCCGGCGCTTATGCTTTCATCCAATCCGGTTGTTTAACGGGCGGGTGCACCTCAGGCGGGCAGCAGGAGACCCTGGGCCAGCAATATGCCGAGGCCTCGGGCGCTCAGAACTACGTTGCCGGGCAGATCGCCAGCATTCAGAACAGCGACATATCCTTTAGCTATCCTTCCCCTCAGGAACCGCAGATCACCGTCGTCGTCCGGCGCGCCGTGCCCACTTTCTTCGCAAAGATCTTTGGTATCCAGGCCGCGAACGTGGATGCCACCGCGACCGCAGAGGCCTACACGCCGGGAGGCTCAGGCTCGGGCAGCCAGGGGTTTTACGCATCTTGCATCAAGCCTTTCCTGGTGCCCGATTGTGACCCGACCCATGACGACATGAACAATGCTAACTGCTCAGGCCGGGGCTACTTTTTTGATCCCAACGACGGCCACGTTCTGCACCCGGGACTCTATTCGCAGGGCGGGATCCAGGGCATGCCCTGGCAACTTCATACGAAATCGGGGCCCAGCCAATATTACCTGGTGGGCTTTGGCGACGCTCCACCATCGAGCGGTTCCGCGCTGAGGAACCATATTATTGAATGCACGCCCGGTTACTATTCCTGTAGCAGCACGCTGGTGACGGCCAATGGCAATAACGTAGGACCGGTCGACCAGGGAACCGACGGCCTGATCAACGCCCTCGGCGATGGAATGAACCAGGGCCAGGACACGATTGACACCAGTCAGGTTATAAACGGCGTTTTTCCCATCACAGGAGGAAGCAACAACCCGAACCCGCTCCTCCCCGGAGCCGCAATTCTGGATTACACGGGGAGTTCCTCTGTTGTCACGCTTCCAGTCTATTCGGGAGTGCCACTGCCCCCCGGAGGGAGCACGGTTGGCATCGATGGCTATCTGCAGGTGTTTATCCAGGACGCCAGCCACACGGGAACGGACGATACCGTTGACGCGATCATTTTGAACGCCTTTACCTGCGGCGGAGCTTCCGGCAGTGGTGGCGCGTCTGCCGGAGGCCCGGGAAGCGGGTCGCCGGGGTCGACGGTACCTGTACGGCTGATTCGGACAAATTAAGCGCGGACCTCCGGGTTTGCGGTCCGCGGATTTTCAACGGCGAGGGACAAGGGCCGCAGACCGCAAGCGCGGCGGTCTGCGCTACCATATTCAGCGTGTGGGCATGGGGAAAGTGCCCCCCGTTCATTTTCATCCTTCGTGGCTGGCGCAGATTCGCGCTTTGTCGAGTCTGCGTTCTCGCGAAGCGAGAGGTATTTGGTTGTATTCATTTCACCCAGTCCATCGCCATCAGAGAAGTGTCCTCCAGAACATAGTAATGCCAGCTTGACCACAGCCGCGGGCACCAATCGGACTACAGATAAAAATGTCGGAGGAGGTGAATTGCAGTTCGCCCGGAACGAAGGGAAGCCTGCGGCGCGCCATGGCTCCGCAGTATACGCCCTGCAGCCCATGAAGACCAGTCCCTTCGGGACTACGCAGACACTACAAACCAAGCGTCTGCGCCGGCCACGAAGAATAGTCAGAGAGGGGTTTCGGCGGGCATCCCTTCCAGACGAGCGCTGCCGCGTGTGCGTGCGCCGGTCGAGCGGAGTTCCTCGATGAACGAGTCTACGCTCGCCGCCTCAATCGCCAACGACATATGAACGGACTGCGAGGGTCTGCCCTGCAAACCCTCGGACTCTATGTCCAATTCCAGGTGCGCGTGGCCGGACGCGTCCAGGCAATAGAATCGCATCCTCACGCCACCGCCCGCCCACTCCGGGCCAAAGGCACCTAGAGTGACTTCACGGGTATCCGCCGGGTGCTGGGGGAAACCTTTCAGCCTCTTAGCGGCTTCTTCAAGTCCCCCGATACCCGTGTAAACATCAGCCGCGCCGCCAAAGGCTCCGTTCCAGGCAGAAATACGAACCTTCAGGAGGTCAGTCTCCTTGCCTATCACGTCAAATTCGATTCCAACATCAATTGTTGTAGCCATGCCCAACCCTCTACTTGAATTTCCAGTCGGCAGTCTCATAGGTTCTTGTGTTGAAGTTATAGTGGATTTCGACCCCGTTTACGTTCTGTCGCATTTTTACCCAGCCGTCGCTGGCTGGCCAACGCGGATCGTTCATCGTGATCGGAACTTGCCGTCCGGCCCACGGATTTGACCTAGCTTGCTGCATCGCCAACTGCTCCTTCAAATCGGCGGGACGGTTCGTCCCGTTGACTCTTCGGCTCCCGAGCTTGCCCCGGCCGCTTCTTCACTCGCCGTCAGCGTGTCAACGCCCGCCTGAAGTAGCACGTCAACGCCTACTAGGGCACCGTTGATCCCCATAGTGATTGCCGCGTTTCGAATACCGGCCGATGCCCAACTGCCGGTCAGCGGCAGGGCCTCCAAGGCAAAGGGACTAAGGTCGCTGCTGCTTGCTGGTGCTCCGAAGCCGATTACACCTGCGCCGCTTCCGCCTGAATACGGAGCGTAGGAATATCCCAGCTCACTGCCGTTGTAGGTAAATGAGTCCACATCCACTGTGCCATTTACATAGACGCCGCCGCTTCCGCTGCATGAACCGCTCTCAACTCCAACATTTATCCCGCCCGGCGACGGGCTGAAATGGAGGCAGTCCAGGCCGCCTGGGTCTGAATCGGTTGTGGGGTTATCATCCGCGTAGGAATACATGTCCCACGACTGCGAATCCGTCAGCTCAGACCCAGCACCACCGGGGTCGGGGGTCATCCAGCGGTTGACATTGGCACTATACTCGCGCGTAGCCGAGGGACGCAGGGGGTCGTTGACCTGCCAATCCAAATCTCCGAAGACCGCCGACTGCCGCGTGCCCGTCTGCTGCCAAATCTGCCCCCACGGGTAGCGCACGATGTCCCACTGCACGCCTCCGGCCGGGTCGGTTTCCATGGTCGTGGAACCCACCGCGTCCGCGTGGTCGATGTAGGCGTTCGCCCCGCCCATGTTCAGCCGCTGCCCCGCCACTTGCGCGCTGCTGGTCAGAAAGTGAAGATCGTTTTCGCCGTAGCATCGGGGCGGCTGTGACATGCGGCCATTGTAACCCCGCTCAGCTTTGCTGAACGCAGATACTACAAAACGAGTATCTGCGCCACCCGCCAAAAATGTCCCGCGGGTAGTAGATCTTCATCGAGTCGCTCGCCCCAGCCGACTGATAATCCTCCACCCGCTGCCCCAGGGCATTATACGTCGGATACTGCCACTGCCCCGTGGAATATGAATGCGTCACCCTTCCCTCGGCGTCGTATTGGTAGGTGCTATATTGGTCGTTCAACTGGTTGCCGGCCGCATCGTAAGTGACCGTTACGGGCGAGGCACCGCCGATGCTTGTGAGCTGATTCTTGCCCGAGTTATAGTTCAGCGCCGGGCACATGCCGCCTCCCGAGCCCCCAACGCACCATCCATTTCCGTACTGATCGTAGTTGTAGGTCAGGTTATAGGCCGGGCTGCCCGGGGCTGGCGCATCTATGAAGGGGGCGGCGGAGTCAAGGGAAAAATGATGGTGCTTTGTTTTGTGGGGCGGAGCGAGCAGCCCCCCTTACCCAAAAGTGGGGGGGGATGCGAGCGCCGCCACACTAATCCCTCGACGCCGGTGCGCGGTAATCCCTTTCTAGTTGTCAGCGAGCGCAAGCTCACTCATCTATCCGGTCTCGAAGACCAGGATGTCGATTCGCAGCCGGGAGTGTCCTAAT
>DASSJE010000514.1:0-20805 GCA_035691365.1 Terriglobia bacterium
CTCGTGGCAGGTGGCGCAGCCTTGCTGGAAAGCGGGTTGGTGCAGATGCGCTTTCTTTCCCTGCTCCGCCAGGTCGGAGTGGCAGGCCAGGCAGACTGCCACCCTGTCGGGCCGCAGGAATGCCGGCGACCTTCCCGCATGAGGGCTATGGCAGACCGTGCAGTCACTCTGCGCGCCGGGATGCTGCACCTTCGCCGCCTGAATTTCCTTTGCCTTGTCCGCGTGGCACATCACGCACAAAGACTTGACGTCCTGGGTGGTCAGGACTGCTTTCCCTTCTTTTGCGGGTTGATGGCAGATACCGCAGGTCATCGCCGCATAAGGCGGGTGGAGAAACTCCTGCGCGAGCCTGGGCTTTGCCGATTGGTGCGGGCCGTGGCACTGGAGGCAATCGGCCGTGGCAAACGGCTGGTTTTGATGCGCCTTGGCGAGCGCCGCGTCGTTCGCATCGTGGCAGCCCAGGCAAAGTTCAGGCGCGTTCTTAACCAGGTGGTATGTGAATTCGCGCTTCGCAGGGTCTCCGGATTTGTGAATCACGTGGCAGGTCTCGCAACCCATGTCGAGCGCTGCGTGCCGGCTGCCTCCCTTGGGAACGTCCTGGCCGATGGCATGGCAGCCCAGGCAAAGGTTCTCGGCCTTCGCGGCGCTATCGGGAGATTTCACCAGGTGGAACTTGTAATTCGAGGAGTGCGGGTCGTGGCACACCAGGCAATCGCGAACCGCGGGGGGATGGACCTTGCCCTTGATATCAGAAGCCCTTTTGTCGGAATGGCAACTGAGGCAAAGCTGCAACGGCGTGCCGGTGATAAGTTTTACGCGAGTGATCTTTCCCGTCACTCGAACTTCATGACAGGTCAGGCATCCGCCGGCCATCGCGGAATGCACGAACTTGCCTTTTGTTTTGTCAGTGTGGCACTGCGCGCACGTCGCCGCGTCCGTCTTCGCGTCCAGCGGTACGGGGTGTTTGGCGGCGCTGGCGGAGGCAGCAGCCAGGGCCATGAACAGCCAAAAAGTTAACGTCCTCCTAACCCCCGGACGGGCCGTAAGAGGAGAAGCCGTGCCTCTGGGTTCGGCGAGTTCTGTAAGAAGGACGATGAAAAACACAACAGCAAGTGATGTGCTTTTCAGCGCCCCTTTGGGGACGCTTACTTTGGAGCGAAGCTCAGGCGCCTCACCTCGCGCGCATCGATAAGGAAAATAAGCCCATAAGAGAAGAAATGCCCGGTGGCAGGTTTGCCGTGACCCCCGCTCTCTCTTTGGGGCGCCGGCCTCAGGAGGAAGTCTCTTTTGTTGTGGCAGTTCGGCCAAGGGAAACCACCTGTACAGTGTGAACTGCGCGAGATTCAGGCTGACGCATTAGAGAAATCTAATCAGTGATAGAGGTCACGTCCGGCGGTGATAGGCCTCACAGCCGCAGTGCAGCACGACAGGTAGGTTTGAAACTGGCAATCACTCGGCAACCGCAGGAAGGTGAGTTGAGGCATACGGAAAAACACAACACGGCGCCCGCCATTCCCGGCGGCGGGCAACCAGCCTCACTGCTGGGCGAGCGCGCGATATTCCTCTTCGCGTTTGTCTGCCTGATCGCGGGAATTGCAATTGGCTACATGTTGCGGGGAAGGATGACTCCTGAAGTGGCAGCGCCCGCGGCCCAATCCGCGACCCCGCCTCCGGCGCCCAACGAAACGCCGCTGCCTCCCCTCGAAGTGGCAGTTGGGCCGGTCGAGGCGGCGCTCAAAGCCAATCCCAACAATGCAAAGCTTCTCAGCAAGCTTGGGAATATCTATTACGACCATCACGTTTATTCCAGGGCCACCGCTTATTATGAGCGCGCGCTTCAGATTGATCCGCGTGATGTGCGGGTCCGGACAGACCTGGGCACAGCCTACGTTTACTCCGGGCTTCCCAGGCAGGCCGTTGCGGAATACCAGCAGGCGCTTGCAATCGATCCGCGCCATTTCCAGACCTTGTTTAACCTTGGGGTCGTTTATGAAACAGGGCTCAGGGACCCCGCGCACGCCGTCGCTGCCTGGCAAAAACTTCTCGACCTCTATCCTCAAAACCCGGAGCGCGACCGCATCGAGAAGCTGATCCAATCGGCCAGGCGGGAGCAAGCCGCTTCCAAAACGGCCCGCTGATCTGTAACGCGCATCCCGCCGTGCATGAGCACTGCGTTCCTGGCAATCATCACAATATGCCGCCAGGCTTGCTCACTTTACTCGGGGTGAGGATGGGCGGCGTGGCCGGCGAGCCGGTGCAGAAACTTGCGGCGAGTGGTTGAAGCTTGGAATAAAAATCTGGTGGACCTGGGGAGGTTCGAACTCCCGACCCCCTGGTTGCAAACCAGGTGCTCTCCCAACTGAGCTACAGGCCCGATGATGAAGGTCCTCATTGATACTGCCTGCTTAGGCAGAAACCGTCAAGTGGAGGGCGAAGTATAGATAGCCGGAAAAAACGGAGCAGGCGCTGCCAATTGAGTTGTTTCCTGGACCTGCCCGCTATTTTTTTGGATGCAGCGCCAGCTTCTGCACGCGCCAGTTGAGCAGTTCGCCCGTGAACAGGACGTTTTCCGACGGGCACGCCATCTCGTGCACCCAGCCGAACTGGCCCGGCTGCTTGCCGGCCGTGCCGAACTCTCCCAGGATATTGCCGTTCAAATCCAGCTTGTAAATGTGGCCGGGCCGGGAATCCGAACTGTAGATCACCTGGTGGGGTCCGGGCGTGATGCACAGCGCCCAGGGCGCGCCGACGTTGGTCCACTGGGCAATGAATTTTCCGCCGGTATCGAAAACCTGGATGCGATTGTTCTCGCGGTCGCCGACGTAAACCCGGTCATGCGCACCCACAACAATCGTATGCGGGGTGTGGAACTGCCCCGGCGCGGCGCCGCGCGTGCCCCACTCCTTCAGCTTGTTGCCGTTCTTGTCATACTTCATGACGCGCGAATTCACGTAGCCGTCGGTTACAAAAATTTCGCCCCTGGAATCAAACGCCACGTCGGTGGGCCGGTTGAAGAGCCAGTCCGAAGCGGGCGGCTCGGGCTGGCCGGGCAGCAGTTGGTGTGATGGCTCCGGACGGCGGCCCAGCACCATCTTCACGTGCCGCCCCGTGGGATCGAATTCCATCACCGTGCTCGAGCCTTCGTCGACGCACCAGATATTATCACCTTTGTCAATCTTGACGCTGTGGGCAAAAACAAATCCATAAAGGCCGTCGCCGATAGTACGCAGGTAGCTTCCGTTGGAATCAAATTCCAGCAATCGCGTCTTTTCGCCACGGTTGTAAACAAAGATGTCGCCTTTCGAATTCACGGCCACGCCCGCCGCTTCGCCCAGGTACATCCCCTGCGGCAGCTTGAGGAAGTTCGGGTCGGCCTGATAGGGAATTTTCGTCACCGCCTGCTGTGCCCATAGCGGCGCGCAGATGAGAAGCAGAATTCCTGAAACAAGCGATTGTCTCAAGCTGTCCTCCAGAAAGAATCTTCGCCACGCGTGCGCGGCGGTTTTGAACCTGCCTAAACCTGTTTCAATGCGCTCGCCAGCAATTCCGTCAATTTGCCGTAAGCGCGCTCAGCCTGCGGCTGGTTGTAAACGGGGCTGTCGGGCACCGTCCAGCCGTGGCGGGCGCCCTCATAAACTTCGCTTTCGTAGCGGCCGCCCCATGCAGCGAGCGCCAGGTTCAATTTTTCGATGGACTCGGCCGGCATCGTGCGGTCCTCAACGGCGTGGCCAAAATACAGCCGGGCCTTGACGCGCGGCAGCGCCAGGTGCGGGCTGGCGGGCGTTTCGGTGTAGAGCGCGCCTCCGTGGAACGACGCGGCGGCGGCAATCCTGCCGGGCCGCACGGCTGCGGTGCGCACGGCCATGGCTCCCGTAAAGCAGTAGCCAACCACGCCCATCGGCGCGCCGCTCACCGAATCCTGCGCGGCGAGGAAGTCCACGTAATCACCGGCGTCGCGCTCCATGGGTCCCGGCGCCAGGGGCGCGCCCAGCTCCGCAAAGCGCTTCTTTGCCCGCTCCGCATCAGCGCGATAGTCGAAATCGATCAGCGGCGGACGCCCGGTGCGGTAAAACACGTTGGGCATCAGGACGGTGTAACCTTCCTCAGCCAGCCGCCGCGCCATCCCGCGGTGCGCCGCGCGAATGCCGCCGATGTCGGTCAGATGGATTACGCCCGGCCGCCGGACCCCGTCCTCATGCCGGTAGAGGACCGCACCCGTGGTTCCATCCTGCGTGCGAATTTCAATCTCTTCTTCAATCATTTCCGCCCCCTGGGTTCGGCCGGCGCGCGGGCGCCTCCGCAACGGCGTCGCAGACGCATCTTGGTGCTGCACAATTGCCCCACTGCGATAGAGCGAATTATGTCACGCGCGTGCCTGCGCTGCAATCCTGCGCCTGACAGTTGTCGATCGCCGGCAGGTGATTCAGCGTACAGGAGTGGCGCCGGCCATGGGCGAATGAAAACAATTATGAGTTCTGAATTATGAATGGCGGCTGACTGACGTGGCAGCAGATTCGTTTCGCCTTGCCGGACAACTCTGATGCGGCCGTTTTGCCTTTTGAGAAAGGCCGCGAGTTTGTTCCCTCATCGATGGTTTTTGCGAAAGGGCACGGATTCATCCGTGCCGTCAACGGCAGCCCCCAAAAAGCTCAGCGCCCGCGCCCCCAAAAACCTAAGCCCTCTCCGAGAGGAGAGGGCGGCCGCGCATCGCGGCCGGGTGAGGGGGATTTTCGTTTTCCCTACTTCCTACTTCCTACTCGCTACTCCCTCTTTTTGGGGAGAGGGTGGACGCGCAGCGTCCGGGTGAGGGGTGTCCTCGCTCCGCACTCCGTTCTTTCATCCTTCAAAATTCAGAACTCATAATTTCCGTTGCCCCACTCAGCTTCGCTGATCGCAGACCCCCAAAATCAGGATCTGCGCCAGCCCGATCATTTTCCGACGGAGTGGATGGGTACGCCTCGATACTCCTCAGGAATAGACGCCCTGAGCTCCTTCTGGCGGGAAGCGGGACACACAAAGCGTAGGACATCGGCGGGCTTCACGCGAACAACGTGAGTAAACTGAGCCCAACCACGCGGGGGTGAGACGGCCGCGATCACCTCCGGCGCAGATTCTGGAAGCTCATAAAGAGGGCGTCGGTTAACAACACGCCACTCCTGCTGGCCTGCGTGCTCGATCGGTTCGAGGTATTCATAAAGTTGCAGAAGGCTTTCCCAGACAGTTGCACCAACACATCTCGCCATAAACTTGTTCGTGTAAGCCATTCGCAACGCACCGTCGCCCGGATACGTGATCGCCGAGGTTAGCTGTTGATGGCCAACTTGAAAGAGCCGCCGGAGCGCCTCGAAGAAGGGTCCCTTACGGTCGACATAGATCACCTTCTGAGCATCGTTTCGTCGCGCCCACAAGTCCGAAACACTAATGCCGAAATCGCCGAAAAGGTTTCGGTGGAGGCTTGCTTCGCTTGGATCGAGTTCTGTGAATGAAATCATCCCAAATTGCTGTGGCTCGCGGTTACTGAAGTCGTAGAAAGGCGCGAGACAAGATATCAGTCGACGCCGGTTTGGAACCCAGGCAAAACCGTTCGAAAGGATCCCGCAAACCGCTGTAACACTCCTCGTATAGTGGGTCAGGAGGGTCCTCACTCCGTTCTTTCATTCTTCACAATTCAGAATCCATAATTTCCGTTGCCCCACTCAGCTTAGCCGACCGTCCCAATCGAGCCGGGCGCGTGCCGCCCGATAATGGCGGCGGAGGCTCATCGATTTCTTAATTCGTCCAATTTCTTCTTCACGTCATATGGCGAGCCGATGTCTGCAAGGACAACGTCGTGGCTTGCCTGCCCAGCCGCTTTAATACCAAGATTCCCGCTTCTGGTTATTACACGCTGGAAAAATCGCTCGCTCACAGACACTTCTACGATCTGATGATAGTCAATACTCCTTAGCCCTGTCGAAAGCCAGCCTCTATGCACCAAAATGCGCCTGTTCGTGAACGCAAAGGCATTGGCGCGTTTCAAATAGAAGCCGTAATAAAAGTAGGCAACCAGAAACACGATAATGCCGAAACCGTAGACGGTTAGCAACGGCAAGCTGATAACCCCCCAAACTATCAAGTGCGCCTTGCAATACCGGTCGCCCACGGAAAACACGAACTCAGGCATCTCATCGGAATTCAACACTTTTTCCCAAATGCCTGTATATTCCATATCGCAGATTCCTCACTTTACTAGCCGTTCATTTCTTATTTCTTGTTGAGAAAAAGGGCCTTGTGAGAAAGGAATAGAGTTTCATCGGTTCTTCGAAGCAGGGCCTTGTGACCAACTCAAGACGGCCTTGAATATCTCGCAATTTGCGTCTGATCTCATCCTTATCATCACCGATGTCCCAAAAGATGCCCTCATGGCGGCGCATTCCCTCAAGGTGTTCTTGGAGCTGATTCCCGACCGCTGGAACGTATCCTTGCTTAGGCCAGTAGAGGGTAGCCAGCGTTCGCGCAGAAAGAAAGATAGAATTTACGGCTTGAAATGTATCCTCGAATATCTTACCGCAATCAGTACCAAAGGCCGCCATGCAGCGGTATTTTAGCGTGCTGAACTCACTAAATACGTTCTCTTTCTTGAGGTACCTCTCTACCACAATGTAACCGCGATCAAGAAGTTCTGAGTCGGTTTCCGCCTCCGAACGTTTCCTGCTCTTACCTTCGTCCGAGCTCGAGAAGGGGTTGCGAATAAATGCCACCGCGTCCTTCACCTCGAAGAACTTGGCCAAAACCTGCTCGGCGAGTTCGATCCGATGCTTGCCGACAAACTCACGCTTCCATGCTCCGACGCCCGCAATAATGGCCCAACACGCGGAAAAGACTGCGAAGGCCTGAGCAATAGTCGCAACGCCAGCCATTCGCCGAACCCCCTTTACTCACTGATTTTTCTGAAGCGTTGCGTCAACATTGATATTGCCGCCGGCGTCGAGAGAGATGGTGCGCTCCCACTTGTCGAAACCCGTTTTCGTCACGTCCAGGACGTGGGCGCCCGCCGAGAGCCTCAGTGTGGAAGGCGTGCTGCCCGAATACTTCCCATCTACTGTGATGTCAGCGGCTTCCGGATCGGACTTAACCGCTACGACACAAGTTTGTGGAGTTGCCGGCGATGGTACGCCTGTTGCGACGTGTGGAGCAAACTTGCCGGGATCGAGTGTCATGTCACCATTGGTGTAAGCGGCAATCTCCGTCCCTTTCGGTATGGTGATGTCCTTGCCATGCATAAAAAGGAAGAGTGGCGCCGCGGGAAAGAACACAATGCTCGTCGCAACGATGGCGCCTGTCATTGCCCCCACGTGTCCTCCGCCAGCGGTATCCTTTACGGCTCGGAGAGCGTCTTTCTCTCCGTCGGCAAGCCTGACTGAATCAATATTCACGTTCAGCTTTCCACCACGTCCCATCCGGCGTTTTTTGTGGGCTTCGGTAACGGTTCCCCAGGCGATGCTCCCCTTCGGAATCACGACGATTCCATTCACGCTGACGGCATCTAAAACCTCAAAATCCACGCGGTCACCAACCTGGGCGCTGGCGGATGAAATTGTTCTGGTGAGCCTCAGCTTAATTGGAGTTCCGTCCTCCAGTTGGAAAGCGGATTTCGACGACGCACTGGCGGGCGGTGCCGCCTGTGTTTGCCCGTCTACGGAAATGGGCAATAGCCCAGTTGACGCGACTAGAAACGATAACAGTGCGGCAGTAAAAATAGGCTGCGTTCGCATGTTGTACCTCCGTTGTTGATGAGCAACGTGACAGCGCAGTTGTGGGGCCACGTTGCTTGATGATCAGGTTGTTCTTGCTGGGGCGGCAGAAAACTGCGACCCTGTCGAGCGAGCGTTCTGGGCATGTATACCACTCAGGCAACGCGAGGGCAATGGAACCTTGGTGCTAGATCAAACGGGCGGGTTAGCCCGCCACGGCGGCGTGAAGTCGCCGCTACGAGAACAAAATCCGCGGGGCGCAAAGGCCCGCGCGACAAGAACAGATACGTGCCGCCCTGAAGGGCGCCGCTACAAAGGCAAAAGCCGCGGGCCGTAAAGGCCCGCGCTACGAAAACGTGATCTTGCTTTGTTGGTCTTGCGCCTGCCGGTGGTTATATACCACCGCGGGAGCGTAAGGGCAAGGAACTTTAGTACCAGTTGAGAATACCCCTCAGCGGCCGTCGTCCCTCTGGCACCCTCTCCCCATGGGCGAGGGAAAGGAAGTTTTTGGGGCGGCGCTACAAAAGAACTCTCTGCCGGTCCAGGCCCGCAGGGCCCTTGTGGCCTGCCGCGTTTGATTTTCGCAGGGGAAGGCCGGGCGGCATTGCGCCGCCATTGGCGATTGGCGATTTGCGATTGGTGATTAAAAACAATTACAAATTACGAATTACGAATGAAGCCATTGAGCGATTGAGTGACTGGGCGATTGAGTGATTGAAAGAGCCGGGCGGTCGTCGCGGCGGGCTTTTTGCCACCATTGGCGAATAGAAACAATGATTAGTTCTGAATTATGAATGGCGGTTGACCGACATGGCAGCAGGTTTGTCCCGCCGTGCCGGACAACTCTGATGCGGCCGTTTTTGCCTTTTGAGAAATGGCGCGAGTTTGTTCGCTCATCGATGGTTTTGCGAAAGGGCACGGATTCATCAGTGCCGTCTGAACGCGCCATCTTTGCGGGCTTCAGCCCCTGAAACCGGCCGGCCGTTAAAGACCCGAGTCCACGCCCTGATCGGAAGTGTCGCCACCCTCGTCATTCTGAGGCCGGATTGTGGCCGAAGAATCTGCTTCGCTTTCCTGGCGGCAAAAGCAGATTCCTCGTCGCCTTTGGGCTCCTCGGAATGACGGGGATGCGAGGTTTTGCGAAAGGGCACGACTTCAGTCGTGCCGAACGAAGGATCGCCCTCCTTTCGCGGGCTTCAGCCCCTGAGGGTTTGTGCCAGCGCGGAATTTTATCAATTGATCGAGCCGTGTCAAATTAGATAATATGTCATAAAGGTCTAGTTATAATGTACGAACCGCAGAGTTACAAAACAATGCTGCGCTACCACGGCATGCCATTCGGACAAACAACCTCAGCGGCTAAAGCCGGAATTTGTCTGCGGCTCTTTTCGGCACGAGTGAATGCCCCCCTACTTTCACCCCGGCGTCTTTCGCCCCTCCGGGCGGGCTGGATCTGTCGCCTTGCACTGTCCCATGGCTCGCGCCATGGGCTAAATTCTTACGCCCCGTTCCGGGGCTCAAAAACGAGTCACACCCCATGCCGTCATTCTGAGCGCAGCCCTGTCCCTGATGGGACGAGGCGCAGCGAAGAATCCCTGCATTGCGTGTTTTCCCATGGCTTGCGCCATGGGCTATTGTCTTTTGCCCCTCCGGGGCTTCGTAGCTCTGGTGGCACGGGCGATCTGCGCCGGTGCTCGCGGGTGGGGTATAGGTCGCGCTCTTTCGCAAAAGGTGGCGGGTAATTCGTAATTGGTAATTTGTAATTGTTTTCAATCGCCAATCACAAATCGCAAATCATCAATATTCCACTTAATCATCCGCCCCTGCCTTTTTCATCCTTCACCCTTCATCCTTCTTTCAATCCTTCATCCTTAAAATTTAAAAGTCATAATTTTTACCGTCGCCAGTCGCTGCCATTTCTTGCTTCATCCTTCATTTTTCCCCTTCCCAGGCTTTCATTTTCCTGCCTTTTGCTGCCTTCTTTTTCCATGTACCAAATGCCACATGCGGCCTGCTGCGCGGCTCCAAATTTGTGCTTGACACGCATGGGGGTCCGGCGGTATTCATCAAGTACTAATCAAGTGGAGGGGGCACTTGACGGCATCTGGAGGGCATCATGCCACCCTTACCTTGCACCCTTGAAAAAGTTTCCCCAAAACAACATTTGATCCCCCGGCAAAGAGTTCTGCTGGTGGATGAAGAAGCGCGCGATCTGGAAAAATACGCCAGGAATCTCCGCGACCGGGGGCTCGTGGTCCGCGCATGTTCCTCTTATGAAGAGGGCGAGCATTTTTTGGAACGCGAGAGTTTTGACCTGGTGATCGTGGACCAGGGCGGCCCCGCATTTGAAGGCAGGGCCGTCGCGGCGCGATCGATTATGAAGGACCGCAGAGTGCCGGTGCTCGTGACGACCCGGCACCATCAGATGGCCGCCTATATGGAAGCCATGCAACTGGGAGCCGCCGACTATCTGGAGAAGCCAATTCCCTTCCACGAATTTCTGTGGAGAGTGGGTACCTACTTGCCGTCGGGCTGGATGAAGGCGAAGGCCCAGCAGGCAAGTTAGCAGGCGGCGCATCAGTGTGGTCAAACTACGCGGGATGATTCTGCAGGTGGGTTTTTAAATCGACAGCAGCAGCGATGGAGATGCCAGGTCGGCGCTCCCGATGCTGGCGCTCGGGTCACCGGCGATCCCGCGCTTTCGGCGACCTACGGCGCTGAGGCTGGCGTCACTTAGACTAAGGCGCTGAGGCTGGCGTTGAGGTCGGTCGGCGCCACTGACACTCCTCACGCCACCGGCGCTGTGGCAGGCATGGTTTTTACGCCGGAGTTCTTCCCCCCTTGCAAAGCTGAGACGTGATTTCTGCGCGCCGGCCCGCCCCATTCGTAATGCGATGGAGAGGAATTTTCCGCGCCGCGTGCGATGGCAAGAATTTTTTGCGCCGAATGCGATGGGCAAAAATCTTCCGCGCCCGCGCGAGGATTGGATGAACTCACAGCCTTCAGCCGTCATAACTCAGAACGCGTAACGCGGAAGGCATGCGGCTGAAGCCGTACCTTATTGCGTCTCTTGAGTAGCCTCTATACAGAGCCTACATGCCGGCAGGTGCCCCCAAAATGGGACGCATGGGATTTTCACAGTGCAAAATATGAGGAATTGGAAGTCTATTATTATGTTATAGTTATATTGATTTATCGGCCTTCTAAATGGCCCCGTACAAAAAAGATGTCCAATTCTGAAACAGCGGGTAAGAATTACACTCAAGGTCAGAAAGGCACAAATCGCACGCACGCCGGCGAGCTTACAACCGCCGTCTCGCCGGTCGCGATCAGCCGCCCGGTGCTGCGGTCAGCGGCAAACACCACCACCGAGTCGGACTCCTGATTGGCCACCAGCATGTAGCGGCCCGTCGGGTCAAAAGCAAAGTGGCGCGGGCACCTGCCGCCGCTCGGCGTCCGCTCGACGGGAGTCAGCGTTCCCTTCTTCGCGTCGGCCGCAAAGACCGCGATGCTGTCATGGCCGCGGTTCGATGCATACACGAATTTCCCGTTCGGGCTCACGGCCACTTCAGCGCAATCGCTCTGCAGCTTGTGCCCTTTCGGCAGCGTCGAGATCGTCTGAAGTTTGCGCATCGCGCTGCGGCGCGCGTCGTATGAGAACACAGTGATGTTTGACTTCATCTCCCCGATGACGTAAACAAACCGGCCGTTGCGCGCAAATGCAATGTGGCGCGGCCCGGAACCTGCATTGACCGCGGCGTAGGGAGGATCGTTGGGCGCCAGCGTGCCGGTCTTCGCATCGAAGCGATAGACGAACACTTTGTCGAGCCCGAGATCTGCCGCAAGGGCAAAGCGATTATCAGGCGACACGTTGATGGAATGCGTGTGCGGACCTTCTTGCCGCTCAGGATTAATACTGAAACCGGCGTACTGGACGAACGCGGTCACCTTGCCGAGGCGGCCGTCGCTGCGGACCTCGATTATCTCCACGCTGCCACTGCCGTAGTTGGCCACCAGGGCATATCTGCCCGTCTTGTCTAAAGCCACGTAGCACGGAATGGTGCCGCCCGAGGCGACTTCATTCAGGAAGCGGAGTCTTCCCGTCTTGCGATCGATGGCAAACGCTTTGACGGAGCCGGTCTTGCGTCCTTCATGGCGGGTGACTTCTTTGGTGGCATAAAGGAAGTGACCGTCGTGGCTTGCGGTGACAAACGTGGGATTCACAGCCTCGGTGCCGAGCACCATCGAAGTCAACCGCCCCATGGCAGCATCAAAACGAAACGCGTGAATGCCCTTCCCTCTGGCGGTGTTGTAGGAGCCAATGTAGACAAGAAACTCTTTGCCGGCATTGGACCGCCCGGCTGTTCTGGTTTGGCGTGCGGATAGAGATGGCGCTGTCTTCATAGCAGTGTTCCCTCGAACATATTAATGACCGCAAACGTTATTTATAAGGGATCAGCAGCCAATGTGCAACCATGTGCAGGCAAACGCGCCTTTCGCGCCATCGCTTCCGGCTCACACACTTCAATCCCACAGGGGATATGATACGGGTAGGCTCTAACACCCGATACGATAGCTTGACTTGGCCGGAAGTGGCGGGTTATCGTATGTGTTTAGGCTTTATAGACACGAACTTAACAGGGAGTCAGAGCTTTGAAGAGGACTTACCAACCTAATCGGCGTCGGCGTGCCAAGACACACGGATTCCGAATTCGCATGCGAACCCCCGGAGGGCGCCGGGTGATCAAGCGGCGCCGCCAGAAGGGTCGCCATCGACTGACTCCGTGAATCCCGATTCGGCTGCTTTCCCCAAGCAATACCGGCTGCTCCGTCGATTGGAATTTCAACGGGTCTACAAGCAGGGGCAGCGCCGAAGTGCATCACTATGCACCGTCTTTTATCGACCGAACGGGCTGGCCGAGACGCGTTTGGGCATTACGGTGCCCAAAAGCCTGGGTATGGCCGTACTCCGGAACCGCATCAAGCGGCGGATCAGGGAGGTCTTTCGGCTCCACAGGCACGAACTGCCGGGGGGATGGGACATCGTGCTCAACCCTCGCCCCAGAGCGGCCACGTCCGCATATCCTGCGCTGGAACGGGAACTGTTGCGCCTGTTTCCAGCCAGGCCGCCGGTTTCATCTTCCGGGGAGGAGCGCACGCGCTGAGGTTCTTGCTGCTGGGGACGATCCGCTTCTACCAAGTTTGTTTTTCACCTGTCATGCCCTCGTCGTGCCGCTACTACCCATCCTGTTCGGCCTATGCGTATGAAGCGGTGGCAAAGTGGGGTGCGCGGGAAGGAACGCGGCTGGCAGTCCGGAGACTGCTCAACTGCCGTCCCTGGGGCGGCCACGGGTACGATCCGGTCCCGTAACGCTCCCGAGCGCGGGGATCAGAGAGCTAGACAGAAAGCCTTTCATCCATGGACAACGAAAAAAGGGTCATTATCGCTTTTGCCTTGTCATTTGTCTTGCTCCTGATATGGCGAGTTGCGTTTGTCACCACGCCGCCCCCGCCGAAGAAGTCTTCATCCGGCGCCCAGCAGGCCGCCGGACAGAAAGAACCGGAAAAAGCCGCTGCAAAACCAGAGGCGCCCAAGGTGCCCCCTCCTCCGCAAATCGCCGTGGTGCAAGGCCAGCAAGCCCAGGATATCGTCGTCGAGAACGATCTTTACAGGATCACCTTTTCCACCCGGGGCGCCGTCGTGAAGAGCTGGATTCTCAAGAAGTATGACGATGCCCACGGGAAGCCTCTCGATGTAGTTGAGCCTGCAGCCGGCAAACAGCTTGGCTATCCAATGAGTCTGAGGGTAGCGGACGATTCTCTGAATCAGAAAATAAATCAGGCGCTTTATGTCGCTCAGCCGTCCGCTGCAAATCTGCGGGCTCCCGCAACCCTGGAATTCACCTACAGCGACGGCCATGTGCAGGTCCAGAAGAAGTTCGCCTTTGGCCCGGATTACAGCATGAAGGCCAGCGTCAGCGTCGCACGGGACCAGCATTACGTTCCCGTAAGAGTGGCGTGGGTTGGAGGATTCGGCGACCATTCGCTTCCGGAAAACATGGAATTCTCGCAGAGCAAAGTGGCCTATGAAATCAACGACAAGCTGGAAACCACCGACCTCCACAAAATTGAGAAAGAACTGACCAAGTCCGGCCCGCTGGATTTTGCCGGGATCGAAGACAGGTATTTTGCTGGAATCTTCTTTCCGGAATCGGGAGATCAGGTTTTCGGCGCAGGGTATTCAACCTGGAAACCCGAAAACTGGAAGGGGAAAGAACCACCCAAAGCCGGCTATATGGAAATGGGCAGCTCCGTCGCGCAACCGGTAAAATTCAGCCTGTTTGTCGCCTCAAAGGACCTGGAAATTCTGGACGCAACGCATCCCGCACTTGGGGGTCTGGTGGATTTCGGTTGGTTCAGCATCATCGCCAAACCGCTGTTTATCGCCTTGCACTACATCTATGACCACTGGGTGCATAATTACGGCTGGGCGATTGTGATTCTGACTATTATCCTGAACATGGCCTTCTTCCCACTGAAGCTCAAGAGTATTCGCTCTGCTCAGGAGATGCAGCGGATTGCACCGCTGGTGAAGAGCATCCAGGACCGCTATAAGCAATACAAGTTCAACGACCCTCGCAAGGCACGAATGAATCAGGAAGTGATGAAGCTCTACCAGGAACACGGCATCAATCCCCTGGGCGGCTGCCTGCCGATGCTACCGCAATTGCCCATCCTTTATGGATTTTATGAGTCGCTTGAGGCGCCTTTTGCGTTTCGCCACGCGCCGTGGATCTTGTGGATAAAGGACTTGTCGCAGCCCGATCCTTCCCGTATCATGGGTCTGCCGATCCCAATTTTGCCTGTCATCATGATTATCAGCATGTTTATCATGCAGCTGATGACGCCGATGATGATGACAGATC
Organism: Terriglobia bacterium; assembly: GCA_035691365.1. Lineage (GTDB taxonomy): Bacteria > Acidobacteriota > Terriglobia > UBA7540 > UBA7540 > SCRD01. The sequence continues at coordinate 14,660 of DASSJE010000514.1, forward strand.
CGAATCAGAAGCGCATGATGTATATCATGCCTATAGTGTTCGGCATTATGTTCATCGAGCTTCCCAGCGGTTTGGTTCTTTACTTTCTAGCGGCGAATCTGGTCGGCATCGGGCAGCAGCTTTTCATCAACCGCTTTATTACCCCGAAGCAGCCGCCATTAGGGCCGGCAAAGACCGCTGAGTCAAAAGCATAGTGGGTTGAGCGTATGACAATGTCAATTCCGTCTGAGCAATCCGAAGGTCATCACCTGCAGGCGATCGACTCTCTGGTGAGACAAATCATCCAGTTTGGAGGGTTCGACCTAAAATCAACGGTGCGAAAATGTGATGGCGCTGGAGACGAACCCGATACTCAGGGAGTTGTTGTCGATTTCGAAGGCCCGGACTCCGACCTGCTGCTGGAAAAGAACGCGGCACTGCTGGATGCGCTTGAATACGTCGTCCTGAAGTCTGTGCGCGTGGATGACGAGCTTTATGGGAGGATCAGCTTTAACTGCAAAGACTGGCGGCAGATCCGTGCCGAAGAATTGAAGCTGACAGCGCAGATGGCGGCCCGCCAGGCGGTTGAAACCGGATGCCCGTTCCACCTGACACCCATGAGTTCGCGCGAGCGGCGCATTGTTCATCTGGCGCTCAAGGATGAAGTCTCGGTGAAAACGATGAGCGAAGGGACAGGCCCATCCCGGAAAGTCGTGATCTACCCCGCAGCGTCCCCTTCCTGAAGCACCCGCAGGTTTCCGCATGATGAAAGAAGACACCATCGTGGCCATCGCCACCCCCCCAGGCCGCGGAGGCATAGGCGTAGTGCGCCTTTCAGGCAAGGATGCCATCGGGATAGCTTCCGGGCTAATCCGCGTGGCGAAGCTCCCTCCCGAGGTGCAGCGCTCAACTTTAGGAAAATTCGTCGATCCCCACACCGGCAAGGTACTGGATGAAGTCGTGCTGATTTTCTACCGGCAGCCGCATTCTTGCACAGCAGAGGATGTGGTGGAGATTTCCTGCCATGGTTCGCCGGTAATCATGCAGTATCTGGTGGAATGCTGTCTTGAGCTCGGCGCGCGCGCGGCAGAACCGGGTGAGTTTGCCATGCGCGCTTTCCTGAACGGCCGCATCGACCTTACCCAGGCGGAAGCCATTCAGGACCTGATCGAGTCGCGCACTCTTTACCAGGCCCGGGTTGCCGCCAGGCAGCTTGGAGGCTCGTTATCGGCCCGCGTAAAGCCGCATAAACAGGCCCTGCTGGACCTGATTGCCAGGCTGGAGGCAGGAATCGACTTCGCCGACGATGACGTTGACTTCATGGACTGGCCGGACCTGCTGGACCGCCTCGACGCCGCCAAGGCTGATGTTGAGAAAATGGTTGCGGGGTATGCTTTTGGCCGCATTGTTCGCGAAGGGCTGAGCCTTTCGGTTGTTGGGCGGCCTAACGTTGGCAAGTCCAGCCTGTTTAACCGGCTGCTGAATTCCGAGCGCGCCATCGTGACCGAGATTCCCGGAACTACCCGGGACTTGGTGAGCGAGAGCGCGTCGATAAATGGTATTCCAGTCCAGCTTGTTGACACGGCGGGCATCCGCACCACGTCTGACGCCGTGGAGAAGATTGGTGTGGAACGAACCCACCAGGCCATGGCCGATTCGGACCTTCGCCTGCTGGTGGCGGACACCTCGCAGGACTGGAGCAATGAGGACAGCGAACTGCTCCGCAAGATACGCCACATGGGATCGATGCTGGTGGTCGCCAACAAGGCCGATCTGCCCGAGCGCACCAGCAGGAGGGCCATCGAGCAGGCTATTCTGACCGAAGATGCAGGCGCACCCGGCCCCGTGGAGGTCGTCGTCACTTCAGCCAAAACCGGACAAGGCATTGAGCAACTGCGTGAAAAGATCGTGCAGGCGGCCGGCGGCGGAAACGATCCCGGTGCGGAAGGCGAACTGGTGACCAACCTCAGGCACCGGCAACTCCTGCAGGAATCGCTCACAGCGCTCGAGCGATGTCGCCAGGCGACGGGGGAACGGATGCACCATGAGATGCTGCTTCTCGATCTTTATGACGCGCTGCGGCCACTGGACGCACTGAGCGGCGCCACGGATGTTGAAGATATTCTGGGGATGATCTTTTCCCGCTTTTGTATCGGCAAATAACGGGACAAAAACAAGGTCGCGAGGAGCGCGCCCTCGCACTAGCCACGCCTGCGGCGCAACCGGCTGAACAACGAAATGGATTTCATATAATGATTCATCTCGCGGATGCGCAGCAGTTTTGCCGCAAGTCCCGTAAGTATCAGGCCCACCGGGGTGGCTGCCACTAGTATGATGAACGAGCCCAAGGTGCTGTGCCAATTTGTGCGGACTTCAATCCAGCGGACAACCTCAAATGCGCCCGCAGCCCCGACTGCAGAGGCGGCCACGATCCTCAGAAAAAATCCCACTATTTCCAGGGTTGCCTTGTTTTCTGTCGACCTGTAAAGCGAGACAAAAAGCGCTATGGAATAAACGGATATGCCAATCGAACTCGCCAGCGCAAGCCCCTTGAACTGCATCGACCTCACCAGCCACCAGTAAATCGGGAGGTTCAGGAAAGTTACGGCTGTGCCATATATTGCCGGCTGAAGGGTGTTGCGCCCTGCGTAAAATCCTCGCGCCAGGATCCCTTGCGAACCCCATGCGAACATACTGATCGAGAACAGAGCCAGGGCCGCGGCCGTAGCGTTCAGGTCAGGGACGTGAAGGCGCGTGTGGGAGAAAACGAAATAGACCAGCGGCCGGTTCATGGCAATGGTCAGCGCCGAAACCGGCACGATCATCAGCAGCAACCCTTTCAGGGTTGTGTTGAAAGTGCGATTGAGCTCGTCATATTTTTTTTCAGCGTAAAGCTGCGCCAGAAACGGAAATGAAGCCACTCCTACAGCCTGCCCGATCACACCGATAGGGACCCGCATCAGAATTTTGCCATAGCTCAGCCAGGTGATTGACGCCGGGATCAGGTACGACCCAAACCAACGGATAATCCAGTCATCCGAGTAGACCACCGATAGTGCCAGCATGACGGGAACGGCGAGCTTTATGAATAACCGAAAGCCCGGATGCCGGAGATTGAGGTTGGGCCTGAATCGGGCCCCCACGGTCCGGGCGCCATAAATTTGAAGCAGAAGATTCCCAGCGAAGGCGCCGACCAAAACGCCAACAGAAAAACTTGTGATGCCAATTGAAGAGGCAAGCAGCAAACCACACAGTATGATTCCTGCATTGTAGATAACCGGGGCAACTGAAGAGATCAGGAACCGTCCCTTGGCATACTGCACGGCACTCAAGATGCTGCCAATGTAAAAGAAGACTTGCGCCGGCATCATCAGACGGGTCAGGAAGACCGCATGCGCTTTTTCCGCCGATTTGAATCCCGGAGCGATCACGTGGAGGAGTGCTGGAGCAAAAAACTCTCCCGCCACCACCAAAATCAGCAGCAATAGCACCATCGATGTGATAACTGTCGAGAAGACGTACCAGCCTTCCTCCTCATTTTCCTCCGCCATATATTTGGCAAAGACGGGAATGAAAGTGATGCTGAGCGAGCCCCCGGCAACCAGATAATTGACGAAATCCGGGAGCGTAAAGGCCGTGTAATAGGCGTCCGTAATCGCGCTGGAGCCGAACTGGTGGGCGACCGCCCACTCACGCAGAAAACCTAGCAGTCGGCTTGCCAAAATGCTGGCCATCACAATGCCGGTCGAGACTGCGATGCGCTGGTTTACAGAAGGCCCGGCCGCATGCGATGGTGTAATTCGATCTGGTCCATTGTAATCAGACATATATTGTTGATGCCTAAAACAAAACCCGGTTGTGATCCACGGAAAATGCTAAAGGTGCCTCAAGTCCGCTGGCTAAATAAAAGACAACGGAAAGCGGCTTTGACAGGCCCGACACCTTACCATGGGAGGGCGGCGAATAAAGCGTTCGTGCCATCGGCGTTTCGATCTTTGAAGGTCAGCACAGCCGCATCGCGGACATCGGGGGATCACCGGTCCGTTGGTCTCGCCTCCCGGTTCGGGCGAAAGCCGCAGTGCGGCCAGATGCCTGCTTCTGCGCGGTGGAACGGGCGCATCCGGGTCTTCGTCAGCCCACAATAGCCGACGACGGCGACACCGGGAGCAGATCCGCAAACGATACCCACATTTTTGAGCAACGGAATATAGAATGCCGTGTCGAGTGCGCTCTGTCTTCGTTGCCCCACATTTTCTGCACGGCGTCGCCATAAGAAGGAAGGGACAGGTTAACAGATGACAAGAAACGCTTCAATTATTTCGTTATACCCCCCTGCCCGCATTACCGCGCCTTCATATGTTTGTCGGCAAAATTGAGGAATTGTTCCCAATCATAGGCAGTGACGTCGTGCGGGCCGCACCGCAGGTGGAAACCGATCGTCGTCATCACGGGCCGGCCAATCCCAGGCATTTTGGAAGCGCCCAACCCGTCCGTGCCCATCAGCCGATACACCGGATCAGCCGCCTTTCCCGCCAGAAACATGCCCCGCGGGTCAGCCCACACGTCTCCTGCCGCGGTTGCAATGTAGACGGGGCGCGGAGCTATGAGGGCAAGCAGTTCATGCTGGTCCACCGGCAGCGCGTTGACGTTGTTGTTATACTTTCTGAAATTTCGGCAGAACCACCAGGGGAAACTCGTGTTGATGGCTTTTACTGTTTCGCCGAACCATCGCCTGCTGAGCGCCGCCCCACCTTCGCCAGAATCGTTGGAAATTACGAGCGCAAACCGCGTGTCCTGGGCCCCTGCCCAAAGCGCGGTCTTCCCTAAGCGGGAATGACCCATCACCGCCACGCGGTGTGCGTCCACGTCTTTGTCAGTCTCCAGATAGTCCATGGCACGGCTCAGACCCCAAGCCCACGCCCCGATAGCACCCCATCCATCGGCCGGGGGCTCCGACTGTCCCGGACGTAAGTAGAGCGCCCGCACACTCTGGCGGATACCGCCGTCGAAGTCAGGTTCGATGTCGCCGTAATAAACAGTGGCCAGACCATATCCATGGGCAAGAATCATCTGCAACTGCCACTGGCAGGCATCGGCGCCGCGCGAATCCTCCGTCGCGTGATGATCCACAATTCCCCAACCGTACCTCATCCATCCCTTGCTGATCGTAATGCCCGGATCAAATGCTACAGTCTGGTTGCCGCCAAAGTTCAATCCCAGAAAAACCGGCGCCGGTTTGGGCGCTCCATTTGGCAGGTAGATGAGGACGTGCATCTTTGGCCCGTCCTTCTTCCCGCTGAGATTGATCACCACATCTTTCCTGGTAGCCTTGCCGCCAAGGGCGTCCCTTTCCACGGAAACCAAACGGAACGTCATTCCTTTGGGCCGGCCGGGGCTGTGTCCGTATTCATAAGTTTCAAAAAGCTTCAGGAGTTCGGGCCGCCGCTTTTCCGTCCACATCCGGGCGCTCGTCACTCTTTGTCCGTTCGCCATCACCAGCGGGTCGGGCAGCGTGTAGGCCGGCACCTTGGACTCGTCATAGTTCACGCCCTCATGCTGCGCCAGGCCGGTACCCGCAAAAACCAGCACCAGGAACACGGTTAGGATTATGGCCCGGAACGGGGACCATTCCGTTGAGTTCCTGGGTTCCTGCGTGCGCACAAAAAGTCTTTCGGAACCGTTGGGTTTCATTGCAGCCTTCATTCTGACCACTCCCTCGCAGGCAGGGATACCCTGCGTTTTGGTATGCAAAATTCTGTCTTTCCCCTGGCAGAAAAAAAGGCCCGGGCCGGCAATCATTGCGGCATCCAAGCTGCCCCGCCGGAGCGTTGTCTAAGTGAGGTGCTGCAAAGTTTCCGCCAGCAACTTGCGGACGCCTTCGTAAGGACCGCCTCGCCCTTCCCATTCCAGCGAATAGTGACCGCGATAATTCGCAGCCTTCGCAATTTTGAAGATCTTCGGCACGTTAACCGTGTAGAGCTTGCCGTGCTCGCCAACTTCGGAGTCCTTCATGTGGCAAATGTTGTAGGCGTGGCGAAACATCAAGGTGAGAGCGTCATAGTTGAATTCCGAATCTCCGCTCAGCATGGAATTCGCGAAATCCGGCAGAGCACGAAGATACGGGTTCTGGACTTTGTCAATGACTCGCGCGATAAAAAAAGCATCTT
>DASSJE010000515.1:0-16215 GCA_035691365.1 Terriglobia bacterium
TCGCCGGACTTCCTCTGCACGCTCATTTTCGGCCTGCTTGCGCTCGGTGATATCGTGCATCAGACTCAGAATCTGGTCCGGCAGCGCGGGCGCCAGAGAAGTCAGGGAGATCTCCACGGGGAACGTAGAGCCGTTCTTCCTGCGTTTGGTACCCTCCAGTTTCAACACTCCAGGAACTTTAGACCGCGAGAAATCGCGAAGTGCCTCCGTAATGGGTCCGCCTTCGGCAAAGATGTCCGGGAGCGACAACTGCAGGAGTTCGTCCCGGCTGTACCCCAGCCTGTCGACGGCACGTTGATTAATGTCCAGGATCCGGCCCGTTCGTTGATCGGCGACGTAGATGCCATCACCGGTGTTATCGAGGTAAATTTGCAGGGTGGTTTCACTTTTCTTCAGGCGGCGGATGATGTCCCGAATCTGGTATTGATGGCGGCGGGCGCGAATGGCAGCCCGGACGCTGCTGACCAGCGTGTCGGGCCGCAGCGGACGCTCAAGGACAGTCAGATTTTCGATGGGCTGAAGTTCGCGGATAACGGCACGGTGCTCCTCAGTCGACTCTCTGTCAGAAGTCAGCACCAGAACGGGGAGAGCCGACCATGGTGGTTGGCCGGCGAGCTGTTCCGCAAGCAAAGCCACGCCACGAGGGTCAAAAGCGTAATCGGAAATCAGGGCTGCTCCGGCGCCATCCTCGAAGCACATGCAAAGATCTTTCAGGGATGAACACTGATAAGACGGCATCCTGACACGGCGCAGCTCCCGCTCGATCAGTTCGGCATCACGCCCGAATGGCGTACAAACGAGAATGCGCTCAGAAACGTCCTGATTATCTGGCTGAGGCACGCTGGTCCTTAAATTTATCCGTTGAGCCGACGTAGGTCGGAACGCCGGTCAGGACGCCGCGAAACTCTCGAAGAGGTTCGCCGAGGGAAATGCGCCCCTTTGAGAATATCAATTCCCGGATCGTATCTTCGTGACTGCCGCTGCGCTTCTTGACAACTGAGAGCGCCTTGTGGACGCGGCCCTCCATTTCAAAATAACGAAACAGGAGCACATTGTCGGCAAGATAGCTCAGGTCCACGGGCGACTCCTGCTGCGTCGCCACCATCCCGGCCTGCGACAGCACAACGATGGTGACAATGCCGTTTTGATTGAGAAAGGTGAGCATCTGATGGAGCTGGACGGTCAGCGTTTCTTCACTGGGCATGGCCTGGAGCAATCCGTTCAGACTGTCGATCACCACGACCTTGGCGCCTTGTTCTTCCGCCGCCGACCGCACCTGGTCCATGAATTCGCCGGGCGATAGCTCAGTGGGGTCGATTTTGCAGATGTGAAATTTCCCGGAATTAATGAAAGGTTTGGCACTCATGCCCAGGCTGGCGCCGCGCTTGCACGCCGAAGAAACCAACTCTTCAAAGAGGAAAACGGCTGCGGTCTCGCCTTTGCGAGCCGCCTCGACGGCGTAGGCAAACGCCAGCGAAGACTTGCCGGACCCGGCCGGGCCCATGAACAGGGATGCGGTGCCGCGATCGAGGCCGCCGTTCCACAAACTATCCAGCCTGGCTATGCCGCTGTTGGCTTGCCCTTTGGGAATTCGAAGATAGCCTTTGCCGGATATCAACCGCGGGAAGGTCTTAAGCCCGCCCTTTCGGATCACAAAGTCCTGATAACCTTCACGAAACGCCGAACCTCGCAGTTTGCTGACCTGCAAGCGGCGCCGGGTTTTTCCGTAGTCCCGGGGGACAGTCTCCAGCAGAATCACACCATGGGCAATACTTTCCAGTTGGATGTCGTGCACGGAGCTCGTACGGTCATCGAGCAATAAAACGGTGCAATCACGGGTTCCGAAATATTGCTTCAGCGCCAGGACCTGCCTTCGGTAACGAAGCGGATCGCGGGCCAGCAGCCGGATTTCCGACAGGGAATCCAGCACAACCCGCGTAGGGTTGACCCGCTTGACCTCGGTGAGGATCTCCTGCGTTGTGTCCTGGAATTCGACATCGGAGGGATGAAACACGGAGTACTGCTCTTCAGGGTTTAGGTCCCCTCCGTCAGGAGAGTACTGGTAAATTGTCACGTCATCGAGTGACCAGCCATGCGAGCGCGCGATCTTTTGCAGTTCGCCCTCGGATTCCGACATGGTGATGTAGAGAACTCGCTCGCCTCGCTTGGCGCCTTCCATCAGAAACTGCAAGCCAAGCGTAGTCTTGCCCGCGCCGGGTTCGCCTTCAATCAGGTACAAATGGCCGTGTGGGAACCCGCCATGCAGAATCTGATCGAGTCCGTCGATGCCACTGGAATCGCGGCGCTCTTCAGCCACTGATTGCCTGGAAGGTTGATTGGGCATGTATTTGAAACCCCAAAGAGGACAATCCCTATACTAACATTCTGATTTTCTGATTTACAGTTTTTCGTTAAAGCTGAGGGCTAAATTGGCGCTTGTGCGGGCACAAATTATACTTACGTAAAATAACGGATGACGGCCTTCATGTGCTTTTGACTTCACCTCAAATCAAAAAGGCGGATCGCTGACGTTACACCACGAGACCCGGGCAGGCGACGATTCAGACTCGAGAGGTCTTAAGCGCCAATTCGAGTTGGAACCCGCATGGGATGCTTGTAAACTGGGGCAGGCCGGATCAGCCAGGCAGTAACCATCCGGAATTGATACGAGGAAAAGGGGATAAGGAGAATGCGATGAGAGCGAAATACACACGCCGGCATTTTCTGCAGTCGGCAAGCGCAGCCGCGGGCATCGGTGCGGGATTGGCATTGCCCGCACGCGCCCAGGAGAACAACATGCGGGGAAAGGATGTTGCAGCGGCGGGCACTGCGCAGGGGCATCCGGCCGCGGCTCCGGTTGCTTCCGTACCTCCAGTTGCTTTTCCTACGGTTCTCTATGGGGCTGCGTATTACCACGAATACGAACCGTACGATCACGACCGGCTTGACCAGGATGTGAAGCTTATGACGGAGGCCGGCCTGAGCGTGGTCCGCATGGGCGAATCCACCTGGAGCCTCTGGGAGCCCGAAGACGGCCGCTTCGAATACGCGTGGATGGACCGTGTTGTGGATGCCATGGATAAAGCCGGTATCAAGGTCATCATGGGCACGCCCACGTATTCCATCCCAACGTGGCTCTACCATGAGCATCCGGAGGTGCTGGTTCGACCGCTGGGGGGCGCAAAGACGTTCTATGGAATGCGCCAGAATATGGACATCGAAAATCCCGCTTTCCGTTTCTACGCCGGGCGAGTGATCAGAAATCTGGTTGAGCATTACCGCGACAATCCGAACGTCATCGGCTGGCAGATCGATAACGAGACAGCCTCCTACGGCGCATCTAACCGCGATGTATTTACCGGCTTCGTTAATCACCTCAAGCGAAAATTTGGCACGACTGACCAGCTCAACAAGGCGTGGTTCATGAACTACTGGGGAGAAGACGTGAACGGTTGGGAAAACATGCCCACCCGCGACAGCGCGCAGAGCACCGGGTACAAGCTGGAATGGTCACGATGGCAGCAGATGCGCGTGACAGATTACCTGGCCTGGCAGGCCGCGATCGTCCGGGAGTTTCGCGGGCCCCACCAGTTCGTCACCACGGATTTTGCCGGGGCGATGCACCAGGACGTGAATGAAGAAGCCGTCGCAGCATCTCTCGATGTTCCGGCGGTCAATGTCTATCACGGAACGCAGGACCATTTCGACGGATCGCAGCAGTCGCTGGCCGAAGATTTCACGCGCTCGCTTAAGCGCGGCAATTTCCTGGTCACCGAAACGAACGCCCAAACCATCGGATGGAACTCGGCGTATCAGTTTCCGCCCTTTGACGGACAGTTGCGCCAGGACGTTTACACCCATATTTCGAACGGCGCCGACATGGTGGAATACTGGCACTGGGCGTCGATTCCAGCGAATCAAGAAACCTATTGGAAGGGGGTTCTTTCTCACGATTACGAGCCCAATCGCGCTTATAAGGAAGTCTCCCGGACCGCTCATGAGCTGCAAAAAATCGGGCCCCGGCTCGTGGGGATAAAGATTACTAATTCGGTGGCAATATTATGGAGCAGGGATTCTTTGAACGCCCTCAACGATATGCCGTTCACCTGGAGCGGCGCGCAGTGGTCGGAAGGGCATCCCATCGCGGATTACGGTTCGCTGGTCCGGCAATTCCACGACACGCTGTACAGGATGAATGTGGGCGTGGATTTTGTCTTTCCCGAGACCGCGAAATTTTCGCAGTACAAGCTGCTTATTGTCCCCGCGCTGTATATCGCAGACGATGCGCTGCTGCGGAAAATCGCCGATTATGTCAGGAACGGCGGCAACGTTGTGATGACCTTCAAGAGCGGTTTTGCCAACGAGAACTGCGCCGTGCGTTGGGTGCGGGCGCCGGGGCCTTTGCGTGAGGCGGCGGGATTCAGTTATCAGGAGTTTTCCAACCTGGAGCATCCGCTGGCGCTGAAAAACGACCCGTATCATGCCGGGGAAAATAACAAGGTGATGTACTGGGCCGAGTTCCTGATGCCGGAGCAGGCAAGAGCGGTAGCGTACTATGATCATCCTTTTTTCGGACGATGGCCGGCCATCACTCAAAACAGGTATGGCTCCGGCACTCTGCTTTACGAGGGGACGTACCTTTCGGACGCGCTGCAGCGGGAGGTCCTGCTGGATGTCCTTCGACAGATGGGAGCCGCAGGCGCCGAGCAGAAGCTTCCAGCCGCGATTCACGTGCAGCATGGAGTTAATCGTTTCGGCAAATCCGTTGGATTTTTCTTTAACTACTCTGGCAAGCCGGTGTCGTTCGAATATTCGGATTCTTCCGGAAATGACCTGCTGATTGGTGGCAGCGTGGCAACAGGTCAACGAGTAACGCTCAAACCGTGGGACCTGATGATTGTTGAGCAATCGTGATCAGATGCTCGGCCTGAACGTTAGCTGAGGTCTTAATCCCACTGCTTCAGCTTCGGCCACAGTTCTTTCAGGTTCCATCCGCGCGGCTGCGTGCACATCCAGATGGGGCCATGTTCCAGGCTATAGGGCACTCCAAAATCGCCGGCGTGGATCACCTGGCCAAAGTACTTCTCAAGGTTTTTGCGGTTGTCGCCCAGAACAATCATCCCAAGACCTTTGTAATTGCGCGGGCCCCACAGGAAATAGTTCTGATGGGGGCAGATGGCTTTGGGCAGGCCATATTTCGGGCCGAAAAAGTCGATCGCTCCCGCTTCGCCGTAATTCTGTGCATAGATGGCCGTCACCGATCGCAGCCCGAACGGAAGCCTGTCGTACGCGCTGGCCACGGCGGCCGTCATCTGCTCCCAGCCAAGATCATCTGAATAGTATTGCGGCAGCGGCGAGCGAAGATGGCTTTTCTCGGTGGCAGGGGGCGCCAGATGAAGTGTTTCCTGATAGTGAACGTACGTTTCAAGCGGCAGGATCGGGACCATCATCGGCAACAAGGGCGCTGTGCCGGCAACAAGCGCCGCGACGGTGGCCGGCTTGAGCCATGGGCGAACACTGCTCGCGCGTTCGATAACCACGGCGCCCGCGGCCAGCAGCATGGGGTAAGCCGGGGCGGAATAATAGTCCTTGCCGTGCAATAACATCGTCACGGCGAGCACCACAAGAAACGCCCATCCCAGCACGCGAAAGCGCTTGCCGTCGCGCGCAAAAAACAGGAACAAGAGGCCGGCCAGCCAGATGGGAAAGTTCAATGGAGACATGATGAAGATCTGATTGCCCATAAAGGCCAGCGGCCCGCGCACAATGTCCCGGCCGCTCGCATGGATGTTATGCATCAGATGGATGAACGGCCAGTGGTGCTGAATGTTCCAGACCAGATTGGGCAGGAAGATAGCGAGGGCGATGGCTCCGCCAACCCAGACCCACGGCGCCCGGAAGGCCTTGCGTTCCGCCGTGAGCAGCAAGCCTGCCACGATTGCAAACCCGAAAAGAGCCATGGAGTATTTATTTTCAAGCCCCAGCCCGGCCAGCACGCCGAACCCCAACCATAGCTTCTGATTGCCGGTCTTGATGATGCGAATCACCAGCCAGGCGCAGCGCATCCAGAACAGAGGCTCGAATACATTCATGGTCAGCAGGTGGGCCATGATTACATACACGCCGGCCAGCGCAATGCTCAGGGCGGCGAGCGATTGAGCGAATCGGCCTCCGCCAAGCTCGCGGGCAATCATGGCCGTCAGCCACACCACGACAGCGCCCGCCAGCGCCGGGAGGAAGTGCAGCGCCTCGAGAGACGTGCCCAGCGTGTGGACCGTCAGCCAGGTGGCCAGCGCAATCATGGGCGGCTGATCCACATAACCCAGGGCCAGGTGCCGGGCACAGGCGAGGTAGTAGAGTTCATCGCGGAAGTAGCCGTAGCGCGTGGCCGTCAGCATATGGGCAAGAAAACTGGCGGCGGCAATATAAAGGACAATCGCCGTAGCACTGGTGAAAAGATTTCGGTGAGGCACGTTGTTAGCGCCTGAAGTTTGTTCCATTTCCGTTGATCGATTGCCGGCCACTGGTTGCATTTATATTCAGCAATGAAATCCGGCCCCGGCAAGTTCCGGCCTGTGCTTTTTGCCCGGCCCTGGGTTCTTACGCCGCAGGCTTTGCCCAACTGCTCACGGCGTTGGGCGGTGGTTCGACCCCGGCAGTCCGATAGGCCAACAGCAGCGAGCCGAGAACCGGCGGCAGCAGGGCAGGGCGGACTTCGGCCCGGTGGTCGTCGCGAATCACGAAATCGGCAAAGCTCTGGACCAAAAGCTCGCTTTGGAACACACCCCCGGCGTAGCACACCAGAAACTTCTGCCCGACCGCCATGTGGGCGGGGTCGTCGGAGTGGGGAAAAATCAGGGCGATGACGGCGCGCGCATATTCCGCGAGGTGCCGGGCAGCTTCGCGAAGGATTGCCTGCGCGACTTCGTCGCCCTGCCGGGCGGCTTCGTCCACCTGGACGGAAAGTCCCGCCAGGTGATCGCGGGTTAAAGTTCCGGCATAATACTTCTCAATCAATTGATAGGGCGAAGCCACTGCCAACGGTTCAAAAAGCATGGGCGTCAAAACTGTTTTGGGACCCACGCGGTCGTACTCCGCGAGAGTGGCGCGCACCGCCGCGCGGCCGATCCAATAGGCGCTGCCTTCGTCGCCGAACAGATGCGTCCACCCGCCCACTCGCGCTTCCTGGCCCTGTGCGTTGATTCCGCGGGCGACGGAACCCGTGCCGCCGATCACAATAATTCCCGGCTGGCCGGCCGTTGCTCCTGCCAGCGCATTGACGGAATCATGGACAACCGAAAGATGGTCGGCGCGGACGATTCGCTTGAGGATTTGTGTCTTGATTTCGGTTTCACCGGTCATGCCGAAGCAGGCGGAGGCGAAGGTATGCTCCTCCGGGTTTGAAATGTGCATGGTGGCCAGCGCTTCACGGATGGTTTCAAGGACCACGCGTTCCAGGCGTTCCGGCCCGCCCGGTTCTTCCGTGTGGTTACTCGGGCCGCCGCTGGCGTGGGCAAGCAGTGTGCTGTTTTCGTCAGCCATAACGGTTTTGGTGGCTGTCTGGCCGCCATCGACACCGAGAAAGAGCCTCATGGTTTCATCTCCCTTTGGTCCCTCTCAAAGAGGTGTGCCGAGCTGAATTTCCCTGCGAAATGTTCCGCCTGTTGCCTCCTGCCGCCACCTTCGGGCACGCTTCAATAAACCGCCGCGATAGCCATTCAAAATCGGTGATGGCTGTTCCCACCACCACGGCGTAAACGCCCAGCTCGAAGGCGTGCCGCACAAGGCCGGGTTCGTGCACGCGGCCTTCAAGAATGACGGGGATATCCACTTCACGCACCAGCCGCCGTGCCAGGTCGAATGCCGGACCTTCACGATGCCGGGTCTCGTTTGTGTAACCGAAAAGCGTGGTTCCAACCAAGTCAAAACCCAACCGTGCGGCTTCCACGCCCTGCTGGAGCGTTGCGACGTCCGCCATGAAAAGGGCATCCATGCCGGACTTTGCGGCGCAGAGGATGCCGGCAAGAGTCAGACCGCCGGGGCGGGCGCGTTCCGTGGCGTCCATGGCGATGATCTGGGCGCCTGCTCGATAAACGCGCCGCACGGATTCCAGCGTCGGGGTAATGTAGACTTCGGATTCAGGATCGTTTATCTTTTCAATGCCCAGGACGGGGATTTTTACGGCGCGACAGACCGCCCGAATGTCACGCGCGCCGCGGATTCTGACCGCCGCTGCGCCTTGTTGGGCTGCCACCGTTGCCATAGCGGCAACAAAATTGGAGCGGTCCAGGGCTGAGCCCGGCCGCGGCTGGCAGGAAATAATCAATCCGTTCTTGAGCCTGGAAAGCGTGAACTTTTTTCTCAAAGCGCCCCTCAGTATATTTCAAATGCTTCGGCCGGTGGAACTGAATCGCCGTGCCTCGCGCGTCCAGGCCCGACATCAGGAATTGATTTAGACTTCATCGTGAGTATATCAAAGGTACAAAGGCCGGCCTGTTACCCGGCACTGGTTGGAGAAAGTGAAGAGCGGCAATTGAAGCACATGGAGAGGCTTCTAAGGTCGGGCGTTCTCGCGCTGGCTCTGGCCGCCGCCTTGTATCCCCCTGCGCGGTTGCGTGGTAAGCAGCCACTGCAGTTGCTCGACGTTCAAAAAGTTCGCGCGGATAGGCCGGCATCGAGCGCCGTGGTGCAAGTTGCTCCTCCTGCGCATGCGCCTGTCATCTCTTGTGATGTGCTGGTGGTGGGCGGCAGCACCGGCGGTACGTCCGCGGCACTGGCCGCCGCGCAGGACGGCATGCACGTCTGCCTGACCGAGGAAACCCAATGGCTGGGCGGGCAGATGACCTCGCAGGGCGTCTCGGAATTTGACGAGAACCGGTACATCGAAACGGCGGGTGGAACGGCTTCCTATTACGAACTCAGGAACGGGATCAGACGCTATTATCGCGACCACTTCACGTTGTCGCCGCTGAGCAATGCCCAAACTCAATTGAACCCCGGCAACTGCTGGGTGAGCCGACTCTGCATTGAGGCGCCGGTGGCGTTGCACGTGCTGAGTTCGATGCTCGGGCCTTACGAGCAGAAAGGACTGCTGCGCGTTTTTCTGCGGACTAAAGCCGCTTCCGTCAGGATGGACGGGAACCGAATCGAGTCGGCTCTCGCTTACCAGTTCAGCACCGGGAGATGGTTTCGGTTTCGCGCCAAATATTTTTTGGATGCAACGGACCTCGGTGAGCTGTTGCCAATGAGTGGGGCCGCGTACGTGACCGGTGCCGAATCCCGCAGCACGACGGGCGAACCGGACGCGCGCGAGGGCGCCGGCGACCCCACCGATGACCAGAGTTTTACGTATTCGTTCGTCCTGGAGCGTGTGCCTCACAATCAGGGACTGCTCCCCAGGCCCGCCGGCTACGATGTAAATCGGAAGCAGCAGCCTTACACCCTCACGCTCGATTACGGCCATGGAAAATTTCTGACTTACGGCGTATTCACCAAAACGCCTGGCACGCCCGGTTCGTTCTGGGATTACCGGCGGCTGGTGGCCAAAGACAATTTTACGGGCCCGCATGCGCCGCCTGACATCTCGCTGATCAACTGGCCGGGCAATGATTACTGCGGCTCTGACCTTCTCTCCAGCAATCCGCTCGGACAGGCCGAACAGTTGCGCCGCGCCAAACTGCTGGCCCTAGGCTTTGCCTGGTGGCTGCAGCACGATGTGCCGCGCGACGGAGGAGGGAAGGGCTATCCACAGTTGCGGTTCATGACTTCCGAGCTGGGTTCGGGTGACGGCCTGTCGCTCTATCCATACATTCGGGAGTCGCGAAGGATCCGGGCATCGGAAACCATCCGCGAGCAGGACATTTCCGACGTTTATCAGAAAGGTCCCAGAAGCAAATGGTTTCCGGATTCAGTGGGCATTGGCTATTACCCCATCGATATCCATAGCTGCTCGAAGAAGGATTTTACATCCGGGACCAAACCTTTCCAGTTGCCGGCGGGCGCGCTTGTCCCGGCGAAGATTCAGAATCTGATTGCGGCGTCCAAAGACATTGGCACGACGCACATCACCAACGGCGCTTATCGATTGCATCCCATTGAATGGGCCATTGGTGAGGCGGCCGGCAGGCTTGCGGCGCTGGCAGTCAAGTCCGGCCAAACGCCCCGCGCAATCGCAGAAGACGAGCAACTGACCTCAAGTCTGCAACTCGATCTTGTGAGCCACGGCGCACCCATCTACTGGTTCGATGACCTGAAGGTTGACGACCCGGGTTTTGGGGCTGCGCAGTTTCTGGCCGAGAAAGGGATTTTTGGCGGCAACGAGCAGGACCTGCACTTTTCGCCTTCCGCTGCAGTCACGCGCAAGCAGGCTCTGGTTGCGCTCGCGCGATTGCTGGGCATCGAGCAGATACCCACTGCCAAGATGTGGTCCAATCAATTGAGCGCAGCAGCGCTGCAGAAATTGACCGCTGCCGGTTATTGGCCGAGCTCCGAAGCCGCTCGCGAGAAGCTGGATCGCGCGCTTCTGTTTTCGAACCTGGCGTATTGGGCTCGAAAGATCCTCGTCGGCCTTCCAAAGAGAGCTCGGGGATCGAAAGTAGTGAGCCGTGCAACTTTTGCTGAATGGTTGATGCGGGTTTACGTTGCGAGGAACAAGATCGCTGCAGAGTGATCGGCTGCGTTTTCGCGGACTGGCCGTTAATGGGCGGCATACAATCGCGTTGGGATCATCAAGAAAATGGTGGTACAGTTGATCGCTATTTCATATAGGAACGGGATTACTGTACGCGCTCCGTTCGCTGATTTGGGGTGCTGGAGGCTCGAAGCATGGGAAAATTGGATCGGCGGAATTTCCTTTACGCGCTGGGCGCGAGCGGGGCCTTGCTGGGCGCCTTGCCACAGGGTTCGGAGGCTGCCCCTTCATCTCCTCACATCAAACCGATTTCGGGAAGCTGGTTTGAATTTCAGCACCATGCCACGGTTGAAGGCGTGGACTGGAACCCGCAGTGTGCACGCTTTAGTTGCGAGCAGTGGGACACGAAGGTGAAGGAAATCGCCGGCATCGGCATGGAATACCTGGTGCTGATGGCCACCGCTCTTTATTACCGGGCGTTCTTCGAGACGAAGATTTTCCCGCTATGGCGCCTGGCGTGCCCTGACCCCATGGAAGCTGTCCTGACGGCGGCCGACAAGTACGGCGTCAAATTTTTCATCGGCGGCGGCTTTTACGGTGACTGGGAAAGCCCGAAAATCGTATCCGATCCCATAGCCGCCCGAAAACGGCTGCAGGCCATCGAACAGCTTGCGCAACTCTACGGCAGCCACAAGAGTTTCTATGGCTGGTACTGGCCCAACGAAGCGTTCATTGACCGGTATTATTCAAACGAGTTCATCCGGTACGTCAACACCTGCTCGCGGCTGGCCCGCCAGTTGACCCCGCGCGCAAAAATTCTGATTGCGCCCTATGGGACGCGGGTGGCAGTTCCGGACGACAGATATGTGCGGCAACTCGATTCGCTGGATGTTGACGTGGTGGCCTACCAGGACGAGGTCGGCGTTCAAAAGTCTACGCCCGATGAAACACCGAAGTTTTACGAGGGATTGCGAAAGGCGCACGATCGGGCGCAACGGGCGGCCATCTGGGCGGACGTCGAGATCTTTCAGTTTGAGGGGACTGTCTACAAGAGCGCATTGCTCCCGGCTCCGTTTTCGCGCGTCCTGCGCCAACTGGAAGCAGTTTCGCCGTGGGTGGAAAAGATTCTTGTCTATCAATATCAGGGCATGATGAACAAGCCCGGATCAGCGGCCTTCTGCGGTTCGCCGGCGTCAACGAAACTCTACACGGCATACGCGGATTGGCTGAAAGCCAGAAGGGAATCGAACGGGTTGTAGTGGCGAGTGTTATTGGGCAGGGGCGTATCCGCCAGAGGGCGAAGGCCGGCTTTTAAAGGTGAAGGACCGACACTGATATTGCGAAGGGGGAGCGAGCGGTGAGGGCACTCGAGAGGAAGGGAAAGCTTGGGCGTCGCGAGGTTCTGAAAGCCCTGGGAGCGGCGCCGCTTGCAGCATTTGTTCCGAGGCTCGGCGGGCAGGAAAGCCAACGTCCTTTCTATTTTGCCTGTGCTGATGACAACGATCTTTTCGAAGTGGCAAAGGCCGCCGGCCTTTTGTGCAAACGTTTCGGCGATGCAGAGAGCGCGGTCGCACGCGCGCCGGAAGGTTCTGGCGTGCTTATTCTCGCTGACGGTTATCCGCGGCAGAAGACCGTGATCAACGCTGCCGTTTATGAGAAAGCCTCGAAAAAGGGGCTGCGCCTTTACGTGGAGTTCCCGGATTCTGTCCCGGGGCTTGGCGTGGGTGATCCTCAGCGCGTGGCACGGGGCAGGGAGCACAACATTCTTGAGCGCTGTGTGGTCGCGACAGATTCGTTTGCTCCCGCGCTCAAGCGAATGCAGATCCTTGAACTGCATGATTGCATCTACGTTCCTGTGAAATCACAATCGGCCGAACTGGTTCTGGCTCGTGTAGCCGGGTTTGACACGGCGCTTTACGGGCTTCCTCAAAACGGAATCCACCCCACTCTTTTCAGGCATCCTGACCGGGACATCCTGATCGCAACGACCAAGCTCAGCGAATTCATCAAAGGGCGGTACGCACCTTCCCATCTGTGGCCCGGCGTCTGGCGATGGGTTTTTGAATGGCTATCTCCCAAACAACGGCCGGTTCTGTTGCGTTGGACTCCGCTCGTTCATCCAGCCTTCGAAAAGGACCAACGTTTGCCCAAAGGCGCCGAACTGAATGCATTTCGACGCGGCGTCCAATGGTTTTCCGACGCCAGGTTGTTCGTGGCGCCATCATGGAAACGAGTGATTTATGAATCAGAAGCCGCGCGAAACTCGGTCCGCGCTCCGTTGCCTTCCTGGACTTTGGGCGATGGCAGTGATGGAGTTTTCGAAGGGTTTTCAAGTGAAATTGAATGGAATGGGATGCAGCCAGTCGGTTGGAACCTGCGCGCGGACTGCACGGGCGAGGTCTCAATGGCCATGGCGTTTTCAGGCGCCATCGATAAGAAATCCCAAAACAGGAAAATCGCAGCGAACCTGAACAACTTTATCTACTTCAACTCCGAACTTTCGTCGGGAGCCCGGAGCGATCCGCGGAGCCCATCTTTTGGTTTGCTGGGCTGGTGCTTGCCCCATTTCGAAGGCGTTTACTATGGCGATGACAATGCCAGGAGCGTGCTGGGGACCATGGCGGCGGCGGGACTGTTGCAATCAGACCGCTGGGATGAAAAAGTCCTGCGCTGCCTTCTCGCAAATCTACGGACGACGGGGGTGCTTGGTTTTCGGCATGACAAGCTGACCGAAAAGCAACTTCAGGAATTCGGCTGGCGCCATTTTTATGACGAGAAGCTTGTAAATTACCACCCACACTACCAGGCTTATCCCTGGGCCTGCTTTCTCAGGGCCTATGGGATGACCCATTATTCCCCTTTTCTGGACCGGGCCCGGACAGGCATTCGCATGACCATGGCTGCATATCCGAACAACTGGAGTTGGACCAACGGCTTTCAGCAAGAGCGTGCACGCATGCTCCTTCCACTGGCATGGCTCATCCGCGTCGAGGACAAGGCTGAACATCGTCAGTGGCTCAAACAGATAGTTACCGACCTGCTTGCTTTTCAATCGAGTTCCGGCGGTATCCGTGAAGAACTGGGGGGGCCGGGGAAGAAGGGATTGCTCCCACCGAAATCGAACGCCGAGTATGGAACGTCGGAGGCTCCGTTGATTCAGGAGAATGGTGATCCGGTCTGTGACCTGCTTTATACAATGAACTTCGCATTCCTCGGCTTGCACGAAGCCGCTGCGGCGACTCACGATCCAATCTGCGTCCGTGCGGAGAACAAGCTTGCTGAGTTTCTGTGCCGGATTCAGATACAGTCAGAGAAGCATCCCGAATTGGCCGGCGGCTGGTTCCGCGCCTTTGATTTCGACGCGTGGGATTATTGGGCCAGCAACTCAGATTCGGGATGGGGGGCATGGTCGATTGAAACCGGCTGGACGCAATCCTGGATTACGGCCGTGCTCGGCATGCGCCAGCTCCGCACTTCACTTTGGGATTTGACGGGACGCAGCAATCTGGGAGCGGGCCTCAATCAACTCTTGCCGGTCATGTTCGGCAGTTGAGCGGCCGGCAATAAATCTGCTGAGGGAAAGATGGAAGCGGCTTCACCATTATTAGCGATGGGACTGGCGCTGGCGGTCCTTTCCGGCCTGATGAACGGAACCTTCACGCTGCCCATGCGATACCTGGGCCGATGGTCGTGGGAGAACGTCTGGGCGCTATTTATTGTTGTGTCCTGCGTTCTGATGCCTGTGGTCATTGCAACGACGACGGTTTCAAATCTTGGCGAAGTCCTTGAGCAGGCCCCAACTCACGCCATTGTGATGGCCGTCGTGTGCGGTTTCGCCTGGGGGTTTGGGGCCGTCATGTTCGGGCAGGGCGTCAGCGCCATTGGCATTTCACTCGCCAACACGTTCGTCCTGGCCATCAGCTCGTCGCTGGGATCGTTTCTGCCGATTCTGCTGCTCGATCCCGGCAAATTGTTCGAGAAACAGGGCGAGGCCATCATGGCCGGAACAGTGATAGCGATTGCAGGCATCGCCTTCTGCGGCTACGCTGCGAAACTGAAAGAACGCAGCCAGGGGAACGAAGACGTGCGGCAGGATATGGTTGGTGAAGCGCGGCCATTCTGGACCGGACTTTTGCTCTGCGCCGGGGCCGGACTGCTGTCGGCGGTCTTCAACATCGGCTACAGCGGCGCCCAGGCAATCGTCCAGTCAGCGGTCCACATGGGCAACAGCGCCTTTGCAGGGTCAAACCTGGTCTGGCTGCTCATGCTGACGGGCGGAGCTGTTTCAAATCTGGGGTTTTGCATGTATTTATTCAAGCGAAACATGAGCTTTGGGAAATACAGGCAGCGTCATTCTGCGTCGCTCTATGGGCTGGTGCTGCTAATGGGCCTGCTGTGGGGCGGGAGCATCTTTGTTTATGGTTCGGCCGCGCCAAAACTGGGCGTGCTGGGTCCGGCTATCGGCTGGCCGCTGAGCCTTTCTGTCGGCTTGCTCACTGCCAACGTCTGCGGAATTATAGCCGGTGAGTGGCGTTTCTCTCGCTCGGTTGACCGTTTGTTCATGGGCGCCGGGCTGCTGGTGCTGATTCTTGCTATCGTTACGCTGGGTTGGTCCGGCACACTGGCGTGACGGCGTGCTTCCTTTGTAAGTGACTTTCATTCCCAGTTCCGCCCGAAGAGCGCTGCGGGAAAAGACGCCATTCCTTCAAGAAAACCTAATTCTGTGCAAGATGCTCAGCGTCCGGCGAAAGCGCAGGCGCAATGGCAGCTTCGGAATCTTCCTCTCGTTTGCTGCGCTGGCGCCACTTCAGGAAGACATCCATGTAGGTGTAGAAGACAGGGGTGACATAGAGCGTTACAAGTTGCGCAAAGAGGAGACCGCCAACCACACAAACGCCCAGCGGGCGGCGTGAGTCAGCATCCGCTCCAATACCAATCGCGATGGGCAGTGTGCCGATGATGGCGCACGCAGTGGTCATCATGATGGGGCGGAAGCGTATCATGGACCCCTGGTAAGCTGCTTCGCTGGCTGTGCAATTTTCTCTGCGTTCCGCCTCCAGAGCAAAATCGACCATCATGATGGCGTTCTTTTTGACGATGCCGATCAGCATGATAAGGCCGACGAACCCGTAGAGGTCGAGGTCCATGTGGAAAAGTGACAGTGTGAGCAGGCCGCCGAAAGCTGCGGCGGGCAACCCGGTGAGAATTGTAATGGGATGCGCATAGCTTTCGTAAAGAATTCCCAGCACAATATAAATCACAAGCACCGTCATGATCAGAAGGATGCCCAGCCCTGTCAGGGATTCCTTGAAGGCATGTGCGGCGCCCTGGAAATCCGTCGAGATGGAAACCGGCAGCATGGAATTGGCAAGGCCCTGGACTTCGTTCACCGCCTGGCCCAGAGCGACACCCGGAGCGAGATCAAATGACATTGTGACGGAAGGAAGCTGGCCGCTGTGGTTCACGGTCAGGGGGCCGACGCTGGTCGTAAATTTCGAGACGGCGCTGAGTGGAACGAGCTGGCCGGAAGATGAACTGATGTAAAGTTCCGAGAGCATGTTGGGATCGCTCTGGAACTGGTCCTG
>DASSJE010000516.1:0-10082 GCA_035691365.1 Terriglobia bacterium
AAGGTAGCGCCTGAAGCCTTCCGTGATGCCCACAATCAGGGCGCAGCGGCGGTAGAAAAAACGCTCCAGCCGGCGAAGCAGGCGGAGCGCCAGGCTGGGCCGCATGACGCCCACAGCCAGGGCGGAATCCGGCCAGATGTCCTGCAGGTCAAAAACCAGCGGCGCGCGGCGCACCCAGTGTGCGGGGAGCGAGGCCAGCCCTGCAGGCAGGGGAGAAACGGCCACAATCAGGTCGGGCGGCGACAGGCGCAGGCCCGCCCAGGCCGCGGACAGCGTGAAGGTGCCATAGGTGAGCAGGCGATGGACGGTTCGGGTGTTCTCCGAACGGAAGACCGGCACGCGCACAATGCCGTAGCCCGCCGCGGCAACTTCCTTACCGGGCGCCTCGCGGCAGAACGGCCGGCCCAGGCTGGATGGGTGGTTGGGAGCGCCCGTGAGGACGGTCACCTGGTGTCCGCGTCGCACCAGGCTTTCCGCCAGGTCGAGCGCCCGCCTGCCTGTGGCCACGCTTTCCGGCGGAAAGTGCTGCGTAAAGATCAGGATTTTCATAGCCGGGCTCCTTTTCCCGCTTTTCTTTCACGCCACAAGCAGGGGACCCGGTTTCTTCAACGGCCTTTGCACGCCGTAGTATTGCTTCATCCACTCGAGAGTGAGCGGCAACCCTTCCGCCAGGGTCACCTTCGGCTGGTGCCGCAGGTCCCGGACGGCCTTTCTCATGTCGAGTTTCTTGTTGCGGGTGGTAAAGGGTTCCGAGTCCCGGTAAGTCACCTGGCTGTCGTCTTTGTCGAGAGCTTCCAGAATGATGTCGGAAACGGTCTTGATGTCGTGGTATTCACCCGACCCGATGTTGTAAGCTTCGCCGGGAATAAAGTTATCCACGATGTTGGCCAGCGTGCGGGCGGCGTCAGTGACGTAGGTGGAACACCGGCGGTGGTTCAGATAAACCGTGTAGGGAAGGTCGTGCAGCGCGCGGTAACAGAACAGGCAATTCACGCTGCGGTAGTCATTGTATTTTTCGCCCGGCCCGTAAAGATTGAACAGCCGCACGCGGACGCTTTCCGTTCCGAACATCCTGGCGGAGTTCAACACCTGCATCTCGCCCACCCACTTTGTGATGGCGTAGTCGTTCAACTGCCGGACCTCGAACCGGTCCATCACGTCCTCGCTCATCACGCCGTCCCAGTCGCCGTATACTTCAGAGCTTGAAAAATAGATGAGGCGGAAGCCGTATTGCTCCTGCATCCGGAGGATGTTCTTCGTCCCAATGGCGTTGCTGCTCCAGAGGTTTTCATAGAAATCCTCGCCGTTCCACCGGCCAAACTCTCCTGCCAGGTGGTACACATAATCGAAAGGATGGCTGGTAAAAACGTGTTCCAACTGCCTGTACTGAGAAACATCGCAGCGAATCGATTGCCGGTCGTGATGGTGAAACAGGTCGCAGACCCAGACTTCGTGCCCTCGCTCGCGCAGTTCCTCAACGAGAAAACTTCCTACGGTTCCCAGGCCCCCGGTTGCTAGTATTTTCATGGTCCCCCCTCCTGGATTCAGATCTGGTTGGCGCTTGATTATGGAGTGGTTGGATTAAGCCAGAGCAATGCATTTCAGCCGGGCCTTTCGGTCCCGCGCATGAACCTGGACCAGCCACGCTATAAAATCGTGTGGCGAAAATCGATGTTTGGGCTGGCGTTTGAAGCTGAGGCTGGCAGATTGCCCAAAATTTTGTTCGGTGCGGCTATGGACTACTCGCTTCATCAACACGGGCGAGACGGCCATGCCGCGTTTGGTCAGCTCAGCCGCGTATCTTTGGGCCTCATCTCCCTGGCGCGAGATGCTCTTGATGCTTCCGCCAGGCATCTTCAAGCACAACTTTCTCTGTGCTCTCTGTGGTTTGAAAATCTCCAATACAGAGAACACGGATGGTCTCTGTGCTCTCTGTGTTAGAGCTTGTGGGCCACAGACGAGACAGAAACGTTGCTTCTGGCTTGCGGCTTCCGGCTTCTGGTTCCTGGCTTCTGGCCCGAGCCTCCAGGATCCTGGCGCTGATTAAAAAGGGATACCAGAAGCTCCAGAGGACGTGGTAGACGAGCCCGGCGCGCCCGTCCAGAAAGCCAAGCTTGAGAAAATAATTCCGAAAGAAAAACACGAAAGGCCTGAGCAGAAGCGGCAGCCGGTTCCAAATTTTCAACTTGATCCAGCGCTTCCTTTCCGCCTGGCTCCCGCGGAATCGGGTGCGGATGGACGAACCGTATCCGCCGGCAAAAGTTTCCTTAAAAAACTCTTCAACCTCCAGGCCTGCATAGCGGTTGTGCTTCGCCACCCAGTCTGAAAGCGGTTTGCGGTCGTCGTGATCAAACGGCTGGCGCAGGTAACCCGCCGTCCCTTCGAGGATCGCGTGCTCGTTCAGCGGGCGCTCTTCAAGCCGCACCCGCCCCCGCCTGAAAAGCCGCAGCACCCAGGTGTTGGAAAGGCCTCCGTGCCTCAGCCAGCGTCCGAGGAAGATGTGGCGAAACTTGAGATAAAATCCCGCGTGTACATTCGCCGGTGCGCGGACCACGCGGGCGATCTCGGCGGCCAGCGCAGAAGGAACTCGCTCGTCGGCATCGAGCATGAGGACCCAGTCATTCGAAAACGGAAGATTATCCAGCGCCCAGTTGCGCTGCCTGGCATAGCCCTCGAAGACGTGCGGCCAGACCTTTGCCCCGCGGCGCCCGGCAATCGCCGGCGTGCCGTCGGTGCTGAAAGAATCCACCACGAAGACTTCGCCGGCCCATTGCACGCTTTCCAGGCAGGCGGCAATGTTGGCTCGCTCGTTGCGGGTCAGCACCAGGACGCTGACCGGCGCTTTCGGCGCATTTGCGCCCGCTGCGGAAGCCGTACTTATGTAGCCTCGTGACGTGTTCGGTTGCAGACGGCCCGCCGCTTCCAGGATTTTACGCGCGTGCGCCCTCCACTGGAATCGAATGGCCGCCTCCGCGCGCCCCCTGACCTTGAGCCAGTTGCGGAGATCGTTGTCCGCCGCCACGCTCTGCAGCCGCCCTGCCAGATCTTCCGCGCTCCCCGGACTGAAATAGACGGCGGCCCGGCCGCACACTTCCCGGTTCACCGGCGTATCCGCGGCCACAATCGGAAGCCCGTGGAGCATCGCCTCGGCCATGGGAAATCCAAACGACTCCGCCAGCGAGGGAAAGACAAAAATGTCCGCGGCCGCGTAAAGGTCCTCAACCTCTGGAGGGCTGAATGGGCCGGCAAACTCCACCCACAGCGCGATGCCGGCGCGGCGGGCCAGCTTGATGTCTTCCCGGTGAGTCATCGTCCACGCCGCTCCGGGCCAGGCAGGATCGGCGGTGGTTGTCAGCTTGAATTTCACGCCGGGGCCGGCGTTCAGGATCTCGAGCGCCTTCAGCAGCGTCGTGAGGTCCTTGTGCTCGCTGTAGAGCGAAACGTAGAGCAGCCTGATCACGCGCCCGTTAGCCCCATCGGCGCGCTGTGCACTCGCATTCCCCGCCTTCCCGCAATGCTCCGGCGCGTCAACGCCGAAGGGATTCACGACGGCCGCCTTCAACTCCACGGCGCCGCGCAACTCGTCCAGCATGGCCCTGGTGGGCGTCATCGTCACGTCAGCGGCCCTGGCGCTCCGGACGGTCAGCCACCGCCGCAGCGCAAAGGCCAGCCGGTATCCGAGCCGGTGCTTCATCAGAAACATTTCCCGGTAGGGCCACGAAAAATAGAGCGCGTTTGCCACCAGCAGGACCTGCCGCACGGGACAGAAGAACATGGCAAAGTTCGCGGTGGAGTAAAGCACGTCTGCTTTCTGGCTTTTCAGAAATCGCCGCAGCGTCACCTGCTCCCACCACAACCGGCCCAGCAGCCCGGCTCTGCCGGTTCGAGTGGGAAACACCCGAACGTGCGGCGCAAGGCCCGCCAGCTTGGCCGCGGTTTCCGGCGGCAGGAAAGCCAGGAACTCCGCCCCGCCGCCATCTGCAGACAACTGCCGCAGCAGATTGGTGATGTAGCCGGCCGCGCCGCCCATCTTTGCCGAAACTGCGTTAATGACGATTTTCATCCGGCCCTGCGCGCAAACAGGTATCCGCTGGATTCGTTCAGCCTGTTCACGACGGTCTGATGATTGTCAACCAGCCACACGCGGAAGCCGTGGTTCTGTAATCGGGCGCAAAGATGGTTGGCATCGCCAAACTGGCAATGCACTTCCATGGCGACCCGGCCCACCATATCGAGCCAGCCGCAATCGCCCTCCAACAGGCCGAATTCCGATCCTTCAATATCAACCTTGAGAAAATCCACTCGCCTCACGTTGTGCCGGCCCAGCACCTCGGGAAGGGAGCGCACGGGCGCTTCCCGGCCCCAATGGGAGCAGTTCTTCCTTTCCCCGGGATCGCTCAATTTGCCGGTTGTGGAGCCGATCAGGCCAAGCTCGACCGATGCCTTGTCGAGGCAGTGGTTCCTCAGCAGGTTCTGGCGGATCAGGGGAAGGAATTCGCTCTGCGCCTCGACGGCAATCACTTTCTTCCCGCGGCGCGCCGCCAGGGTGGTAAAGACGCCGGCGTTGGCGCCCAGGTCGACGCACACATCCTCGCGCCCGATGTCGAAGCCCGGCAGGGCAAAATACACTCCGCGGCAATAGATCTCTCTGGCGCCGGAAAAGTAGCTGCCGTCGAGATCCACCATAGTTCCGTCGAATGGCCTGAAGCGGCACCTTCGGCCGCTCATGGCCTCATCAACGCACGCCAGGCTTCTGGTGCGAATGATTTCCGGAACGGACTTCATCGCCCTCGACGCATAAGCCAGTGAAGTTCTTGCATCGGAGTGTTTCCAGACGCGGTAAAGCTCTTCCAAAAACCTGCGTCCCGCTGTCATCGGCCGAACGCGCGAGCGGTAAGGCGCCAGCAGGGCGTCCAGGCTGCCGGCCAGCGCCGGCACGGTAAAATGGCGGCGCGCCCACCGCTGCCCTTCCCGGCCCATGCGCGTGGAAAGTTC
Source organism: Terriglobia bacterium (assembly GCA_035691365.1). Lineage (GTDB taxonomy): Bacteria > Acidobacteriota > Terriglobia > UBA7540 > UBA7540 > SCRD01. The sequence continues at coordinate 4,996 of DASSJE010000516.1, forward strand.
CGCATCGCCGAGAAGCCGGACCAGGCTGCCTGCCACCCCTGCGATCGATTCCGGCTGCACCAGCAGTCCCGTCTTTCCATGCACCACGGCCTCCGCAGCCCCGCCGCCGGTGCTTCCCACCACCGGCTTTCCGGCCAGCGCCGCCTCCACGTAGACGCGGCCAAAGCCCTCGCCCTGCCAGCCCTTCCCGTTGGGCGGCATCGTCCGGCTGGGCAGAGCAAAAACCTCGCAGGAGCGGTACAAAGCCGCGAGTTCCGCGTCCGGCACATTTTCTGCGAATTCCACCCGCTCCGCGACGCCCGTATATCGCGCCAGCCGTTTCAGCCTGGCGATATCGTCGCCTTTGCCCACCACCACGTAGCGCGCGTTCGGAAAAGCCCGCAGCACTTCCGGCAGCGCCCTGATTACCGTGTCGTAGCCCTTGTAGGCGCTTTCCTGCGAAACCGTCCCTACTGAAAGGATGCGCCTCTCTCCCCGACCCCAAGCCGCAGCTTCGCCGTTCCCGCCGCCCGCGGCCGCCAGCCGGCGGGCAAAATCTTCCGGGATGGCGTTATAGAGCACGCGCATTTTGCTTTCCGGGACCCCGTTCACCAACGCCAATGCCTCCGCCGTAAAGCGGCTGACGGGCAGCAGCAGGTCAGCGCGCCGGGCGGCCCAGCGCACGTCGGCTGGAAAGGGTCCCCACGCCTCGCTGCCGTGGCACACCAGCCAGAAGGGCGTCCGGTAAAGCGCACGCAGCATCCCGGCAACCGGCGAAAGCCCGATGTGCGTTGCGATCACCAGGTCGTACCGGCGGAGTCCCAGCCGCAGCGCCTTCCCGGCAAACCGGAATTTGGCCGCCGCGCTCAATCGCGTGGCGATGGGATTGAAAACTCGACAGGGCGGCAATTCTTCCCGGCCGCCGGCAATGCCCAGCAGCGGCAGCACATCGACGTTGGCGGGGCCGATCAGTGTCGCCAGCGCCCCAGCCAGCGTGGCCGAATAGCGCGCGATGCCGCCCCGGGTGTAGATGTCCGGCGTCAGGATCAGGACCTGCATCGCTCGTTCGACTCCTGCGCGGCCGGCGCCTTTGCTGCGCGGCGCGGCAGGCCATAGATCACCAGGGCAGCCACGCTGAGCAGGGCAAAAGTTTTCAGCAGGCTGGTGAGATAGCCGAACGCGTCCGCTTCCAGGTGGCTGACGGAGATGAACATGGCGGCGTAAACAAACAGGCGCCGCTTGTCGAACCCAATGGTGATGGTGTTGGTGAGCGCCTGGCACACCACGCCCAGCAGCAGCATCCCCAGCACAATTCCCGGCAACCCATAAAGGGCGTACAGGTCGCCGGGATAGGTGATGGCCAGCGATGATGTCGCTACCGATCCGGTCGCCGCGCTGAACCTCAGGCCCTTGTCGAGCACCGGCTTTGAAGGCCACATGAAGCGCGGAATAAAAGGATAATAAGGAAGCATCCACCAGCGTTCATCTCCCCTCAGCAGCCGGGCCCGGCGTCCCAGCCAGAGCACCAGCCCCACGCTGGTCAGCATGTCCAGGCGTTTCACGGACATTTGCCATCCGCTGCGCGCCCAGCCGGAGGCGCCGCTCGCAGAAGCCTGAGTGCTGAAGAGGGCCTGCCGCCCGGCTGCGATCACCTCGCCCGGGCTGGACAACCCGCCCTTCTCCCGCACCAGACGGCGGTAATTGTTTGAGAAAGGATAGACAGCCACCATGGCCAGCAACACCGCGGCCACCCATCGCTTCTTGAGCCTCCGTTCCACGAGCGAAGAGATAATCGCCACAATGGTCAGCGGCTGCAGGGCATGCGCCTTCATGCCCGACGCCAGTCCCCACGCAACTTCCGAGGCCAGAATCAACCAGAAGAGCAGCCGGCAGGGCGCGTCGGATGAGTGATAGCACCTTTCGATGGTGATAAAGGCCAGAACTCCGGCGCCTCCCAGGCGGGCGGCGGTCCCCAGCACCTGCAGCAGGCTGAGGTTGGCGTAATAGTCTTTCCAGGCGCCCACGTAGTCGTAAAGGTGCGCGTGAAGGAGATAGAGCTTGATAGCAAAAACGCCCGCGTAAATAACCAGCGTCCAGGTCAGCGTGGTGTATCCCGCACGGGCGTTCGTGCCAATGCGCTCTATAGGTTCCAGCCGGCCCGCACTTCCATGCCTGGCGGCCAGCAGGCATCCCGCCCAGAAAGCCAGCATGCCGATGATGATGTATTCCAGCGCCTGCAGCAGATACCCGTATTGGCCACCGAAGTCGGGGCTTAAGTTCTTCTCGTCCAGAAAGCAGGCCAGCGGCGCCACGCCGAACCGGACCAGCATCAGCAGGGTCAGAAACACCGGGAGATAGAAGACCCCGATATGGTTTTCCCTCACCTGGGAAAAAATGAACAGCGCCGAAGCCAGCCCGAAAAATCCCAGCAGCAGGTATTGCTCAAACTGCACGCCCCGCGTCCCCAGCACCAGGAACGCGCCCCAAACCACGGCCGCCAGCGAAATTAACCACAGCACCAAAAGGTGCGCCGCCGTTACCGGCCGCTTTTCCGCTTCCGGAGTTGGAATTTGAAGGAAAGAGTCGGACATAGATCGGGTTGTCAGGGCGCCGGAACTTTAGCTTCGATTTCGTCGATGACCCTATCTTTTCAGCGTCTAAAGCCCCCAAAGGGGGCGGAAGAATTTAGCCCATGGCGTAAGCCATGGGACGAAATGGCAGGCAACAAAACCATCCCAGCCCCGTAGGGGCGAAAGAATTTCCGGCGTCCTGCCGCCCCTTCCGGGGCTTACCGAGATCGGGCGCTGATCTGAATCCCACGGCTCACGCCGTGGGCTAAACTCTTCCGGCCCTCCGGGCCTTGAAGGAGCGCCTCAGCCGGGCGGCTGAGGCTCCGCTCCGCCAGCCCCATCACTGCAAACATCCTTTCAAGCCGCTTTTCATAGGTATGCTCGCGATGGGCGCGGGCGCAGGCGCGCGCGGCAATCTCCCGGCGCTCCCGGGGCCTCGCCAGGTAATAATCCACTTTCTCTTTCAATTCCTGCCGCGATCGAAACGTCACGATTTCGCGCTCGGGCTCAAACAGCTCCGGCAGTGACGGCTTCCAGTCGGCAATCTGGAACGCCCCGCAGCCCGCAGCCTCAAACAGCGTGCAGTTCACCCCAGCGATTTCCGCGCATTGCAGGGTATTGATCACAATTTTTGCCGAACCAAACGCCCTGGCCTTTACCTCCTCCGCGATAAAGCGGTTGGGATAGCGCTTCTTCACCGGCGACTCGAGCCACGCCGGACAGTTGCGGCCCCAGATTTTCAGGTCGTAATCGGCAAAAGATTCCAGCATCCGCGCCCGGTAATAGTGCAGGCTGCCCTGTGCCGCCAGGTCGCAGCCATACTTTTGCCGGTCATGGGCGTTCAGGGCGACGGGCCGGTGCCACGCCGGGTTGCAGCACTCGGGCAGATAAAAGGCATTCAGGCCCAGCTTGTCGCGGGCTACGCGGACCAGAAAAGGTTCCTTAAGAAACAGAAAATCAAAATCCGAGGCCAGCAGGTAATGGCGATAAAGATTGGTCACAGGGTCGGTGTACCAGCAAACCACTTTCCCGCCCGAAACCCGCTTCAGTTCGCTCACAACTTCCGGAGGCACGCCCGCGCAGGTCACCAGCGCCAGGCCTGGCCGGAGGTCTGCGGCCTTCCGGACAACCTCGCGGAAGCTGCGCTTTTCGAGGCCCGGAAAGGCTTTGGGCAGGTAAGCGCGGAACCCGTTCGCAAGCCTGCCGCCGTGGTGCCGCGCCCGGACGCCCTCGACGGCGGCCACCTGGTGGCCCATCCGCTCGCAGGCCGCCACAATGTTCCGCGCAAACGAGTCGGGAAATTGCGGGCCAATGACCAGGATTTTCATCTGGTTCTTCCCACCGGCAAGGGCAGCCGCGCGGAAAGTTCTTCCGCAGCCGCGCGCCGGGCCATAAAAGTCCGCACCTCGGCGACGGCTTTCCGGGCGGTCATCAAATTTCGAACCACCTGCCCGGGGCGCCTGCGCAGGATCTCCCGGTTGGCGATGTAGCCCCGCGCCAGTTGCAGCCATCCACCCGCGCCCAGCCTCCCGTGGCGCTTGATGCGGATGTAGGCCATGCTCTTCACGTGGTATTTCAGCGCCAACGAAGGGTCTGTCTGCCGCGAGCCGCAGCCGCCCACCAGGTGGTCGCGGTGCGTGACCCGCAGGCCGGGATCGATGAAAAGCTTTATGCCGGAGCGCCCGGCCCGCTGCCAGAACTCGTTGTCCTCCCCGTAGGCCGTGGGGCTCAACTTTCCCAGGTTTTCGTCAAACCCGCCCAAACACCGGTACAGTTGCGCAGGAATGCAGAAAGGAGAAGGAATGTAAGTGGGGTGTTCGATCAAGGCTGACGCTGCGTCTCGAATTCGCTCTCCGTAGAGGCGCGCATAGAGGTTGAACGAGCTTTCCGGCGCCCGGTCGGAAACCGGAAGCCCCGCCAGCGCGCAGCGCGAATACGGCTGGACGCGGCTGGAAAGCCTCGCGATGGCGCCGCGCGGCAGCACCATGTCGTCATCAACAAATAGCAGAAGCTCGTTTCGCGCTGCCGCCGAACCCGCGTTTCTCGCCATGGGAAGGTTGGGCCCTGGCTGCCTCAGCCGGGTGATCTTCCGGCGATAGAGGATGAAGAAAGAGTCCAGAGCTTCGTGCGGGCGCCGCCGGCCCTGCTCCACCACAATGGTTTCCATCTGCCCTGCATAGTCCTGCGCCATCACCGATTCGAGGCAGTCCATCAACGGGCCCTCGCGCCGGTAAGTCGCAACAATCACCGAGATGGAAGGAAGGTCATTCATGCGCGTGTTTTTTTGCTTCCGGGGATTCCTGGATTGTTTTTTGCGAAGGGGCACGACTTCAGTCGTGCCGTCAGACGCCACGAATTTATTCATGGGCTTCAGCCCCTGAAGGATTGTTTTTCGCGAAAGGGCACGACTTCAGTCGTGCCGCCAGACGCCGCAAATTTATTCATGGGCTTCAGCCCCTGAAGGATTGTTTTTCGCGAAAGGGCACGACTTCAGTCGTGCCGCCAGACGCCGCAAATTTATTCATGGGCTTCAGCCCC
>DASSJE010000517.1:0-11868 GCA_035691365.1 Terriglobia bacterium
CGAGCCGCACCTGCAAGTGCGTTGCTTTGGCAGGCGGTGGACAGCGCTCCGCAGTACCGTTTGGGCGTTCTCCACGTTACGATTGAGGTAGTCGACGATCTGATTGACGGTAACAGCCTCATGATCGGGATGCCAGCAATCGTAATCCGTAACCATCGCCAACGTCGCATAGCAGATCTCGGCTTCGCGTGCAAGCTTGGCTTCCTGAAGATTCGTCATGCCAATGACGTCCATACCCCAACTGCGGTAGCAGTTCGACTCCGCCTTCGTGGAAAATGCAGGGCCTTCCATGCAAACGTACGTCCCCCCGCGGTGGACCGTAATCTTTGCCTCATCGCAACCCGCTTCAAGGGCGTCCACGACCGTTGGACACATGGGATCAGAAAAGCCAACGTGCGCCACTATCCCACCACCGAAAAAAGTGGAATGGCGTCCTCGTGTGCGGTCAAAGAATTGCAGCGGCAGCGCCATATCCATCGGACGGTAATCTTCCCGCAGGGATCCCACAGCACTTACAGAAAGGATGCGTTCCACACCCAGCTTCTTCAAGGCATAAATGTTGGCGCGGAAGTTGATTTCCGAGGGAGTCAGCACGTGCCCCCGTCCATGTCGGGCTAAAAATGCCACAGGTCGCCCTTCCAGAGTTCCTACACGGAAAGCATCGGACGGCATCCCGAAAGGTGTCACCATGCGAACCCACTTTGCGCCGCGGAGGCCATCCATCTCATAAAGTCCGCTTCCGCCAATAATTCCTACCTCTGCTTGGGCCACTTTTCACCCTCCGCTCTTCGAACTTGATGTCAGGTCGCTGGGCACGGCTGGAACACCAGTTTGCCTTCTGACTCTGCAAGGACTCCCCATGGACACTCCGCATCATGCGGAAAAACGATGAGCACGCGGTCTTCCGCCAGTTGAGGCAGGAGCCGCTTTTTTGAAGCCAGCGTATCCATCGGATAAAGATCGAACGCCATGATCCACGGCAACGGGAGGTGCGCTCGCGTTGGGATGAGGTCTGAAACAAAGCAGGCGCGCTGGCCTTCCGATTCGATCCACACACACTGCATGTCGCGTACGTGTCCGGGCGCGAGCTCCACCCGGATTCCAGGAACAATTTCGCGGCGGCCTTCAACAAACACTGTTTGCGGCTCCGCCGGAGTAAACCACTCTTCTACGTAACTCGCCCGGTCGCGCTCGGTGGGGTGCAGGGCATGCTCCCATTCGGTGCGTTGTGTGAAATATCGCGCCTTCGGAAATGTCGGGACAATATGAGATCCGTCCCGCCGTGTATTCCACCCGCAATGGTCAAAGTGAAGATGAGTGTTGATCACAATATCGATATCGTCGAGTCCCAGTCCACAGCGAGAAAGCTCATCCGGAAGGCGCGATGAATGATCAATCTTGTAAATCTCGCCGTGTTTGGCATCGAACTTATCCCCTATGCCCGTTTCAATCAGTACGTTGTATTTGCCTGTCCGGACCAGAAGACATGTCAGCCCTAGACGCACCCGGTTTCGATCATCAGCGGGCAGTTTCTTTTCCCATAAAGGCTTAGGCACGACACCGAACATTTGCCCGCCGTCCAAACCAAACGTTCCGTCCGACAGGGCATAAATCTCAAACGCTCCCAGCTTCATTTGCCTCCCTGCCCCTGATGTGAAGATGTGTGGCCGGAGTCATTCTCCTCGAGCAGTTCAATCAGAACTTTGGCCGTGCTTGATGGGTGCAGGAACGCAATTGCTTCTCCTCCCGCACCCCTGCGAGGGTGGCTGTCAATCAACCTGATGCCACGCTTCTCAAGATCAACAAGCGTCTTTTGCAAATTTTTAACACTAAAGGTCAGGTGATGGATGCCAGGACCATGCTTATCTATAAATCGCGAGATCGATGAAATTGCCGATGTGGCTTCCAGCAGTTCGATGCGGCTTTCCCCCACCCGAAATATCGCGGTGCGCACTTCCTGGTCTTCCACTTCTTCCGTTGCATCCGGCGGGCATCCCAGTAACAACTCAAACACGGGCACGGCCTTCTCAAGTTTCTCGACAGCAATACCAACGTGGTGGATTCGCATTTTTCAACCTTGTCTCTAAAGCTCGCTGAAATCGCAGTGCCGCGATTGCAATCGCGATCCTATCTGCAGACCAACCATTAAAGACAGTCAGGTCCGTTTGGAACCGATACCTGATGTTTCCATCATTTCTTCCACGATAGAATGCGGATCGCGCCGGCGGATCAGAATGTCTTCAACGTAAACGCCGATTTGCTTTTCGTCAATCTGCTCCTCGGCAACCCTTTCATAAAGGGACTGCCGAAGCAGTTCCAGCAGCTGCAAACGGGTGTTCTTGCGCCGACGATCTAATCCCGCGGAACTCTGCTCAGTCATAGCCCGAAACTTTTCCAATTCCTCGCATAGCTCGGAAATTCCTTCGCCTGTCGTCGCTGCTGTCTTAACAATATGCGGCTGCCATTCATTCCGCCGCCCGCCTACGGAAAGCAGACCTTGCAATTGATGCTCCACGCGTTCGGCACCGGGCTGGTCTGCCTTATTGATCACCAAAAGGTCAGCGATTTCCAAAACGCCGGCCTTGAAGACTTGAACGTCATCACCCATGCCCGGGACCACAAGGACCACCGTACTATCGGCTAATCGCGCAACGTCCACTTCGTCCTGGCCGACGCCCACCGTTTCAACAAACACAACTTCGCACCCAGAGGCATCCAGAATGAGCGCGGCGTCGCGTGCTGCGGGGGCAAGGCCGCCCAACTGCCCACGCGTGGCCATGCTGCGAATATAAGTTCCTTCATCGGTTGACAGCCCCTGCATGCGGATGCGGTCACCCAGGATTGCCCCTCCGGAAAATGGACTCGTTGGATCTACCGCGATAATCCCCACGCGCTTTCCCAACCGGCGGTATTCCGCGGCCACCTTTTCGAGCAGCGTGCTCTTCCCTGCCCCCGGCGCCCCGGTGATCCCAATCGTGTATGCGTTTCCAGCCCTATGGAAAAGCGCCCTCACCAAAGCAATGCTCGAAGGGTCTCTGCATTCAACAGCCGATATTGCCCGAGCAATGGCACGGCGATCGCCCGCACAGATCTTTTTGACCCAGTGTTCAAGTGACCCACTCATCGAATCATCGCAATTGGGGCTCAACCCCGAAACTGCTACATTGGCTCGCCCAGCGATTCACGGGCGATTATCAACCTTTGAATTTCACTTGTACCCTCGCCAATGGTACACAGCTTGACATCCCGATAGAATTTTTCGACCGGATAATCTTTGATAAAACCATAACCACCGTGAATCTGGACTGCTTCGCTTGCAACCCGAACGGCTACCTCACTGGCAAACACTTTGGCGATGGAACTTTCGCGGGTCATTCTCCTGTCCTGGGTCGCCAGGACGGCGGCTCGCCAGGTCAGCAGCCTCGCAGCATCAATTTCAGTCGCCATATCCGCCAGCTTGAACCGGATGGCCTGAAAGCTGGCGATACGCCGCCCGAATTGCTCGCGTTTCCGAGCATGCTTTAGCGACGCTTCGAACGCGCCCTGTGCCATGCCGACAGAAAGCGCCGCAATGGAAATCCGACCGCCGTCCAGAACTCTCAGGCTATCAATGAACCCCTGCCCTTTTACACCCAGGCAATTCTCTCTTGGAATTCGACAATTCTCGAAGACAATTTCACCTGTGTTGCTTGCCCGCATTCCAAGCTTGTCTTCGGTTTTGCCGGGTCGAAAACCCGGGGTTCCCTTCTCAATGATAAATGCTGAAATACCATGCTTCCCCTCGGCTTTGTCAGTCACTGCCATTGCCACGCAGATATCGGCATAATGGCTGTTCGTGGTAAACGTTTTAGAACCATTTAGTATCCAGGTATTATCTTCCAAACGCGCGGTGGTTCGCGTTCCTCCCGCATCCGAGCCTGCCCCGGGTTCGGTCAGGCTCCAGCACCCCAGCTTTTCTCCCCGCGCGAGCGGAACCAGGTATTTCTTTTTCTGTTGCTCGTTCCCGGCCAGCAGGATGTGATTCGTACAGAGCGAATTATGTGCCGCCATTACCAAAGCTACGGAGCCATCAATTCTTGCAATCTCCTCAATTGCAATGACATAAGGAACGTAACCCAATCCTGCGCCGCCGTATTCAGCCGGAACCAGAACACCCATCAGCCCCAGCTCAGCAAGCGCTGGCAACAGTTCAACCGGAAAATGTTCTGCCGAGTCCCATTCGCGAACGTGTGGACGGATCTCCTTTTCAGCAAACATCCGTACTGCATCCTTAATCCCTCGTTCCTCGGCAGTCAATTCGAAATCCAGCGATCACCTCCGCAGATAATCCGTTCGAACATTGAAAGTAGAGTTATTCTAACATGTCTGAGTTAGGAGGTTCTGCACCTGACCCCCATTCCCTTCTGGTCTCAAGGTCACATAGGGGATTTTCCGTGTTAGTATTGACTTCAAGATGAAGCATAGCCGCTTCCAGTTCGCTCTATTTTTTGCTCTTGCTTTGGCCGCCAATGCCTTCGCATTGCCCAAATGGTTCCACGGAAAGAAACACGGCAAACAGAATGTGTCAGCAACGGTTACCATCGTTTCTGGAGTAGACAACTGCAAAGTTGATGTTGACGGCGAAGAGGGCGGAACCACTGCCAGCGATGGCTCCCTCATGATGAAGGATGTTGAACCCGGAGACCATTATGTCCATGTGCAATGCCCGAACCAACGTGAAACATCCTACTTCATCTCACCTGCCGCTGGACGCCAAGTGGAGGTGGACGCAAGGGGCGCTGCTACCAATTCGCACGTCGCGGATTCCTCACCCACCAACCCAGCCGCCTCAGAAATGGAACTGCGGCATATCGTGTCACAAGCTGACCAACTGCGCTCCAGCGGAAACTTTAAGGAGGCGGTTGAACTCCTTCGCAAAGCTGCAATGCTTGACCCCAGGAACGGCGACTTGCACCGCGAACTCGGAATTACTTTTCTTATGTTCCACGATTGGGAAAGCGCGCGGATAGAGATGCTGGAAGCCGTCCGGCGCGAACCTGAAAATGTCGATGCACACAGCAGCCTGGCGTACGCGCTGGAAAAACTCGGCGATCTGGATGAGGCGCTTAAACAGTATAAGATATGCACGCAGATGGACCCGCACGACACCTCATATCGGGACCACTATGTCCAGGTCCTGGGCCAACTCTATGCCGAGAGATCGGGAAAAAAGCACTAAAACCCCAAAGGTATTAATGATTCGGTGGAGCGGTTGCCGCGGATTCAACGATGACCGAAGCCGTTCAAACTTTTCCGGCGCCCTTCGCGACAGCTAAGACCTGCCGCAATAATCCGAGTGCTCGCTCACAATCGCCACGGTCAATATCAAAATGCGTCACCATGCGTATGGATTTGGGACCCGAGCCGTTTGCCAGCACGCCCTCGGCGGCAAGCCGCTGCGAAACCTCCTGAGCCGTGAGGCCGCTGTCTGATACATCAAAGAACAGAATGTTCGTCTTCACTTTGGCAGGATTGATTTTCACTCCAGGGATTTCCGCCAGCCCTTCTGCCAGGAACCTGGCATTTGCATGATCAACATGCAGGCGCTCCGGGCTCTTTTCCAATGCCACTAATCCTGCTGCAGCTAGGACGCCAGCCTGTCGCATTCCTCCTCCCAGCATCTTGCGAATTAATCGGGCTTCTTCGATGAATTCCTTGCTGCCCACCAGCATTGAGCCAACTGGCGCCCCAAGGCCTTTGGAAAGGCAGAACATCACAGAGTCGAACTTTCGCGTCAGGTCAACGGCGGGGCGGCCCAGCGCGACGCTCGCGTTAAAGATTCGCGCCCCGTCCAGGTGAACGGGAAGGCCCATCTGACGTGCCCGGTCACAGATTTCATCAGACACAGCCTGAGGATAGACAGACCCGCCTGCGATGTTTGACGTGTTCTCGATTTCGATAAGACCCGTTGTGGAATGATGGTCACTTCGCCCGCGAACGAGAGGGTGGATCTGCTCCCAACACATGATGCCGTCTTCAGCGAAAAGTGTTCTGAGAATAACACCTGAAAATGCGCCGGCCATGCCCATCTCAAAATTGTAAATGTGGGAGCGCATTTCGCAGATTATTTCCTGACCGGGGCGTGTGTGAACTTTGAGAGCGATCTGGTTGCCCATCGTACCTGAAGGGATAAAAAGCGCAGCCTGACGGTCAAACATTTCAGCCGTGCGGTCCTGAAGACGGTTGACCGTGGGATCTTCACGATAGACGTCGTCGCCCACTTCGGCGTTTGCCATGGCGCGGCGCATTTCCAGAGTCGGCCGGGTCACCGTATCACTGCGCAGGTCGATGATTGAATGAGCCATTTGAAATTCTCCGCTTCTGTTCTTTTCTCAAGCTACAAGCCGATAAATTCCTGGAACACCTCGTTTGAAATCAGCACTGCTTTTTCCGCCAGGCGTAAATGTCCGTTCTGCCTTATGAGCAAGCTATCGCGTTCCAGAGATTCGATCTTTTGCGCCCACTGTTTAAGCCGTTCCGGCCCCCACCGCCGGCTGGCATACGCAACATCTATCCCTTCCATTTGGCGGAGACCGAGGAAGAAAAACTCTTCCATCTGCGCGTCGGGAGTGAGGCGGTGCAGTTCGCTGATCGGCGATTCTCCCTGTTTGAGGAGCCTCTGGTATTCTTCCACCGCCACAGAATTCTCCCACCGGAATTGTCCGTCAAAAGAGTGCGCGCCGGCCCCCAGCCCCACATAGGGTTTCAGTTGCCAGTATTTACGGTTGTGGGTCGAATCGCAGGCTGCTAGCGCGAAATTCGATATCTCGTACTGAATGTAACCGGCCGCCGGCAGCAAGTCGCGCGCCCGTTCGTAGGCATCTGCCATGAAATCGTCGTCAGGGATCGCGTCAGCATGGTACCTGACTCCATGCCGCAGAGATTCACTACCCAGCCGGCTTCTTTCATCAATCTCGAAAAGATAAACCGAAATATGCTCAGGTTGCAGACTGATTGCCGACTGCAAGGATGACTGCCACGATGCCTCCGTCTGGTGCGGCAGGCCGGCAATCAAATCCAGGTTGATATTTCCAAAGCCCACACGGCGCGCCGTTTGAAACGCTGCTCGAGTGTCCTGGGCCGAGTGTAACCTTCCCACGGAACGGAGTTCGTGATCGTCAAAGGACTGAGCGCCAAAACTGAGACGGTTGATCCCAAACGCCAGCGCATTTTTTAGAAAGTCTTCGTTGGCCGTTCCGGGCGTGACTTCAATCGTAAATTCTATTTCTGGGGTAAAGCGGAACTGCCGGTGGAGGCCTGCGACAATCTTCTCGAGGCGACGACTCCCCATCAGCGAAGGCGTTCCACCGCCGATGTAAATCGTATCAACCGGCGACGAAAATAAACCCGTCGTTACCCCAACGGAATGGTATAAGTCAGGGAGACGCCTGATTTCTTCAGCAAGGGCGTGGCAATAACCATCGAAAACCTCACCACGCTCGACGCCAGAACTGAAGTTGCAGAAGCTGCACTTCGAGGCACAAAAAGGAACCTGAATGTAAAGTCCCAACGTCTCCATGGCTAATCCGAAACGAGTTTCACATAAAGATCACGGCGCCGAGGCCCATCAAATTCACAGAAGTAAATGCCCTGCCAGCGTCCCAGCAACAGCCGGTGGTTTTCAATCAACAGCGTTCGGGTGGCGCCCAGCAGCATTGCTTTCAGATGCGAGTCGCAATTGCCGTCGTTGTGATGATAATCAGTGCTAGGAGGGGCAAGTTTCTTCAGAAAATCCGTTATATCCTCGCGCAGGCCGGGGTCATAGTTTTCGTTAATCAGGATTGCCGCACTGGTGTGGGGCACGAAAACGTGGCATTGCCCGCTCTCTATTCCGGATTTTTCAATCAGTTGCTCGATCTGCCTGGTGACGTCCCTAAATTCGACGCGGGAGCGCGTTTCAACAGGCAGTGTATGGCGTTGATTCCTGGATTTTTCCGGAGTGGGGGCCTTTCCTGCCTGTTCAGCCATCATCTCCTCCTCTGTGAACTCTGTCCGACTCTCGGGCCTGGCAAAAACTCTCAACTCAGTATAGCAAAGGGGTATTCATACTTCCCTTTTCGATAGGGTCGCGAAAGGTCATGGGGCAAGGCTCCTTACTGCTCAGAAGCTCATGATGCCATGACCTGAGGAATCCGCTGGAATCCGCCCAAGCAAGCTCTCCAACAAACCGTAACCTGCGCAGCCCAGGAACCAGGCGCCACTTACAAGGCGCTCCTGCAATTCCTTTTCGGGCATGAGGGCGTCCAGCAAAGCCCGCTCGTGCCGCGCCAGGACATCCGACCGTTGCAACGCGGATCGCGTCAACTTGCTTTTCAGTTTCTCAACCTGATACTGAATCTTTTCTTCCGCGTGATTCAGAGTGTCCAACAGTGTTGGGTCGATCGCCTCAATGTCTTTTCTCAGGCGCGCCAACAACCCTGCCAGGTCGCGTTCGGTCTGATCAAATCGCTCGGACCATCCCTCAGCGAAAGCGGTGGAGGCAATGCATTGGGTAAGATGTTCCTTGCCCTTCCAGATGTCGTTCACTCCGATCTGATATTTCTCCAACCAGCGTTCAAGTCGTTTGTCAACCAGCGTAAAACCGCTGCGAGGAAGGATAGCGGGCATGGGCCGGCCAAAAGCTGAATAGAGCACCTGCGCCTGGCCAAGGTAGGCGAGTTCAGAGGGGCCGGCAACATAGGCAATGGTGGGCAGCAAGGTATCTTGCACGAGCGGCCGGAGAAGCACATTGGATGAGAAATTTAGCGGGTGGGCAGCTATCACATTCTCCAGTTCTTTAAGCGATTTGGCTTGGTCGCCTCCGATATTAAATCCATCACTGTCAGCACCGGAACTGTGTATTGGCAGTCGGTTCCCTTCCCGCTCGGAGAACAGCAATGTGGAATCTTCCCCGATATGAACCTGCGCATGGTAACCCGCCTTGACTAATGCATCTGAACGATCCTGAAGCCGCGAGCGTAACTCACCTGCCTTTGCCAGGGTCTTCTGATAGATTGGCGTGGCCAGGCGATGGACTGCCTCGTCCAGCGGATCAAGAAGCACAACCCCCCAGCGACTGAACAGCCGCGACAGGAACCGTGCGAAGGATTGTGACCAGGTGATGCCAGGCTGATAAGTATCTCGTAAGTCCTCGATCAAACGATCGCGGTAATCGCCGGATGGGAGCCCCGATTCCAAGCGGTCAATCTGGCCGGAAATTGCGTCCGTCAGTTTCACGCGGCCCACCGGTGATTGCGGAGCTGGCCTATAGCCGGGGTCGTGCAGGTGGACCAGTTCGTAGTGTTCGTTGAACGTATAGGTCTGCGCCACTTCCTCGAGGTCGTGGTCTTCGCTGGCCAGCCAGAACACGGGTACAGCCTTCAACCCTTGCTCCCTGAGCGAAAGTGACAGCCTTACTGCTGTCAAAGCCTTGTAGAGAGTAAATGCGGGGCCGGAGAAGAGGCCAACTTGCTGGCCGGTAACGACTGCGAAGGTGCTCGGGTCACTCAGGCTCCGGATGTTCTCGATAGTTTGCTCGCCCCCTCCGAAGGCTTTGTTTTGCTCCAACAAAATCTCAACCAGAGACTTGCGATCAATAGAAACTTTCTGAAGCTGCTGCTTCAACCAATCGTAAGTTTGGGGAAGAAAGGGAGAGCCGTTATAGAAGGGAGCTACGCTTTCATACCGCTCCAGATAATCCACCAGGAGCTTGCTGGATTTGGGAACTCGAGAATGCGGCAACGACACAAAATCCATAATCTCTTCATGCTACACTGCAGGGGAAAATGCAACAACACTCAGTCCACACTTGCCGTGTCCCTCTTGGCAATACCGCAAAGGGATCTCACGTTTCCAAACAGAGTTGAAAATTCAGGCCATGCGACGCTTGACCAGTGGAACTCCAACCTCCCTGAGGGCCGCAGCCACCTTACGTTCTTCGGCGGGGCGCAATGGCAAAAGAGGACTGCGAGGTTTGCCGCCTTTGTAACCGCACAAATCGAGGGCACATTTAATTCCCGGAATTCCGGCTCGAACATTCACTTCTTGCACTGTGGGAGCGATTTGGCGTTGAAGCTTTTGCGCCCTCGCATACTCCCCCCTGAGGTATAAGCTGTAAATCTCAAGGCAAAGGTTGGGGATGTAGTTTGCTGGGCCCAGAACTGCTCCTGCGGCCCCGGCCTGAAAGGCCTCGACCATGATCAGCGCCGACCCCGCGAGAACGCGAAAACCTTTCCTGGATCTTTTAAACACCTGACGCAAAAATTCCAGGTTGCCGGAACTTTCTTTGAGGCCCACGACGTTACCGTGGCGCGATAGGCGGCCTAGTGTTGCCAAGTCAATGTGAACGCCGGTAAACTGCGGAATCGAATAAATGAGAACCGGCCTGCGCACCGCGTCACCAATCGCGGAGTAATGTGCGGTAAGTGCCGCGGAGTCCATGCGATTCTTGTAGTAGCAAGGCGTCAGCACCAGCAACGCATCGGCACCACGATGCACAGCTTCTCTGCTCAGACGGATGGTTTCACGGGTCGTTTCCACGCCGGTTCCCACCAGCAGGAGTTGTGGGGAAGGAATGAGGGGCCTGGCCAGTTCCACCAGGCGCAATCTTTCGCGGTCTGTCAGATAGGGCCCTTCCCCAGTAGAGCCCGCAATCAGGATTCCGCTGAACCCCTGCTTCACATACCGCCGCAAATTGAAACGAAAGGCGGACTCGTCCAGTTCGCCACGGTGATTAAACGGTGTGACAACGGGAATAAAGACCCCTTTGAGTTGGTCGAGAATCTGATTGGTAGTCATGTTGTCAATCGCCTGGGCTCTGCATTTTACCTTTGCCGGAACTCTGGGCCATCGCCTGACCCGTTAGATGAAGTTCCTGAAGACAGGCAACTTCAATACCCCGGTCGCGCTGGGCGCGGATGCCGTTCACTGCGGCCGTTGCTGCAGACACTGTGGTTATGCAGGTCACCCCGTGCTGAATGGCGGCGCGGCGTATGGCTTTCTCATCAAACCGTGAACTGCGGCCAAGAGGCGTATTGATGATCAAGTCGATGGAAGCATTCTTGATGTGGTCCACCACGTTCGGCCGGCCCTCTTCCACCTTGTAAACCCGCTCCACCTTGATTTTTGCCCCGCGCAACGCCGCGGCTGTCCCGCGGGTGGCAACCAGCTTAAACCCCAGATCGGCAAGCTCCCGCGCCAGCCTTACTGCCTGAGGTTTATCATGGTCGTTGACGGAGATGAATACTTTCCCCTCCAGCGCAACCTTCTGCCCGGCGGCAAGCTGGGCCTTGGCAAAGGCGAGTCCAAAACTCTCCGCCACACCCATCACTTCACCGGTCGATTTCATCTCCGGGCCCAGTACGGAATCAACTCCAGGAAATTTCTGGAACGGAAAGACCGGAGACTTCACATAGAAATAGCGGACAGGAAGTTCGGGGTCCAGTTTGAAAGAACTCAGCTTTTCTCCCACCATCAGCCGCGATGCAATCTTGGCCAGCGGCACGCCAGTCGCCTTGCTGACGTACGGCACCGTGCGTGAGGCACGCGGATTGACCTCCAGCACATACACTTTGCCGTTCTGGATCGCGTATTGAGTGTTCATCAGGCCTACCACGTTCAGTTCCTGGGCCAGTCTTGTCGTGTAGGTGATGAGACTGCGGCGGGTCTCATCCGGAATGTTCACCGAGGGAAGCACACAGGAACTGTCGCCGGAATGGATGCCCGCTTCCTCAATGTGTTCCATAATTCCGGCGATCACCACGTCAGTGCCATCAGACAGCGCGTCCACATCAACCTCAGTGGCGTTTTCAAGAAAGCGATCGATCAGGACTGGGAAAGCGGCTTCAAGTT
>DASSJE010000518.1:0-6397 GCA_035691365.1 Terriglobia bacterium
GCGCCCCACCAGGATTTATGTGGGGCAGGCCGTGGCGCCGGGCGCCTTCGGGTGGAAGATTCCTCTGGGGCACGGGCGCGTTCGGGTGGGACTGATGAGCAATGAGGACCCGCGGCCTTATTTCAAAACGCTGCTGGGAAAAATTGCGCCGCACCTTCGCCGCGACCAGTACAAGATCTCCCAGAAGGTGATCACCCAATGGCCGCAGGGCAGGTGTTTTGCCGATCGCGTCCTGGTGATTGGCGAGGCGGCCGGCCACGTCAAGACGACCACCGGCGGCGGGATCTATTACGGCCTCCTCTCGGCTGAAATGGCGGCCGATGTCATGATTCGTTCCTTTGCCCGCAACAATTTTTCCGAGCGGGCTTTGAGCTCATTTGACGCCCAGTGCCGCTCCGCCTTCAATCGGGAACTTGAAATCGGTTATTTTTTCCGCAGGATGATCGCCAAGCTTCCCGACGCGCTGCTGAACAAGACATTTGAAAAAGCGAGCGCCATCGATCTTTTTGGCCGCCTGAACGGCCATTTGATTTTCGATTGGCACTATAAAGCCATCCTCGTTGCCATCCAGAACCTTTTTGCAGCCTAGCGTCCGGTGTGCCAGATGCGTTTAATAATTCCGGCACCGCGCGCCGTCATTCCTAGGGCCGACGCTTTTCCCGGCCCGAGGAATCTGCTTTTTCTTTACGTAATTACCAGGCACAAGCAGATTCCTCGCTGCGCCCCGACCCATCCGGGACAGGGCTGCGCTCGGAATGACGCTCCCTCGTAAGAAAGCGCACAACGAACTTCTGACTCCGGACACTAGCTCCGGTTTTACATTCATCATTTTCATAACAACGTTCAAATCAGGGGAGCGTCATCATGGCCAAACGCGCATTTGATATTTTCCTATCGGCAATCGGGCTCGTCCTGTCTTCTCCGCTTTGGGCCGTCCTGGCGGCGGCCGTCAAGCTGGAAGACGGAGGCCCGGTCTTCTACCGGCAAATTCGGGTGGGCAAAAATAATCGGGAATTCGTGAGCTATAAGTTCCGTTCGATGGTGGCGGACTCGGACAAAAAGTGGGGGGCCGTTCCGGCGGCCGAAAAAGACCCCCGCATCACGCGAGTGGGCCGGTTGATGCGCTCCACGGCCATGGATGAGCTCCCGCAGCTCTGGAACATCCTGCGAGGCGACATGAGCTTTGTGGGGCCGCGGCCCGAGTGGATCGAGCTGGTGAAAGAGTTTCGAAAGCAGATTCCGCGTTTCGACCTGCGCCATTCCGTGCGCCCCGGCCTCACCGGCATCGCACAAATCTACGGGGACAGCGAACTTCCCAGGCGGCAGAAGCTCCGTTACGACCTGCTGTATATCAGGCGGCAGAGTTTGTGGATCGATTTTCGCCTGGTGGCTTTTTCTTTCCTCGTCACATTTTCGGGTGGATGGGAAGTGCGCGCCGGTAAGGTCCCATCCTGGCTTGGCAAGCGTTCCGTCCGCAGGCTGAAAGCCAGGCTGGCCGGAAAGCCCCTGCCTCAGCCCGCATTCCTGCCCGCTGAAGATCGATAAGAAAGGAGACGACGCCCATGGCAACCTTGCTAACCAGTCCGGCGGTTCCTGGCAAAATGAATTTTCCTCCTTGCGCCCGGGTCCTCGGCGTGCCCGTCCACAGCGTTGATGTGGGCGGCACGCTGGAGTGCATGAGCCGTTGGATTGAGGAACCCGACCGGCCCCGTTGGATCGCGGTGACCAGCTCGCACGGCATTGTCGAAGGCTTCAAGAAGGCCGATTTCAAACAGATTCTGGAATCGGCGTCCCTCTCGATCCCTGACGGCATGTGGACGGCCCGCGTGGCCGGGAAAAAGCTTGCCGGCGTTCCGCGGCGTGTGCGCGGCGCAGACCTGCTGCTGAAATTCTGCGAAATGGCCAGCCGGAAAGGTTACTCGAGCTATTTCTACGGCGATACGGATGAAGTGCTGGAAGCGCTGGGAGCCCGCCTGCGAAGCAGCTTCCCTCAGCTCAAAATCGCCGGCAGTTTTTCTCCGCCTTTCCGCGCGCTCACGCCGGAGGAAGATGCCGGGATCGTCGCGGCCATCAATCAGGCCCGGCCGGACGTTCTCTGGGTGGGGTTGGGCCTTCCCAAGCAGGAGCGCTGGATTTATGAGCACCGGCACGTGCTGAACGCTCCCGTCATCGTGGCCGTCGGCGCGGCGTTCAAGTTTGTGGCCGGCAAAGTGAAAGAAGCGCCCAGGCCGGTGAGCAACCTGGGGCTGGAATGGTTCTGGCGGCTGTTGAGCGAACCGAAGAAGTGTTGGCACCGGTCGCTCGTGTACGGCCCGCAATTTGCATTGCATTCATACCTCGAAATCAAAGGAATCCGCAAGTATGACTAAAAAGGAGACGACCATGAATTGGAAGGGGAAAAAAGTTCTGGTGACGGGCGGCGCGTCTTTTATCGGCTCGCACCTGGTGGATGGGCTCCTCGATAAGGGTGCAGGCATCCGCGTGGTGGACAACTTGAGCAGCGGCAAGCGGGAAAATCTCAAAGCCCATCTTGATAAAGGCAACATCGACTTCCTGCATGGCGACCTGCTGGAGGCGGAAGTCGTCCGAAAAGCCGTGGACAGCGTTGATGTGGTTTTCCATCTGGCGGCGGACCACGGCGGCCGCGGCTACGTGGACCTGCACCAGGCCGCCTGCGCCACCAATCTCACGCTTGACGGCATGCTGATCCGCGCCGCGCACAGGGCGGGCGTCGAAAAAGTGGTCTACGCATCGTCGGGCTGCGTCTATCCCAACGACATTCAGACCGATCCCTCAAAAATTCTTTATCTCACCGAAGAGATGGTCGGGCCGCCCTATGACGCGGACAATATGTACGGCTGGGCCAAGCTGATGGCGGAAATGACCCTGCGGGCCTATCACAAAGACTTCGGCATGAAGTCGGCCTCCTGCCGTTACTTCACCGTTTACGGCGACCGCGGGCATGAAAACCACGCCGTGATTGCCATGATTGCGCGCGCCTTCATCAAGCAGGACCCCTACGTCGTGTGGGGCAACGGCGAGCAGATCCGCAACTGGACGCACGTGAGCGACATCGTTTCCGGCACGATCCTGGCCGCGGAAAAAATCGATGACGGCTCGGCGGTGAACCTTGGAACGATGGAGCGTACGCGAGTGATTGACGCCGTCCGCGAAGTGCACCGCTACACGAAAATCAGCCCGCGCATCGAGTTCCATCCGGAGATGCCCACGGGCCCCATGAATCGCGTGGCGGATAACGCGCTGGCCAAAAAACTGCTCGGCTGGGAGCCGAAAGTGAAATTCATGGAGGGCCTGCGGCAAACCATCGACTGGTATTTCTCCACCAAAGACCGCGAGCAGGTTCGCGCCATGCTCGAATCCGTGCTCACGGAGCGCACTGTGCATCCCGCTGGGGCGCAAACCTCCAGGGCTTCCGGCCGCTGAGGCATGCGCTCTGTTCGGATTTTTGTGGCTGGCCCGGGCCGCGCTGCTGAGCAGGACCTGCGCCGGCGGGGAAGAAGATTGCTGCTTCCTTCTACCGGTCGCGCCATCTGGTTGAGAAATCCTGTATATTCTCTAATATTACTTCATTTGGTATGGCAGAACTGACTATGGCTGAAACCGGTACTGCGAACGAGCTCTCGAGGGAAAGGCCCCAACAGAATGATTCTCTGTTCAATGAGTTGGCCTGGCGGTTTTGGCTGGCACGGGTGTGGGCGCGCTACCTGCTGGCGGGCAGGCGGCAGGGTCTGCCCGCGCTGATTGAATTCCTCTACCAGAACTACTTTTTCCAGCCCGCGCAGGTCCCCAGTGAGCTGAACTCGCTCGGCGAGATCCTTGCGGAATTGCAGCCGCAGCGGGCGCTCGAGATCGGCACGGCCAACGGCGGCACGCTGCTTTTGCTGACGCGCCTGGCCAGCCGCACGGCCACTCTTGCCAGCATTGATCTTACCGCAGCGGAAGGCGGCTACAGCGCGGAGCGCCAGTGGTTCTACGAGCGCTTCGCCCGGCGCAAACAGCATCTGCACCTTCTGCGGGGAAATTCACACTCCTTCTGGATGCGCCGCCGGCTCGGCGAGGTGTTTGACGGCCGCCCGCTCGACTACGTTTTTATCGACGGCGACCATCGCTACGAGGGCGTCAAGAAGGATTTTGAAACTTACGGCTCGATGGTCCGCAAGGGCGGCGTGGTGGCTTTCCACGGCATTGCCGAGCATCCGCCCGAAGCGGGCTGCCAGGTGGCGCAATTCTGGAACGAGATCAAGCCGCAGTATCGCCACTCCGAGTTTATTGCAGGCCCAGGGCAGGGCTGGGGCGGCATCGGCGCGCTGTTCGTCGATTAGCCCGGCGCGTTCCAATCCATTGCTGCCGCGCGCGCGGCGCAGCGTGGCGCTTCCACAACCTGCACACTCATGAACACAGTTGAAACTCCATCGTCGGCCGTGCCGTTCCGCGTGGGCGGGCGCACTCTCGCGCGCAACACCGCGCTGAACCTGATCGGCCGCGTGGTGCCGCTGCTGGTGGGCATAGTCACGCTGCCCTACGTCATCCGCCACCTGGGCGCGGACCGTTTCGGCCTGCTGTCGCTGGCCTGGATGGTGGTGGGCTACTTTGCGCTGTTCGACCTCGGCATTGGCCCGGCCACCACCAAGTTTGTGGCGGAGCTGCTGGGCCGCGGCGAAATCGAAAAGCTCCCGGGCATCGTGTGGACGGCGCTTCTGACGCAGACGTGCATGGGCCTGGCGGCGGGAGTGCTGCTGGCGCTGGTGTCGCCGCTGCTGGTCAACCGCCTGCTCCGGATCCCCGCCGAGCTCCACCCGCAGGCGCGCCTGATTTTCCTGATCATGGCCGCCGCGCTGCCCGTGGATTTCGCCTCGGGGTCCCTGCGCGGAGTGCTGGCCGCCAGCCAGCGGTTCGATCTGCTCAACGTGCTGGGCATTCCCTCGAGCGCCCTCACCTATCTTCTGCCGGTCACGGCGCTGGCGCTCGGCTTCGGACTGCCCGCAATCGTGCTGTTCCTGGTGGTGGCGCGCCTGGCGGCCATCGCGGTGCTGGTGGTCTTCTGCCTGCGGCTCTATCCCGTGCTGCGGGCGCGCGTGCGGTTCCAGCGCAACATGGTGGGCGAGCTGCTGGGCTATGGCGGCTGGGTCACGGTCTCGGGCGCCGTCAATCCCATTCTTACTTACTTTGACCGATTTCTCATCGGCGCCGTCCTCTCCGTGGCCGCCGTGGGCTTCTACACGCCGCCTTACATGATTTCGACCAAGCTCAACATTCTGCCCCAAAGCCTCACGTCCACGCTCTTCCCGGCCTTCAGCGCTTCCGCCGGCCGCGGAGATCATGAATGGATCAGGAACGCGCTCCTGCGGTCTCTCAAGTTCGTGCTGCTCACCGTGGGCCCGGCCGCCCTGGTGCTGGCTTTCTTTGCCCGGCCTCTTCTCGCGTTCTGGGTGGGCGCAAAGTTCGCCGCCGAGGGCGCGCTGGTCCTGCAGATTCTGGCTTTCGGAGTGCTCGCCAACTCCCTGGCCTTCGTTCCCTACAACCTGGTGCAGGGCATCGGCCGGCCGGACCTGACGGCCAAGTTTCATCTGGCGGAGCTGCCGCTACACATTGCCCTGGCGTGGTTTCTGGTCACACGCTTCGGGCTGCCCGGCGCGGCGCTGGCGTGGTCCACCCGCGTCACGCTCGATTTCGTCCTGCTCATCGCGGCGGCCTGCTGGCTCACGCGTACTCCCGCGCGCCTCCTGGCGGGCAAAGAATTGAAGCGCAGTGTCGGGACGCTCG
The DNA here is from genome assembly GCA_035691365.1 of Terriglobia bacterium. Classification (GTDB taxonomy): domain Bacteria; phylum Acidobacteriota; class Terriglobia; order UBA7540; family UBA7540; genus SCRD01. The sequence goes on from DASSJE010000518.1 coordinate 5,785, forward strand.
CGGCGCTGGCGGCAGGCTTCGGGCTGCTGTGGGCTTCCAGCCATGGCTTCATCGCTCACGCTGCTTTTGCGGCGGCGCTGGGCTGCGCCTTCCTGTTCGTTTCCTGGCGCTACGTTCTCAATCTGGAGGAAAAGTGGCAGATCAGGCATTTGATCAAACTGGCGCGGTGAACCACCCGCCTTTAGCGCAGCACGCAGAAGAGATTTTCGCGAACGAAGGCGTGCGCGTCCAAAACCGGGAAGCGTGCCTAGTTTGCGGACAGCGGGGAAAGCCGCTTTATAGCGGGCTTCGCGACCGCCTATTCGCAGCTCCCGGAATCTGGAACCATTTTCGGTGCGAAACCTGTGGACTGGTTTGGCTCAACCCTATGCCGATTCCAGAGGACATCCATAAGCTCTACAAATCCTACTACACCCACAGCAACGGAGGCGCGGTGTTGCGTTCCACAACATGGCGCCCGAAACTGATGGACGCGATTCGTGCTGAGTCCCTCGGGTACGAGGAACTTCTCCCAGGAAGGGGGTGGTCCTGGGTCGGTCGTGCAGGGAGTCTCATTCCGTTGCTCAGGGACAATGCGTTGGGCTCTCTCCTGTTCCTAAGTGCAAGCAACAGG
>DASSJE010000519.1:0-6031 GCA_035691365.1 Terriglobia bacterium
TTAAATACAACTGAGGTTGATGACGATTGACAATCCCTTGCAGACAACTGAGAGTCAGCCGCATGTCCCATCCGAAAGAGGTCAAGTCCTCCAGACGCGTGGTAACAATGGTTTTGGCGGGGGCCTGTGACTTAGGGCAAACATCTGATCGAAACGGTTCCGCGCCTCGGGCGTTCGATAATAACCAGAGCCCACCCAACACAAGAGCAGAGGCTTGCATGAATTCGCGACGGTCTACCAATGGCTTAGCGTTTCCCATGCGGGGCTGATACGATCCATTTGAAGCCCAATCAACTGGATCGAGGAGAATTTGAGCCAGCAGTCGGGGATGGGATGCCCGGCTACACAGCCAACAATGCTGCAAACCGCCCGGGCATGTTACGCCCCCATGAGTCGTGCGGTCGCAAAGAGGTCATGCGTTCACCTTACCCCTCTGCGTACCGCATTCTTTTGCCGTTTCCAACAGGGTATCGATTCATCGCATCCGGCCCTCACCACATGAACTTCAGCGAAAATTGCATCGCACGAGGGTCCGTTGCCACGTTGGTAATCTGACCGAACTGGCAGCCGAACACGTGAGTGGCATCGGTGTTTCCATTTGGATACGGAGGTAAGCACCAGAAATTATTGGGCACACCCAGGTTCTGGTGATTCAGCGCATTGAACACGTCCCACTCAAACGACAAGTATCGCTGCTCACTGAAATGGAAATCCTTCGCGAGAGACATATCTGCGTTCCAGAAGCCCGGCACGCGTCCTGAAGGCGGGCGCAACCCGCTGCTCCCGAACTGCCAGAACTGATTAATGTTATCGAAATTCACGGGATTGCCATTGGTGTCTGTTCCAAAGGTGGCTTCGTAAAGGAGCGTTGGGCTGGTCCCCCAAGGCGGCGCAAATGCATTGGGATTCCACCATTGCTGCTCCTTCTGGGCGCGAGTCTTACCGCTGCGGCCGGCGGACAGATTGCCGATCAGGTCCGGCATGCAACTGTTGTGCGCGCCATAAATCTGATTGCAGGCTGCTCCTGTAAAGTACATCGGAACACCGGTTTGGAAATTCCAGTTTTGAGTCAACTTCCACCCGCCAAAGAGGGCGTTTGTCACACGGCCGTTGGTGGCAAAGTGTTGTCCTTTTCCAAAGGGAAGTTGGTACGTGGCGGCAATGTTGAGTACATGTGGCGTATCATCCGGCGACAAGGCATAGTAGCGCGCTCGGTTGTCTGGATCGCCACTCCATACGTGCGATCCGAAATCGGCGGAGCCACCGCCCGCTGAGCCGGGAAGGTAAGGCAAGCGCCCAACACCCCTGTTACTGATGGTGTCCGGCCCGGCCGTATTGCCGACTAACGCTCCCAAGCCTTCGCTGACCATATTCTTCGAATAGGTGTACGACACAATGAAATTCAGGCCTTGCGATAACCGCTTTTCGACCCTCAACTGCGCGGACTCATAGTTGTTGTAACCGTCTGGGCGGAGCAACGGCTGGACCGACCAAAATTGTGGATACGGAACCAGGGCATACCACCCTGAGCATGTAATGTTCCCATTCACCAGGGGATACGATCCGCAATCCCAAATGCCGTTCATGCTGTTATTGACCGGCCAGATGCCATTGTTTATGCTGCTGCGGATCTTCTGCTGGGTCTTGGTAGGGACATAGTTTAGATTAGTGACTTCCTCACCCAGCAGGTGCAATCCGTGGCTGCCTACATAGCCGGCGCTCACGGAGAATTTGCCGGGGAATTGGTGTTCGACAAACAAGCTCCACTGTTGAACATAAGGGTCGTGGCTTCCCTTCAGAAAGCCGAAAACGTTCTGTCCTTGTCCTACATATTGCTCGTTTTCCCTGCGGTAAACGGATAAGTCCGGAAGAACCAGCGGCGACGACAATCCGTCACTCAGAATAAAGGACGGCACACCCACGCCAGCGCTATAAGCAGAGTAATTGGTGATGGGACTCTGGACGACAGCCGAGGAACCCGGCGAGCTTACGGCCCCATTTCCTTGGCCAAATAGGGCCGACATGCTGTTGCTGTACACAATGCCGTAACTGCCGCGAATCACGGTCTTCTCTGAATTGCCGGGCGACCAGGCGAACCCGACGCGCGGTCCGAAACTGTTCATATTCGGAGAGAAAAGAGTGTGGCCCGGATGCTGGGAAGTACCCATCCAATCAACCGCTCCCATGTAATTGACGACCGGGTTCTTCTCGGAAAGGTTAAAATTGGCCAGCATGTCATGACGCTCGCTGATCCAGCCAAAGACGTCCCAACGCAATCCGAGGCTGAGTGAAAGATGGGGGGTTGCCTGGAACTGATCCTGGAAATACAGCGAGTAGTCTTTATTGGTCTGGTAAGGCGCGTAGACAGTCGCCGTGCTCGCGCTGCCCTGCCCAACTGCCCCTAGCAAGAAGGAAGCGAGCGCATCGCCCCCATTAAATGTATATGGATCGTTCGTGAGCGTATCATCAAAGCCGATGTTGTATCCATATCCATAGTTTGCCCAAAGGTTGTTTAACCGGAACGCGCCGCCCACTTTTACGGTGTGCTTCCCGATGATCTTGGTGAGGTTGTCAATCACATTGAACGATTGCTGGCCCATGCTGCCGTTCTGAAATTCCACGGGCCCAAACTGTCCGGAATAACCGCCGTTGTAGTACGGTGTAATTGAAATGGTCGGAACAGGCTGAAAAGGTTCGGACAGGGTGAAATTCAGGCCCTGCACTCTTTGCAGGACCGCCTGATTGTCGGTTACCCTCTCCGAGTTAGCTTGGGCCACCATATTCTGCCGGCCAAACGAGATGCGCAATTCATTAACCAAGGTCGGGGTGAAAGTCGAGGTCAGCCCAAGAACGCCCAGTTGGTTCAAAGTGTTGTAAGGCTGCGATCCTGCCCAGCCGGTATTTGTTTGCGCCGTCGGACCGTCCCAAGGATAGCGGAAATTATTGTAATAACTTGGATTAAAGAACCAGGCAGCAGAAAGTCGTTCCTTGTCGTTAATCACATGATCCACTTTCATCGAAACGTTGTCAGTGGTCATGCTGCTTCCCGCCGTCCCCATGTAGTTATTGCAATAGATCCCGCAACCACTGGGCCCTTGTTGTAGAGGATCAACAAAGTTGGGAGCGGGCATGCTCTGCATGTAAAACTGGGCAAGCGGGTCAATCCGGTCCTGGGGAAGAACAAGACCCTGAAATGGAGTGCGGTGGAAGTAGCCGTTTGCATCCGGCCCGGTAGTGGTGTATGGATCGTACAGGCAGTTGGTGACACCCGGATTATTAGGACCGCAGTTGGGTGAAAACCTGGGGTCACCCGTATAGTCGCCTCCGCGTTCTTTGAGCGGGGGAACGGTCAAAAGCTTATTTTCTCTCGCATGAAGCAACGAGAGATCGTAGGAGGCGAAAAAGAACGTCCGGTCTTTTCCATCGTAGATGTGCGGAATCTTGACCGGCCCTCCCAAAGTTCCGCCGAGGTCGTTGTAATTCATGGCCGGCTGTAGCAAGGGGGAACCGTCTTGAGCTCGTCGCGCAAAGGGGTTGGTGGCGCTGAAGTAGGAATTGCGATTGTATTCGTAAAGGTCACCATGCAGCTCGTTGGTCCCGGATTTTAGAACGACATTGACCACGCCGCCGCTAGTCGGACCGTACTCCGCTGCCAGGCCGTTGGCCACCAGATTGAACTCTGTCACTGCATCCGGCGAGGGGTTAACTACTGCGCTTTCAGCCCCGACCGTAGCGTTCAGAGCGCCATCGAGCAACCAGATATCAGCACCAGCCTGGCCGCCATTCGCGCTGAAGCCGGAACCGATGAAATGCATCGGGTCCGGGAATCCCCCATACGCGCTATTAAAACCAAAAACCGATCCCGACGGACCGGTGGACTGAACGACGCCCGGCATCAGCTGGATGAGGGTCTGGATATCACGGCCCTGCAGCGGAATGTTATTGATGTATTGGCTCCCAAGAAAAGTCGTGAAATTTGAGGAGGATGTTCCGATTTGGGGCGTCGTTGCCGTAACCTGGACGATCTGTCGTGCTGTCCCAACCTGCATCTTGCCGTCAGCAGTTGTGGGGTTGCCAGCCAACACGGTGACCTTCGACACCACAAGGTCGCTGAACCCTGCCACCTTGAAATGAACGGTGTACTGTCCGGGCACAAGATCCAGCGCGTGGTAAAAGCCCGCGGAATTCGTGGTCAGCTTTGCTTCCACGCCAGTGGAGTTATTGCGAACCAGGACCTCGGCGCCGGGAATCACAGCACCCTGCGGGTCCGTTACCATGCCCTGGATAGTGCCCCGGTTGGAAACTGCCAGCAGGCATGAACACATGGCAAGCATCACAACGAAACCAGCGATCGTCTGGCGTAGGGACATAAGAAAGCCCTCCCTTCCAAATCCAGGCCTCACCCTCAGTTCACTTCGCAAACCTTGAAACTTTCGCACGCGGCGGAGGCCCTGATAAGACAAACTTAACCGTCAGCTAACTTTCATGAAGCGTTTCATCGCAAGACAATAGGACACCGCGATTTGAATGTCAAGTATTTTTTTCCGCTTAGTTATAGACAGCAGGTAATACGACGTAAGGACTACGGCAGCATCGGCCACGACCCCCTGAGGTCATCAGCTTGCCTTGAGCGCTAGCCTTCTCCATCGCGGCCAAGGGAATCGTGGAACAGTGGACGCGTTGTTCCTCGCTTCATCAGGGAAACCGGAATGGTGATTTCCGGGAACCGTTTTTCTGGCGATTTTAATTTTTCGATAGCCATGCGGGCCAGTTGCCTGCCGACAGCGAATTTATCGACACGAACGGTTGTCAGCGGGGGAACTTTAAATTGGGCCTGGTCTTCATCGTGGAAACCCACCAGACTGATATCGCGCGGAACGCTCAGTCCTCGCTTATGTAGTGCATCCCACGCACCGTAAGCGATATCGTCATAGCCCGCAAAGACCGCCGTCACGGAAGCTTGTCGATCTAGAATCATTTCCATACAACTATACCCGTTTGCATACAGGTTATCAGAAAGCCCGATCGTCTGGCCCCGAGGCTCCAACCCCCGATCGCGCATTGCCTGCGAATAGCCGTCGAAGCGAGTTTTATACCAGGGCCACGAAACGTCGCCGATATACCAGATATGGCGATGCCCGAGGTTAATCAGATATTCAGTGGCCTCATATGAACTCGCAAAATCATCCCAGCCGACCTGGTCCACCGGCGGCCTTGGCTTGTCCCCTGTATACGTGTTCTTGAGGAGAACATAGGGCACACTAAGCCCTTCGACGGCCTCCAGAAAGTTTTCGAAGTTCATCCCCGCCAGAATCAGGCAATCAGCAATGCCATGGCTTCGCAGGACATTGGGCAGCGTCAGCTGCGATGGGGGTGTATCTGCAGAATAGGTATGCCTGGCAAACATCACAAAATACCCTTCTTCCGCGCAGTACTCCTCAACACTCTGCAGGACATCCGTGTGAAACGCGTATACGAGCTTTCTGTTGCTCTGGATAAATGAAATAACTGGCGAGGAGTTTTGAACAAAGTTTCTTGCTCGGGCACTGGGGCGGTAATTCAGATCTTTAATCGCCTGCTCCACCTGCTGGCGCAGGTTAGCATCAACGTCAGGACGCCCGTTCATCACGCGCGACACGGTTCCGATGGACACCTTCGCCCGTTTCGCCACATCCTTGATCGTCACACCCATAAGAACAAGCTCCTGTATCCTCAGGCACTCTTGCGCGAGCCACACTTCGTAATGAAACGTTATAACACATTTTAGGCGCTGCGAAAAAGGAACTCCACGAACCATCGGCGGCCACTTGCGATTCCGCGCGAAGTCATACTACCGCCACTCCTCCGAGCGGCGTGAAGCTTCGAGGGAATTCACGAAGCTCTGCCACGGCCACTACCCAAACTCCATGACTTTTACCGACAGCGAAACAAACCATGTCAACGCAAAGTAGAAAGTTCCGGTTTTTAGCCAGATAGAAACTTCCTGTTCCAAGGGTGGTTGGGGGCAGGAGTATGGGCTTTACTGGCGGCA
>DASSJE010000520.1:0-3705 GCA_035691365.1 Terriglobia bacterium
CAACAGTAAGCCTCTCTTCAACGCCGAAATTTCCGTTAAGATTTCCTATGGCCTTATGGGCATGAAGAAAATGGACTTGAAAGTTGGGACGAACAATGAGGGCAAAGCGCAGTTTGTGGGCCTGCCGGAAAAAGTCCATAATCCGCCACTCGCATTTGTCGTCCAGGCTGAAGGCTTGGCCAAAAGCGTCAACTACTGGCCCAGTGTCAAGTGTCAGGCCCGATATTCAATCGTGATGGGCGGACGTTAAATGGCCGGCGTGTCGATGTGGAAACTAGTGACTGCAACCAGAGCCAACCAAGACAGAGATGATTTCAGAACATCAGGCGGGGACCAACTGTTAGCTTGAGCCGGGGCGGCTTCCAGGATGAAGAAATACATGCTTGTGTTCATTGCCGGGATCCTTCTGGTACCTTCGGCGATTTATCTCTACCTGCACTCCGGGTACGCGCCCGTCTCGACTTCCGCCTCACCAATGCCTTTTGAACGCTTCTTTGCAAAGCTCGCGATGCGCGCGACCTTGTCACACGACGTCCCCACGGCGGAAAAAGTTCCGCCAACCGAAGCCGATTTGAGGGCCGGGGCGAATCTGTACCGGGAAAATTGCGCCGTTTGTCATGGGCTCCCCAACACTTCCCAAACAGGGATTTCAAAGGGAATGTATCCTCATCCGCCACAATTTTTTCGAGCTGATCAAACTACCAGCAATGATCCAACCCGACCCTTGCGTCCTCTCGATCCCAAGGCATACTGGAAAGTGAAAAATGGAGTCCGGCTGACAGGAATGCCCGGCTTCAAGGGATCTCTCACTGAACAGCAAATCCGGGAGGTGAGCCAGTTTGTGGGGAACGCCAGAAATTTGCCCCCCGGTGTGATGGCAGTTCTGGAAGGTCAGCCAAGGCAAGAGGGCTCGGGCGACGCGGCCTCTATTCCCAAGCCACAAACGGCCTCTCGTCACAAATAGAGGTTGTCCTCGCCTCATCCCTGTTGATATAATCGGTTACCGATATCGGAATTCAATATCGATTTCCGGTAGGATGGGGCGTCTTAACCAAAAATTAGCTCCTCAAGAGGCAAAGGAGGCCCGGGATGGAAGTCTCTGTCCGTGCGCTTGCCAGTGAATTGCATGGTATGTTCATCGGCGGCTTCTTTTTGATGGCAGTCTTTGGTGTCATCGTTGAATTGCTCAGGTCAAAGTATGCCAGGCAACCTTCCGAACTCACAACCACAGGGCAGTCACTAAAGGGCCTTTACCTTTTTGCTACCGCGGCGTTAGGCTGGGCTGCCGTGCTGCTGGGCGCTTACGTTGTCTATCCCTGGTATCGAGCCATTCCTCCTGCCGGAGTTGCAAGCCTGGCCGGATACCCGCAGCGCCTCTTGTTATCGAGGCCAGGCACAGAGGACTGGCACCGAATCGGCATGGAGTGGAAGGAACACATCGGCTGGTTCGCGCCCATCGCGATCACGATGGTTGCATATGTTATGGCCAAACATCGCCTGGTGATGAAGAAGTATCCGGAGATTCGCACAGCCCTGTTGGTGTTTGCACTGGCCGCGCTAGTATCGGGCGGCATCGCAGGTTTCTTCGGGGCCATGATTGACAACCACGCGCCCGTCAAGGGAGGAGCCACAATCCACCTGGTGACGGAGGGCAAATGAACGATATGCAATCATTAACAGCGGGTCGAGACGACACAAGCGGGATGGACGTACTTCCAAACGGGGCCGCGGCCGCGGCGATTCTGTCAGCCGGCATCGGTTGCTGTGCTTTGGGCATCCTGGCAGTAGTCGGAGACGGGTCCGCGGTTGTCGCCCGATGGCTAACGTTCTACATGCCTACGGGGCCACTTTCCGGGGTGACCACAACGGCCATCATCGTGTGGCTCGTATCATGGCTGATTCTGGCCAGACGCTGGCGGTCAAAGACTGTTGCCATCGTGAAGGTCAATGCGGTGGCCTTTGCGCTTATGGGAGTGGCCTTGTTACTGACCTTTCCACCCTTTGCGGATCTTTTGCTCGGCAAATAGCCGCGCGGCAGTTGGCCCCAGTTGAAAAGACGATGACGAACAACCAGCTAGAGCTTTTTACCGGCCTCATTCGCTTGCACGTTCTTCACCATGCCTGCGAGGAACCCATTTTTGGCTTGGGAATGATTGAAGAACTGGGGCGCCATGGCTATCGGCTCAGCCCCGGCACGCTATACCCACTGCTCGATGGACTGGAAAAGAAAGGTCTGCTGCGCTCTTCCCGCCGCCTGGTTGATGGCAGGTTCCGCCGATTTTACCGGGCCACACCGGCGGGGCGTAAGGCGCTGAAGATGGCAAAACTTCGTGTTAAGGAATTATTCGGCGAGCTTTTTGAGGACGAATTATGAGAGTAATTGTATTGCTTATGCTTCTGCTGGCGTCCAGCACACGTGCGTTGCTTGCCGGACCCCCGTTTCAAACTGACGACCCGGAGCCCGTACCCTACAAGCATTATGAGCTCTATACTTTCTCTTCAGCCGGTTCCACTCGGCTTGAAACAGACTCACTCGGGCCCGCAGTGGAATTCAACTGGGGAGCAGTTCCCAACGTACAGCTTCATCTGATTGTGCCCGCCGCGGCGGCATATCCGTCCGACGGACCGGCGGCGTTTGGCATGGGCGACATCGAGACGGGCATCAAATATAGGTTCATTCAAGAAACCAAGCATCGCCCCATGGTCGGCACGTTTACGATGCTTGAGATGCCGACAGGAAACGCCGACCGCGGCTTGGGCGTCGGCCAGCTATGGGCGCGGATTCCGATCTGGATTCAGAAAAGCTTTGATCCCTGGACCACTTATGGAGGTGGTGGAATGGTCATCAACAATGCTCCCGGCGCGCGGGACTATCCGTTCAGCGGATGGCTGCTCCAACGCGACTTTGGAAAAAAGTTGACGCTTGGAGGAGAAGTCTTCTATCACGGTCCCGAGGGTATCGCAACACCCAGTCCACGGCCTGCTACTACGGTTGACTTCGGTGGCTACTATTACATCAGGAATCCGGGCTTTCAACTGCTGTTCGCTTACGGGCACAGCGTGGCCGGGCAAACTGAGAATTACGCTTACCTCGGGCTCTATTGGACGTGGGGCCCCAAGTCCAATTGAATCACCCGCCATGTAAGGACCGGCAATGGGAACGAGAGCCGGTACAATTCCTTGTCCTTCGATACTCCTTCTTCTAAGATGCTGAGTGTGCGGGTGCCAGTCACCAGGAGATAACGATGTACGACATGATCAAAATGCGTCCTATCCGGACTTTTGCCCTGGGACTACTCGGCATCCTGATTTCAACTGCTACGGTAGCCGCCGCGGCGCGTGTTGTACCCCCCCAGCTCAAATTTGAAATTTCTTTTCCGGCATCGGCCCACAGCAAGCCTATCACCGGCCGTGTCTACGTGATGATTTCGGACGAGGAAGACCCTGAACCTCGTTTCCAGGTCGGGTCGTGGGGAAGCCACCCGCCATTTTTCGGAGTGGATGTCAACCAGTTAAAGGCGGAGCAGCCTGCCACGATCGACAGGAGCACACTCGGCTTTCCCACACGGAGCCTGGCCGATCTTCCACCGGGCGACTACTACGTGCAGGGACTTGTGAATATCTACACAAAGTTTCACCGTTCAGACGGGCACATCATCTGGGCGCACATGGATATTTGGGAAGGCCAGCAATTTAATAGTTCAC
>DASSJE010000521.1:0-7062 GCA_035691365.1 Terriglobia bacterium
GAAAGGATTCAGCGGGCAAGGCATAAGGCAAATTTACAATCGGGACCCGATCCTGCCTTTTCGCTGGCCAGACGAAAATTCCTATCGAGTACGGCGATTGCAGCCGGCGCAATGCCATTCGCCGCCGCCGGCTATGGATTCCTTTTCGGCCGTGTCGAGTTTGAGAAGTCATTTGTTCGCATTAAACTCCCCCGGCTTCCCGGTGAATTCCATGGTTTCCGCATCGCCCAGTTATCGGACTTTCACATCGGGCCGTTCATGACGTCATCCGACATTCGGCACGTGGTTGAGATGACCAATGCGCTGAAGCCGGAACTGATTGTCCTGACCGGGGACTTTATCACCTGGGACCCGGATACTCAGCAGGCCGCCGTCGATTCCCTGACCGGGCTGAAAGCTCCCCTGGGGATCTATGGGTGCCTCGGCAACCACGAGATGATGACCCACACGGAAGCGTCGATTACGGCACTGTTCGCTGAGCGCGACATCAAAATTCTGCGGCAGGAGCGCACTCCCATCCGAGTGGGAAAAGAAAGCCTGAACCTGATCGGCGTGGATTATGAGTTCCGGGGACACCACCGACCCTACGACGATCATCGGGTGCATCAATATCTGGACGGCGTAAGACCACTGATGAAGCCCGACCAGGTCAACATTCTTCTCAGCCACAACCCCAATACATTTGATCGCGCCGCGGAAATGGGTATTGACCTGAGCCTTTCGGGCCACACACATGGAGGCCAAATCGCCCTGAGCTTCATCAGCCCCGACCTCTCCATTGCCCGGCTGATGACTCCCTACGTCGAAGGCCACTTCCAAAAACCTGGCGGCCAGCTCTACGTCAATCGCGGTCTGGGCACCATCGGCGTCCCTATCCGTTTCGGCGCGCCGCCGGAAATCACCATGTTCGAGCTGGTGCGGACGTAATTCTCTCCCGGCTTCTCGTCAACGTGGAAATGCAAACCTGTGTGGCCGGCCAGTTGCCCTCGCAGTTCTTTTGTCCTTCTCAAAATCCATGGACTTTTCAAGTGCTGTCGCCGGACACCGCCAGAAAATCCTTGCCTTTCTGTTCCTGGCCGAAGGCGATGATGATGCCGCCGATGACGATGACCGCGATTTCAAACCCGGCCATGGCCCAGCCGTAACCAACATGGTCCCGCAGAGCGTATTCAATGGTATTGGTGGGAGAAGCAATCAGGATTCCCAGATGGTAGGAGAGCCCCGGCAGAAGACCCCTCACCGAGTCCGGAGATACCTCGATGAGGTGTGCGGGGATGATCCCCCACGCACCCTGCACTCCCATTTGCATCAGGAAGGCGCCGGCTGCCAGAACCCCAATCGAACCTCCGAACGCCCAGAATGGGATGACCACAAGCGCCAGACCGAAAGCGCCCAGCATGCTGCGCTTGCGCCCAACACGTTCGGAGAGATAACCAAAAAGGATGGAACCTATGATCGCACCGATGTTGTAGAGAACGGCTAGGTCTGAAACCGTACTGGCCTGGATGTGGTGCGCGGTTTTGAGGAAGTCGGGATATAGGTCCTGTGTGCCATGCGAAAGAAACATCATCATGGTCATCATGAGGACGAGATACAGAAAACTTTTCCAGTGCCGGCCGACTGTCCGAAGAATGGCCCGGACGTCCGGCTCACGATGCTTGAGCCAGGCCTTGGATTCCGGCACACCCGCACGGATGTAAAGGGCCAGCAAGGCCGGCGCCGCTCCCAGAAAGAACATGGCCCGCCATCCCCATGCGGGCAGAACGAAACGCGCCGCTACCGCAGCCAGTAGGTAGCCGACGGGATAGCCGCTTTGAAGAACTCCGGAGAGAATTCCCCGCCAGCGACGGGGAACACTTTCCATTGCCAGCGAGGCTCCGATCCCCCATTCGCCTCCCATCCCAAGGCCGTAGAGCGCTCGCAGAATAATGAAGACGGTAAAGGAAGGCGCAAACCCACAAAGCACTTCTATCACCGAATAAAACAGGACATTCGCCATGAGCGACTTTCGGCGGCCGTAACGGTCGGCAAGAATGCCGAAAATAAAGGCTCCGGCAGGACGCGTTGCCAGCGTAGCCGTCAGTGTCAGAACAATGTCCGTCTTCGAAACCTGGAAACTCGTCGCCAGAGTTCCCACCAGAAACACGACCACAAAAAAGTCGAAGGCATCAAGCGTCCAACCCAGGAAGCAGGCCAGAACGGTATGCCAGTGCGAGCCCCCAAAGAACAGGCCTTGTTCGCCGGCAGTCTCGAAAGAAGGTTGATCCATCATTGGTCAAGCGATTCCGGGATCAGAAAATTTCCACAACACCCTTCCGGGTGCCAGAACAGAATTCCTGCCACTACAGGTAATCATCCGGTGAACAACCCGGCGGTCAAAAATACTAGGAAGTCCGGTGTGCTGTCAAACATTGTATATGAATCAAGAATGGCGCAGGCGCGGGCGGCTACTCAAAACAAACTTTGCAGGAGGCAAGCATCTCCTGAAACTCACTGCAGGAAAACAATGCTTTTCAAGTGAGAGAGAGGTTCCGAAAAGTCGAAGACGTCATCGCTCGAGGGATCATATTTGTCCGTAATGCCCAGGAACCGCGCCTCGGCGGGTTGGGTGGTTGGCATCAGATACTTGCCTTGTTCAACCTGGCCGTCCCTGAGTGTCAGCGTAATTTGATTGTCCTGAAATCCGACCTGAGAAATCTTCGAAAATTCCTGGACGTCCGCAGCGCCTCCTTTCAATAGTAAAGGGAAGAAAGTCACTGCAGGTACGGCCACAAGCAGAGAGCCACGGCCGCCGGGCGGATAGTAATCAATATAGGCATCAAAAACCTGCGTGGTCTTGCCGTCGATATCCGTCACTCTGGCGGTGTAACCAAATTGCTTCCAAAGAGCAACAATGTCTTGCCTTTGGGCTTGCGAACTGGTGATGACCGTGTAGGGCAAACTGCCCATCGACAGTTGCACTTTCTCGACTCGCATTTCGGGCAGGTCAAAATGCTTATAAATGAGGATGGAAGAATCCTGATGGACCAGAATTGCGTTCCTTTGAATAACGCGTTGGCGTCCATCCGCTGTCGCCTGGTAAATGGTGTCAGCCTTCAGCGGAAACGCCAGGGCCGCGGCGAAGAAGAGCGGCAATAGAGGTTTCAGACATGGATTTTTCAGCATGAGAAAGGCCCCGCTTTTTCTGAAACGGGGCCCTTGTTCTCCATGGGGAAGTTGTTTCCGCCGCTACTTTTTCTTCTTCTTTGAGTATTGCGTTGATACAGTACCCTGCAGCGTGGCGATCATCTCTTTTGCCGCTTCGGCATTCGTGCCGTTGGGATCCAACGAGAGATATTGCTGGAAAGCCTCGACGGTCCCATCGGGAGCCTTCACTTTGCCGTCCGCCGCCATCGTCGCTTTGCCCATGAGCGCCTGGCCTTTCAGATAATACGCGTTAGCGTTTTTGGGGTCCAGGCTGATGACTTTGTTGAAAGCCGTCAGAGCATCGTCCATCTTCCCGGCGTTGTACATGATGGCTCCCATATTGAAATAATAACGGCTGGCATTCGTCGGATCGAGTTGGGCGGCTTTCTGGAATTCCGCCATAGCCTGGTCCGACTTCCCGCTTGCGGCATACACGCTGCCCAGGTTGTTGTGCAGGGAGGCATCGTCCGGGGTCAACTGGAGAGCTTTCTGATAGGTCGCGACGGCCTGGTCATCTTCCTTCGCCTTGGCATAGGAATCAGCCAGGCGCGCCAGCACAACTGGAACGTTCTTGTCCTTGGCCATCGGAAGCGCCTGCTGGAACATAGCAGCGGCTTCCTTATATTGGCCCTGATTGTACAATGTGTTGCCCTGTTCAAAATACTGCTTGAGCCCCTTAAACTGCTTCTCTTCCTTGGCGGCCGCCGCAGCCTGCTTGGCCATTTCAGGGTTCTTCTGCATCTCCTCCTGGCGCTGCTGCTTCTGCTGGGCCATTTCTTTCGGAAGGTCAAAGTTTACATCAGTGGGCTCACCAAGCCCGACATGCTTTTCGATGTAGAAAAGGGTCTGCCCCGTAGGGCTTTCCAATGTAATCTTATAGTTTCCAATGGGCAGGCCTATGTAAACAAAGTCACCCTTTTTGCCTGTCTTTGTCTTATAAGTGGACTTGATGTCCAACCGGTCAATCTGGACAATGCATTTGGCACAAGGCTGGCCATCCTGCTGAATGGCTTTCCCCTGTATGCCGCCGGTCTGAGCATAGGCTGGCGCCACCATCCCCAACGCTGCGAAAGCAAATATGATTCCCAAAACCTTCCGCGCTGAAAGAAACTTCATTTGAACCTCCTCAACTTGTACTGCCCATCGTTTATTCTAGCTTTAACCTTTTCGGCGCTCAACCCAATCCTTGCTATTGGTCCGCTGCAAAATATTAACTCACATGGGTCGACTGCGGAGTGTAACGCGGACGGACAGCATAGGCAATAGGGTCTTCAAGTCCCGCTTCATGAAAAGCCCGCAAACGCAGAGCACAGCTGTCACATATCCCGCAGGCCTCATTCTCACTCTGATAACAGGACCATGTCAGGTGAAGAGGAGCGGCGAGTTCCATCCCTCTCTGCACAATCTCACTCTTGCGCATGCGGATCACCGGAGTCATGATTTTGATCCGGGTCTCCGGCTTTGTTCCAACATTAATGACCCGATTGAAGGCCTCGTAGTATTCGGGCCGGCAATCCGGATATCCGGAACTATCTTCCGCCACTGCGCCGATAAAGATGCTTTGGGCGCCAAGCACCTCCGCCCACGAAACGGCAATAGAAAGAAAATGCGCGTTGCGGAAAGGCACATAGCTTGAAGGGATGTTCTCACGCTCCAGGTTCGCGGCTTCAACGGGAATGTTCGGATCAGTCAGGCTTGACCCCCCAATCTTTCGAAGATGGTCCACCCGGCATACCCACCTCTGTTCAACGTGATAGAACTCCGCCAGTGCATTGAAAGCCTGCTCTTCCCTGCTCTCGGTCCTCTGGCCGTAAGCCACGTGCAGCAGGGCCAGCCGAAAGCTGAGACCGGCAATCGCAGTGGTCACACAACTGTCCAGACCGCCGCTGGCCAGGACCACTGCCAGAGGCGCCCGGTCAGATGTTTGCCTGTCCTCCATCAAAACTCCTGCTCCTTGCAGTTGAGCTGGCCGGCCAAATCTCTCGCCAGACCTGCAGAAATTCTACCTTAAACTCCCCGTGTTTCATGGTCCCAGATAAATTTGTGGATTTGCAGCCCCACCCGTACCTGCAGGTTATCGCGCAGAACCCATTCGGCAAGCCGGCGCGGCGGCAACTGGCCGAAAACCGGAGAGAAAATGATCTCATCCACCACGCCGGCCAGGCGATGAGTGTCCACGAAGTCGCGGGCGTAGTGATAATCACGCTCATCCAGCACCACAAATTTGATCTGGTCCTTACGTTCCAAAACCTCGAGGTTTCCCAGATGGAACTTCCCGCTTTCGCCACTGCCCGGGCATTTCACGTCCACGATTTTAACGACAGGCCGGGCAAGGTCCCCTACAAATCGCTCGCCGCTGGTTTCAATCAGGACGCGATAGCCCTCAGCCACCAAGCTGTCAGCGAGCCCGACCGTTTCTTTCTGAAGCAGCGGTTCGCCTCCGGTCAACTCCACCATTTTCCCGCCAAGGTCCCGCACACGATCGAGGACCTGCTCCGGAGTCATCTTCTCTCCGCCGTGAAAAGCATAGGCCGTATCACACCAGTGACAGCGGAGATTGCACCCGGTAAGGCGAACAAACAGACAAGGGAGGCCCGCAAAAGAGGATTCGCCCTGGATAGACTTGAAAATTTCGGTTATGACCATCGGACTGAACTGGAACCCACCACTTATCTTACTCGATATTTGCCCTCGGCGCGTAGCCTTTCAATCGCATCGGAATGCCTCCGAATTCAGGTTCCGGTTTCGAAAAACGGTTCATCGACAAGCGAGCAAGCTACCGGCAGATCCTGCAATAAGACAGCCATCGGGCATCCATTCCGCGCCTCTATCGCGGTGGTGGAGCAGTCGAGGGCGGCGTCGCCTTGCCATCAATGGTGAAAGGTTCCATCAGCTCGGTACGCGTTCCGTCCGGATCGAAAAAGTTTGCCTGTCGCTGACGATTGTGGCCCACGTGGGTTTCGATCTTGCGAGTGTAGTTCGAAGCTGCGGCGCGGGACCGGAGCGTGGCGACGGCCTTGAATATATCCGGGGTCATCAACGAGATGTGGTTTGCGCCGCCGCGTTTGTCCTGCGGAGGCAACTGCTTGTAGAGCATCAACTCCAAGTAATCCTTCCCGTCCGGCACGCGCAAGTCAACCCAGCTCAGCGTAACCCCATCAGAACTACCCCGCCAGAATTCCTTGAAGCCGAGGACATTGCTGTAAAACTCCGTGGACCTGGCCAGGTCTGCCACCGTGAACCCGGTGTGCATGATGTGATCGGAGATGCGACTGGACGGCATGTCCTTGCCCCGATCTTTCATGGCCCAGCCGTCGGGTTGATATTCAACAAATTCCACGATGTGGCCATCGGGGTCCTTGACCATAAAATCCCTATCCCCCGTTTGCCCTTTACTCACTTTCGACGGCGTGTGAATGCCGCGTGAGATCAGGTAGCGGCGCAATTGTTCAACATTGTTGGTGTGGAAAGCTATGTGGTTGAGCATGCCATCTCCACGCGGCGGCTGCGAGGAAAATTCCAGGTATTGGTAGTCATTGACCTTGATGAACGCGGTCCGAGCCGATCCGTCCTCATTCTTCAGGTCATAGGGTTCGCCGAACCCAAGAAATTCCTTGTAATAGGCCTGCGTGGAGAGAAGGTTGCTCACGTAAAACGCTACGCGGGCAATGCCCAGAATTTTCGGCCTTTTCACGGCAGCTTGAGCGCCAGATAACGGAACAACGATGAACAATGCCAGCAGCCAGCACATCTTGGTTTTCATCGGAATCTCCAGCGGAATTTGCGCGCTCTTATCACCAGGGGACCGCGTTTTCGCCGCCGAACACGGTCCCTGCCGTCCTCTTAATTCCACCCTTTTCTCGCCGACGGGACTAT
>DASSJE010000522.1:0-7682 GCA_035691365.1 Terriglobia bacterium
CTGGCCCCTTCCGACCAGCTTGCTCTTATCCTTGAACGGGCCTTCCACTGAGAATGAACCGGTGGCAGAAATCTCGGCTGCGATGGCGTGGCCGGAAAACTCTTCAATCCAGGGATCCACTCGCCAGCCAGCGTATTCGCCGGAGAGATGTAAAGGCCACGTGTCGCCTGTTGCCAGATTTCCGGCCAAATGAAAATGGCCTGCCTGTCCTCCGCCTCCCTGGATCTGAAACCTGACCTGATTCCCCTGCCAGTCCGCCTGGCCATGGATGCTTCCGAGTGGTTGCCCTTTCCACCCGAGTTGGGTGACGTCGATGCTTGAGTGCAGTTGCGCATTATCAAACGCTCCTCCACCCTTCAGGTCAAAGCTGACGAGGCCGGAGACCTTAGAATTCGACTTTTGAGGATTGAGGAAGTGGATGCGGCTGAGAGGAAAATCCCGGCCCTGCACATTGGCAGAAAATGTGTGTTGGACGGGGTTTACCTGCATACTTCCGCTTGCCCGCCCCTGGCCTTCCATAACCTTGAAGTCACGGATGGTCCAGTTGGACTCTGTGGCCAGAATGTTTGCGGTTAAGGAATCGAATGGAATTCCGTCAAAATCCCCATGGTGGATCGAAATTTGGCCGCTGCCCGAGAGGCTGTCCACTGTACCCTCAGCCTGAACCTGGCCCGTGACGAGGCCGTCCATGGAAGGTTTTATATTCAAGGCGGCGCGCAAACCGGCTATCGGAGTTTCATGCGCCGTCACATGCAGCCGGACCTTGCTGTGCTGTTCGACTTTCCATCCAGTAAGACCAATGTCTGCGTTCAATGTCAATAAGCTGTCACCCAGCGTCAGCCTCCCGGATTGGATCCGGGTCTCCTGCGGAGAAATCATGATGCCTGCCTGGAAACTGTCCCAGAGCCACCCTCCGTAGTTGATTTTCCCGGTACTGAGCTGGCCTTCAAATTCCGGGTTCGAAAAGGTCCCTGATATATTGCCCGCAAAAACCGCCTGGCTGTGTAGTGTTACCGGCAAAGGGTTCCGGGTTTGAATCAGGACATCAGCGACAGAGTGCAATTCACCGAAATCGGAAGTCACAAATTTGACGGTCATGGAAGACCGGGTATCGCCAAAGGACCCCCGGGCCGCCAGGTTGGAATGAGAAGTGGAGATTTCAGCGTCCTTCAGCGTGATCAGGACCTGGCGCCCCAGTTCGAGTGACCCCTGTGCGTGGCCGGTCACGGGGACTCCTGGCTGGGCCGATGCTTCCGGAGGAGCAAATTGAACTTCAAACTGGCTTTCCAGGCGGGAAGGCCGACGCCAGGTTGCATTCAGGACACCACTCATCAGGGCCTGGGGATGAAGAATCCCGATGGCGCTCGCAATACCCGGAACCGCCTGCATCAGGGTGCTGAGATCCAGATGTTGGAACTGGCTATGCACAACAACCTCGGGGTGGCGCATTGCCAGGGACAAGGTAGCATCTCCTTGCGCCCTGGCCTTCAGCACGGCAAGGGAAAAATTGGGGATACGCAACCGGCTGCGTGCAAATTCGTAGTCACCAGTAAGGTTCAAACTGCCGGGCCTGGCTTCCGGGGTCTTCAGGTTCAGGTCACGCGCTCGAATGCGCCCCTTTGCTGAAAAGCCCTCGGCTTCATAAGTCCCTTTTCCATCTACATAAAGATAACCTTTTTCTATCGGAGTGATCCTGAGCGCGCGGGAAAGTTCCTGCAGGCCGCCGTTGGCACGAAACTCAAAATTTCCGGCAAGCTGCGGTATCCAGCGGAAATCCCCGGCAAAATGCCCGCGCAGGTTTTCAATCTGCCAGCTTAAACCGGAAACCTGGACGTGTTGGTTGTAAAGCTTGAAAGTAGTGGCGAACGAAAGATGCGGCAGGGTCCTGTTTCCCCAGCATATGACTGCATCGGACGATGCGATAGCGCCTTGATAATGGCGGTCCGGGCTGATGTGGAGTTGGATGGCGATGTTGCGTCCATCCATCTGGAAAGGGAATCGCTGATTGTTCCAGTGCAGAGAAGTGTGGCTCAGTGTCAAGTGTTCGATCCCCAGGTTCAGCAGATCTTGCAACCCTTGCCCGGAGCCGGGCGCCAAGGTGGCACCCGGAATGTTGGTTGATCCATCGGGGTAAGTCCGCACGTAAAGTTCAGCCTGCTGCCATTCGAGGGAACGGAGCAGAAGCTGGAACCGCAACAGCGATTCTGCGCTGATGCTTGTGGTGACATCGCGGGCTGAGAAAAGCGGATGGTCCGTGCCTTTCTCGAGCCCGTGAATGACCAACTGGGGGGCATCAATACGGAGGTCGAGGGGATGGAATTTCATCCCGGTGATGACAACTTTCCCACCGGTCACCTCTGCCAGATTGGTCTCAATGCGATGCTGAAGAATACTACGGAACCACGCGCTGCTGGCGAGGCCGATGATCACGACGCAAATTGCAAGGAGGACCCCGGCCGCATAAATCAGCCCATGGACCAGCTTCGGCAATTTCAGTGTATTCAATTTCACCCTTCAGGACCTATTCTCGTATCAGTTCGAATAAATGGTCACCCGGTGAGCTGATTTCAAACGGTCAAGCCAGTTGTCCAACAGTGCGTTCATTTTTTTCTGCACCAGAATTTCACGGATCTGGTCTCTGATAATGTCCAACGACGGCGGCGGACTCGAATGTTCTTTCTTGTAATCGGGGACGAATACCTTCTGGTAATAGCTTTCCACTTCGCTGGGATCGGGCAATGCCGCGGGCCGCAACCGGTTGTTAATCATCCGCAAAGTGCGCTCATAAACTTCCAGCCGCTTCAATACCTGCGGCTCTGTCATGCCAAGCGATTGCAATGCTGTGTCATAGGCCTGCTGGCTGGGAAATTTTTCCCGGACGCTTTTCAGGATTTCCCCGGCGTTCTTTGCTCTCTTCCCCGAAGTGTTTTCAGGCTTTTGCATTTGATCTGCGAGCAGGATCTGACTGATAAGTCTGTTGAGAACGGCCTGCTTTTCTTTCTGGTCGGGCTCACCTGCCGGAGATTGGCCATCCAGGAAACGCTCGAAATGGTACTCATTGGTCACGTCGTGTCCCGTGATGGCCTGGTCTTCAACAGATGCCACAACGCTGTCCAGAGTTTCAGCCCGTGCGGGCTGCGCGAAAGCAATGGTCGCCGCGAGCAACAGGCACCATCCGATTAGAAACTTTGGCCAATGCTGAGAAAATACTGTATTCGTGGCAATTGGAGCACCTCCAGGCCATTTTGTCCGGCAACCTGGTACTGCGTTGGATTGAGCGCATAGCCCACGTCAAACCGCAGTGGGCCGACGGGGGTCTTATAAAGTAACCCTATGCCCAAAGCATGGACGGTGTAGTCAAAATCGGTAGAGGAATTCTGATAAAACTTCAGCAGTTTCATCCTGCGGACGCTGGAATACACATTTCCCATGTCGTGAAAGAGCACCAGGCCCATGCGATTTTGCACGACAGAAAAACGCAGCTCCGACGAATTTAGAAAAAGCGCGTTGCCGCCGACCGGGAACCCGGTTTCGGGATCTCGCGGCCCGGCCTGGTTGATGGAGAACGCCCGAAGCGAGTCGCTGCCGCCCATAAAGAAGCGCTCTGGCAGTGGAATATCATGAGTCAGGATGGTCTGCTGGGTGCCGTCAGCCCGGGTGACGGTCACACTCCTGAGCGAGCCGTAAGGCGATTCGACGGCCAGGCGGGTGTTGCGCGCGAAGACCAGAAACGGAGCCAGCCGGTAATAAGTTGCATTCTGGGCCGAAAAGCGCAGGAAGTTCGCCTCCGAGCCCAGGCCGGACCAGGAAACACCGCCGTCTGCCACCGAATACGAACCGCGCGTGGGATCAACCGGGCTGTCGCGGTGATCGTTCACATAGCTTAAGGCAAACATGCCGATCCTTGCTGCGCGGCTGGCCAGAGGAATCTGCTCCGCGGAAATCCGGTTGGAGAGGTCCAGCGCCTGAACGTTGCGGAAAGAGTATCGCGCCGAGAGAAACGTGGTCTGGCTCCAGCGTTTTTCCACAACAACCGAGGCCTCCTTGCGCCTGGCCGTAAAGGTCAGAACATTGCGGCTGGACTCGATGTTCCCCGTGAAGCGGACGCTGATGTCCCGGCGTTCGGGGAATTGGGGGATGAAGTAGCTGATGTCACCGCCCTTGTCGAGGGTCGAGAGCCGCCCCCGAAAGCTGATCGTCTGGTTACGACCGGCAACGCTGGTACGTGAGACATCCAGAGAAACGCGCGGGCTGGCTTTCAACTGGCCCTGGGGTTCGTTGCTGCCCAACCTCTGGACCTCAATGCCGCCACCGTAACCAACTGTCCAGCGCGGGGCCTCTTCCATGCTGACCAGGACCGACTTTTCGGTTTCGGGGGTCTGCGGGTTCTGCGGAGCAACCTGGACCTGGTTGAAAAGCCCAAGGTCGTAGAGCCTGCGCTGCGACTCAAGCAGGGCGCTTTCGTTCACTGGCTGATTGGGGCGGAAGGTGAGTTCGCGTTCCACGACTCCATCGCGAGTGTGCTTGTTACCCAGCAGCAACACTCGCCCGATCATTTCCTTGTTTCCGGAATTCACTCTGTAGGCCACATTCATCAAGTTTTTCTGGCCTGCCGGCGAACTGCTGGCGTTGACCCTGGCGTGAGAATAGCCCCGGTTGGTGAAGTAGCGAAGGAGCATGTCGCGGTCCTTCTGCTCGTTCTCGGGCGAATAGAACTGTCCCGGCCGGTTGGCCAGCCGCGACTGCAGCACCTTCTCCTGCTCGCCTGTAACACCCTGAAGATCAACTTTCGCCACCATCGTCCGCTCTCCCTCCTTGATTTTAAGAGTCACAAACAGGTTTTGCGGCACGTCCTGGTAGTAGTAATTAAATTCCGGCGTGATTTTTGCATCCAGGAAGCCCCGCGCCTGGTAAACACCCTCCACGGAATCGATATCGGTACCCAGCATTTTGGCGCTGTACGCCGCAGACTGAAACGGGAATTGGGCAGTGCGGACAGTCATGACCGAAGAGAGAACTGTACTGGACAGGTGATCATTCCCCGTAAACTTGTACCCCGCAAACGTGCATTTCGGGCCGAGCACCACTTTATAGATCACCCGCATGTGATTGGACGTAATGTGTTCAACAGGTTCCGCCCTCACTTCTGCCCGCAGGTAGCCTTTCTGCTGATAAAAGTCTGTCAGCGCTTCGCTGCCTCGAATGAGGGAAGGCTGGTCCACCACGCCATCCTGGTATAACGGGAGAATGTCTATCAGCTTCCGGCGCGGTATGTCGGCTCCTCGAACGTGGACATCGATCACCGGGCCGGCCTCACAATCGACAATGAGGTCTTCAGTATTCGTTTTGGGACTGAAAACCCGCTTCTGGATGTTCGTGCTGGCCTGAAGGTAGCCGTGCTTCTGGTAAAAGTTGTGGATCTTGTAAAGCCCCTTTTCGATGTCGGTCGAAGTCAACCGCGCGCCCGGATGCCACTTCGTTACGGACCGAAGACGATCAGGAGAATAAGCTGGATGGCCGTTAAAGGCTACCGTATGCAGGCGCGCCTGGGTGCCTGGCGTAATGGTCATCAGGATATTGGCTTCCTGGGTCGCTGGATTGAGCTCGACGCTACTCTCAATTTTCGCCTTATAAAAAGCATTATCGTGGAGGACGTTCTGGATGTTCTCCTTTGCCGCCTCAATTTCATCCTGGTAGAGGGGGTGCCCAAGGGGCAGCCGGGCTGCAGCAACAAGAGTACTGGAGTCGAGTGGTTTGGGCGTTCCCGTGACCTTTACGACTCCGATAAAATACCGGGCCTTACCGACAAAGGTCAGCACGACGCCCCCGGTTTCCGGTTCGGCCTCGGCGCGAAGCGCGGCAAACCGTCCTGTCGCATAAAGATTTTTCAGGCTTTCGCTGACCTTCCTGGCATCGAGAGGCTCGCCTTCCTGCTGGGTGATCTGTTTCTTGAATTGGAAGAGCGGTAACCCAGCATCGGTTTTGAGCTCAATGCGGACCACCGTCTTCCCCCACTCAGGCGCCTGGGCCAGGGCAGGAAGCGAGCAGCCCAGCCACGCGAGGACCGTAGCAGCTGTGAGTGCGCAGAGGTTCTCAAGTGTGAAACAGGCGGACGAGGCACTCCTGCGGCGCCGGGAGGTCACGCCCGCACAAAGTGGTGAGTAAGAGTGCCTGCAGAAAATCCTTCTCCAAGAGATCGGTCTTCACTCCAGAATGATTTTGGAGTCCTCAGCGCAAACCTTCATTATACCGTCCTTTTCAGGAGGTATCGAAGTGGGGCGCACCCGCAGCGTCCCCAGCCGCGTCAGAAAATCTCGCACGTAATACCCGTTGCGATAACCTCGCCGCTCCTCGCTCTCCCGCTCGTAGCTGTCCGCCACCAGGTACCGGTCCCGCAACCGCCGCGATTCCTCCTCCCAGAATCGCTCCCACGCCAGCCGCGTCTTCCCATACAGCTCCCCCCAGAAACTCTCCTTCAGATCCCGCACAAAATGTTGGAACTGCTCCGTGATCGGTGTTACTTTCCCCATGGGGTGTAAGCTCCTTTTCGAAGGATTCGGTTCCGCTTCTCAGGCGAAACCAACTTACACCCTCCTACCTTTTACACACACAAATTTACGTCACCTGCGCGCAAGACGCCCTTTCCCTTGAACAGCCTTCCTCTCGCTGCCTTTCTTCGTTGGCGGGGAATGCGTTGAGGCCGGAAAGGCTTGCCCTGATTCGCTGCAGACTGCCTCAGCGGACTAACGGTCCCAGTAGTTCCTTCAGCAGGTTGGTAGCTGGAAACCCTTGGCCAAGGTGCTGGCGGAATCCCTCTGCCCATGGAAACCTGGCGCGCCTTCCCGCTTCCTTTGCCATATTCCGCATGGTGACGATGGTTCCGGGAAGTTCCTGCTGTGACTTCAGCCAGGCTTGCTGGCTCTCATGGCAGGCAAGCATTTTTCCCTTGCGTTTGAGAGCGGCGCTGATATTCACCGACACGTCCGACCCGATCTTGTGTCCCAGAATATCGCGGTTGCCGAAGGCATCGGTGTAATAGAGGTGGGGGACTCCGCCGAGCGGCGGCGCGGGATGCCGGGCGCCTGTCTTGAAGTTGGGCGCCATCGCACCGAAGCAGGCGCTCTGGCACAGGCGGCTCACCGTTTCGTGATCGATCATGTAGTCAACCGGCGAATGCGTGAGCACCAACGAGGGGCGTGTCTCCCGCACCAGTTCCATTACTTTGTTCAGGTGCGGTTGATCATAAAAGACCAGAAGGTCCTTGCTCTTCAGGCAATAGTAGCGGGCACCGATCAGTTGAGCAGAGCGAGACGCCTCCTTCTGGCGCACTGCCGAAATTTTCCCGGCGGGCAGAGTCGTACTGCCGCAATCTCCCGCCGTCATTGTTGCCATATGAATTCTCGCTCCGCGTTCGGCAAGATGAGCCAGCGTCCCGGCGCAAAGGAATTCAGCATCATCGGGGTGCGCGAAAAGCGCCAGGACACTGATGGCAATCGGCATTGAGTTGGGTCTCCTTTGGGGGTTGGCGCAGAGGTCACCCCATCTGCGTCCGCGGTCGGAAATTAACGGATCCGCCTCTGCAACTATTCAGCCACGCTGAAGCTTGCCGCCAGGCGCGATGTTCCCCAGGCAACTTCGACATCGCCCTGATTCCCGTGGCTGAAAAGCTTGATGGTCATCTG
>DASSJE010000523.1:0-10426 GCA_035691365.1 Terriglobia bacterium
CAGGTAGCGATCAAGAGTTGAAAGTTCGCGTGCTGGACGGGCTTGCACCTTTGTAACCCTTTCTTTAAAAGCCTGAGAACTCACGGGCTCAGGCAAGTGGCTTGCGAGCGCGGATGAATGCGCTCATGACCTTGCCGTCAATGATCGAGGCGAGCGAATCGACGTCCAGACCTTTTCCGGCTAGGAACTGACGTGCTTCCTCGGCACGGTAAATACGCGTTGGTTCAATCCCAATCCCCTCAAATCCCGCGGCCGCCAGCAGAGTTTGATATTCCATCTCGTCCAAAGCTCCAGCCACGCAGCCGGCCCAGAGTTCAACATTACGCCGGATGTTGGCAGGGATTTCGCCCCGGACGACAATATCGGAGACGGCAAAACGGCCGCCCGGCTTCAGGATCCGAAATACCTCCCGAAGAACTGCGGCCTTATCTGCCGAGAGATTGATGACGCAGTTTGAGATGACCACATCGACTGCATCGTCGGGCAGCGGAATGCTCTCAATTTCGCCTTTCAGAAATTGGGCGTTAGTAACGCCAGCCCTGACCTGATTCTGCCTTGCCAACTCGATCATTTCGTCCGTCATGTCCAATCCGTAAACTTTTCCGGTTGGCCCCACGCGTTTGGCCGAGAGCAGAACGTCAATGCCTCCGCCGGAACCAAGGTCCAGCACGACCTCGCCGGGGTTCAGCCGGGCCAGCGCCGAGGGATTCCCGCAGCCGAGCGATGCAAGCACGGCTTCCTCCGGCATTTCGCTCGTCTCCGCAGGTTTGTAAAGATTGATCGTAATGGGGTCCGGATTTCCGGCGGTAGGGCCGCAGCAAGCCTTCCGCCCTGAGATCGCCTGTCTTGCCGCCTGTCCGTATTTCTCCCTCACGGTTTCCTTAATGTATTCCGCGCTCATCGATTCTTCCCCTTCCGTCGTTGGCCTGGATTTGGCCCGACCGTGACCAGTTCACGAGGTTCGACGGCCTTATTTCGTGTGCAGCATTCCGCATAAAGGAATGTGATCAGTTCCTGCAGGGAGTCTGTGTTGGCCGTGTACCAGAGAAAGGTTCCCTCGCGCCGCACGCACACCAGATCCTCGTTCCTGAGCTTGTCGAGGTGATGAGAAAGCGTGGAAGGAGGGATCCCCAGCTCGCTTTGGATCTCTCCAACGACAAGTCCTTGTGGATGGGCTGTGAGCAGGAGTTGAACAATGCGCAGGCGCGGCTCGGCGCCCATCGCAGCAAACATATCGGCGTAACGGCTGGTTTGTTCAATTTGGCTAGGCTTGGCCATTAGTTCTACTATTCCAGAATTATCGAATTGTGTCAAGAGGATTGGTTCCGTCCTGCTCTCTGATCCCTAGATTTTCTGCGGATCCCCGCAGCCGGGAACTAAGGGGGGCAGGTGTATCAGGTGTGCGAATCCGTCAACCCATTTGTCTATGATTCTTGCGCTCGCTTGATGACTCGGTTTCGCCAGTTGGGCGGCAGGGCCCGGGCCTTCAATACTCGCTCGACCAATTGCCCGTCCGGATTACCGTCACTGAAGCAGAGGTGAAGCAGGTCGCTGATGCTGATCCCGTTCGGGTCCCTATGAAAGTGCTCGACGGGATCACCCTCGCAGAGATCTCCTTCTTCGACAACCGCACAATAGAACCCGGTCCGCCTGCTGGACAGGAATCGATCCGGCATGTCGCGCCGGCCAAATCTGATTCCCAGTTTGTAACAAGGCAGGCGTGGCTGTGTTGCCATCAGGACGGCCGTGCCCATCCGAAACTGGTCACCAATGTACACGTTATCTTCTGTCAACCCTGCCAGGGTCAGGTTTTCTCCAAAGACGCCCCACGGCATCTCGAGGCCTGGGAGTTCGTGCTGCCACCAGGCGTAGTGCTCGGAGGGGTAGGCGTAGACGGCCTTATTGGGTCCGCCATGCACCGAAAGATCACCCTGTGCGTCGCCTTCAATGTTGAGCCGGTTGACCCTGACGCGCCCGTGGATCGGGGACTTGTAGATTCCCGTGGTGACCGAGTTGCCTTCAGAAACCACCTGGCGTGGAAGACCGACATTGATCGAAAGAATCTTCATCAAGCTTGCCATTCGATGCGCCGGCGTCATCTTCGATTCCAACGCAGATGCGATGCCGGTTCCTTAAAGACTCTGCAGACCTGGTCAAAAATTTTTCACCGACCTTGCATCTGATTATAATGGTTCAGCGCGAAAGTGGCGGAATTGGCAGACGCGCCAGACTTAGGATCTGGTCCCGCAAGGGGTGGGGGTTCGAGTCCCCCCTTTCGCACCATATACCTGCAGGCACGCTCGACGCCTGCACAGATCAAATCTAATTTGTGATTTTTTTTCAGGGATGGAATTTCCTGATCTTCTTTCACACGTACGTTTTCGAAGGCGGCCGGGCATTCGCAGTCGAGAGTTCCACGCGAGGGTAGAAGAGCGTTTCAATGAAATGAATCGATATACTTGGCCCGCTTTCTTTACCGATAAGATTAAGAGCTGTGTTGTGGCTTGGTCAGATCTTCGCAGGGCGATTCCGGAGCGGTGCGGCACTGCAACGTTGGCTCAACCTCGGTTCGTCTCTTCTCATCCTCCAGGCTGCTGCCACTCCCACCGGAACTTTCTACTTTGCTCATACCGGGACTTCTCACTTTGCAACGACACTCGCGGCGAATTTGCGCGCGACGAATCTACGTGACAAATCTACGCTAGTCTTTAAGATGTCGCGCAGGGCGAGCGCGGCCCTGCGGTTCGAAAATGAGCAAGAGGCCGGCGCCAAAGTCCCCGCTGGCCGGATGCGGCACACTTTGCCACGCGGATCAGTGCGGCAACGGGGTTCCCGCGTAGTATCCGGGCTTGGGAGTTGGATCGTAGGAGTTATAGAAATGGCCTGTGCCGTCGGTGAAGTAAAACGGCGCGGCGCCCATGCCGACATCCCACTTGGCCCCGGTAGCGGGATCCCTTACCGTCACGGTGCTGTTGATCACGTGCTTATCGAAATCCTGGGCTTGCTGCAGGGTTTGGTTCAGGGCGGCGAGGGAACCACGCGTCGCCTGCCGTGCCGCTAGCGCCTGGCGGGTGGACCAGTTGGAATCAAATGCCCAGCTCGTGCGAAGCTTGTCCCACACGGCGAAGCCGATCGGCGCGCGGTCCTTCCGGGCCAGCATGCCCTCCAGGAAGGTGACGTTCCACCCCATCGACATTGGAAGACGGTAATTCTGCACCGTGGCTGCTACCCGGCCGATGTACGTCTGCCCGCCACGCTGGCAGGTAAAATCGATATAGTGGGTTGCAATGCTCGCTCCCTGAACGGTGGCGCTGCCGGGAGACGTCGGATAGGGTTGGGAATTGGTGACGGTTGGGTTCTCGCATCCCAGTTGCTTCTGAAAGGTCAGAGCGTAATCGCGCGTGTACTGCTCGGCACTCTGGAGGCGCCGAATGTATTCCACGTTGGTGCCCGGCGTGTACAGGTGGCCTTCCGGCCAGCCCGGCATGTCGGCAAAATCCTTGATGTGCCAATCACCAAGCTGAACGAAAACGCTGCCGTCGGGCATCATCGCCTGCACAAATGGGGCGATGCTGATGGGACCGTAGCGCACCAAACGGCCGCCGACGCGCCACCCTGCGGGCACCGCGTCCGTGAAGGCATTCTCAGCAGGGTCGTGGTAGACCACAAAACTGACACCCGCTGCGGAAGCCGCCGCCATCGGCGGCTCTGCCGGGGGTGCGGAGGGGCCGGGAGGTGCGGTCCGGGCCGCACCACGCGGTGAAGGTGACGGGCTTTCTCCCGGCACAAAACCCAGCGTGACGCTTACACGGTTCGAGGAGACTCCTGAATAGGTACTGCGGAGCACGTCAAACGTAAGGACCACACCTGGATGCATGGCGAACACGTAGTTCTGCAAGGTGACCGCGTCAGGCACGTTCTGGCCGTTGACCGTGCGGATCAAATCGCCCGGACGCAGACCGGCACGGGCGGCGGGACCGTCAGGATCGACGCGTGCGAGCATCGCGCCCAGCGGTGCACCCGGGGGCGGGTCGGTCAAACCTACGCCAAAATATCCCCGCTCCGCCTGGCCGGCGCCCGCCACTGCGGGAATTATGGCAACAAGCAACAAACAGAAAATAACGCTTGCCCTGGATTTCGGAATCACGGCTCCCTCCCGGCGTACGGAGGGCCAACGGCTGCGGCCAGCGGCTGCAGAGGAGGCAATCTCTACTCTCCTCACCGTTACCCGCTCCCAAGACTTTGTTCAAGTCCCCTGGCTTGCATGACGGTCAGTATACTTCACAACCCAAGAGGAGGGAACACGTGCGCAGTTAAATGGCTACCTCCATTATCAAGGCTTCCTTGGCATCGTGGAGGAAAGCATGAATTCGTACCTTTTCGCATCCTGGCTTTTGCCTCATGCCGAACACTGGGGTGGAAAAGAGTCCCACCTTTTTCCCGGCCACCTTCTGCACCACCAGAGCTGTGCTTCCCGCCTGCTGCACGTCTATGAGAATTTATCACGGCGGCACAAGAATCTTTTGTTAAGTTGGGTCGATATATTTGGCCCGCTTTCTTTATCGATAAGATTAAGAACTGTGTTGTGGCTTGATCAGGCCTGCGCAGGGTGGTTCTGGAGCGGTCCGGGCTGCAACGTCGATCCAGCCTCAGTTCATCTTTTCTCCTCTCCCCCCGGTGCTGCCACTGCCGCCGGAACTTTCTACTTTGCGCATACCGGAACTTCTCACTTTGCAGCGACACGCCGGCCGATTTTGCTTGACAAATCTACGCTACCGTGCTAGTCTCTAAGATGTCGCGCCGGGCGGGGCGTATCCCAAAAGGAATAGACAGTCTGGATGGACTATTTAACGCCTGTAAGTTGCTGAAAACGCAAGAAGGTGTATTTGGCCGCTAAAACGCGTGGGACAAAAAAATTTTATTTGCAGAAACGAAGCCGAGAGGTTGTTGAAAACAAAGGAAAAGGCTACATATGTCAGCCGGAACGAACCCAAAAACGAACCCAAGAAGTCCTTTAGATTCGAATCTGTGGGAAAAACGAACCCAAAAACGAACCCGAGAAGTCCTTTAGAATCAGACCTGGTAAAAAACGAACCCAAGCCAATCCAGCGGGTGGCGAGGCCTCCGGATTTGCGGTCCGCCCTTCTTAATCATTGCCACGGTTTTTTCTTTTAAGATTCGGGGCTGGCCCAAGTTTTGATTTTCAAAGTCTGTCCGGTGAATCCGGGTAGGGCTAATATGGTGCATTGCAGTGGCCGCAGCATTTTGGCGGCAGGCGAGTGGCCGCGCCGGCGATTTTATTCTTTGAAGGACAAACCGATCGTTGCGACGCGCGTGGCGCATAAATCGCGGTTTGTGCGCTGTGCGCGAAGCGGGGAAAAGTCGTGGCGTTCGGTGAAACTTGTCGATTGCGGGCAAAACACGTCTTCAAGATAATACAAGGTCGTGATCTGCCCTAACAGCAAGGCCGGTTAGGCGGATGACATCAGAAGAGTAAAGAGGGTTTCGCTGGGAGCGCGACAATTCCTCTCAACCGGGCAAAGCCATGCGGAACATCAATCAGAAGTTTCATATGGTGGGTAAAGTGGATTAGTGCCGCGGGCGGATTGCGGCTGGCGCTGTTGAAGTGTTCGTTATTTCAATTTAAGGGTGCTCCATCCTGACGCAAACCGCGTCGCAGCGGGGGCGGCCCGATCCGGCTCGCCTGTCCGTCACGCTTCGTGCCAAACAGAGGCGGCACGTAAACGGATGGTGGCCTGAAGTTTTATCTAAAAGTGGAGGGAAACCTGAATGTCATCCAAATTTGATCGCCGCTCGTTCCTCAGCCGGACCACCGGGTCGTTGCTGGCGACTTCAATTTTCCCCGGCGCGAGCCGGGCTGGCATCAATCCGGTTGACGGCGCAATGCCTCAAGGGCAATTCGAAACGGGAAGATTCATGTTGACGCCCGAGCCTGTGGGGATTTTTCCCCGGCCCCATGAGATGACCGAGTCGGGCGGGTCATTTGTCCTGAACTCAGAGACGGCGATCATCCTTCCTGCAGGAGCTGCGGAAAACGATCTGCGCCTGGCGCGTTTCCTGGTCGAGGAACTTAGTGACCGATATGGAATACAGCCGACGGTCCGGCATGAAAACACGTTGCCCGAAGGTAAAGGATTCATCCTGATGGGCTCGATCACCAATCCGCTGGTGCGCGATTATTGCCGCCGCAACCGTCCGGACGTTTCCGCCGGCAATCCCGGGCGCGAGGGATATTTCCTTCACGCAACCGACGGCGCAGTTGTTGTCGCCGGGTCTGACGATCGGGGAGCGTTCTACGGAATGCAATCACTCCGGCAGTTGATCGAGAAGAGAAATGGCCAGCTTCAGGTCCAAGGCGTGCAGGTTCGCGACTGGCCCGATAAGCCGTTCCGGGGCGTTTATCTTTATGTGCCCGGCCGGGACAACCTTCCAATGTTCAAGCGCTTTGTCCGCGAGGTCATGGCCCCCTGCAAATTCAACACGGTCATGATCGAGATGAATGCGTGCATGCGCTTTGACAGCCACCCGGAACTGAATGAAGGTTGGGTGGAATTTACTCGCGACACCAACTACAGCCGGCGCAATTATCCGCCGGGCCCCTTGCATGGCCGGGAGCAGAATTCCTCTCATCAGGATTGTGGCGACGGAGGCTTCCTGGAAAAGGCGGAGGTTGCGGACCTGGTCCGATGCTGCGAGAAGCATCATGTCGAAGTAGTGCCCGTAGTTCAGTCGCTGACGCATAGCTTCTATCTATTATCGAATCACAAGGATTTGTCGGAAGTTCCCGGGGACAAGTGGCCGGATACCTACTGCGCCTCAAACCCGAAAAGTTACAAGCTGCTGTTTGAGGTGATGGACGAATTTATCGAGGTGATGAAGCCCCGAATGGTTCACGGCGGGCACGACGAATGGTTCGCGCCTTTTGGCCTTTGCCCCCGCTGCAAATCGAAGGATCCCGGAGAAGTCTACGGCCACGACCTCATCAAGATCCATGAGTATCTGGCCAACAAGGACCTTAAGATGGCCATCTGGGGCGACTATCTGCTGGAGAGCGTGCGCGGCAAGGGATTGCGCAAGCACACCGCGGAGGATGGCTGGGTTTACCATTCGCCCGGCGCCATGACTCCGCAGCAGGTGAAAGAGCTGGTTCCCAAAGACATTCTGATCTTCAACTGGTTCTGGTCGGAGGAGGAGAAGGGCAGGAACAACGAAGCGCAACTGGACGATTTTGGGTTCCGTCAAATTTACGGCAACATGCAGCCCGACATTCAGGAATATCCCGAACGGATAAAGCGCTCGACGATTGTGGGCGGCGCTCCGTCGGCCTGGGAAGCGACGAATGAATTCAACTTTGGGAAAGATATGATGTACAGCGTTCTCGGTTGCAGCAACCTGCTGTGGTCAACTGGCGTATTGAAACCCTCGCAACTATCCTCGATTGTCCAGGCGTCCGTCCCGGTGTTGAGGCGGAACCTCAGCGGAGAGACGTTGCCGAGCGAAATGGGCGATCCGGTTGCTCCTATTGATATCTCTGCGTCATTCAATCGACCGATTCAGGAATCCACCTTCGAGGTTGACCTAAGCGGGATGCGGACCGGAAGACTGGCGTTGGGAAGCAAAGTGTTTGATTTGACCTCCCCTGCCGCGGCCAGTGGCAAAGGGGTTGTGATGGTTGGCGCCCAGGGCAAACCCCCCAACCCATTGCCAGGCGAGGTCCGAGGCATCCGGATTGGCAAGGACGCCACCAGCCTGATCTTTCTGCACGCCTGCGCGTTTCCGGCCACCAACAAGGAAGCCTATCGCCTGATCTGGGATATGCGCGACTCGGCAGACCTGCTGGGGTGGTATGAAGTGGTTTACGAGGATGGACTACCGGAACTTGTTCCCATTCGCTACGGCGTGAACATTCTTGAATGGAATTGGCGCAGCCACACGCAGGTGGGGGCTTATTGCTACGGGGCAGATGAAGTGGCCTGCGCCAACAGCAGTGAACAACCCATCAGCTTTTTCGCGCTGGAATGGACAAGTCCGCGGCTGGGCCAGGTCATCCGGGAAGTCAACCTGAAAGGCTCCAAAGGATTCCGAGGGGCAGTCAAAGGTTTTGAAAACCATTTTGGAAAAGTCATCCCCAATAATGCCGTGATTTTGAAAGCTATCAGCTACGTGCGAAAACGGGGAACAGCAGAACCTTGATTGTCTCAATGAGTAATCGGATAACTACTGGTCACGATTTGCCTCAACGGTAGGTGCCTCGGCGGAAGATGCGACCGTGGAAAAAGATAGAGAATATTACGCTTGCCGCCAGGCGCTGCTGCCTAATCCCGATAATGGCGGATTAGGAGTTATGAATGAGGCGCAGTATCTTACCCATTTTTAAGAACTGGGCATTGGCATTAATCAGTTATAAATCATTACGTCATAAATTAATACAATATTAGTCGGCTTAACGTACCGGAGCGGGTCCGGAAGCATTGCCCTACTCAAGCACTCACATGACTCGGAAGTTCGTATATTCTTGCCCGCAGCCTCAACTGACGGACGACTGCAGACGGAGCCCAGCACTGCGCGGCGGTTTAATCCACCGCTTCATGACGCAGGAATCGATAGTAAAGGCCGGTGGTAAGCGCCGCGGCTACGAAAGCGATTCCTTCCCATTTCAGATCATTAAAGGAATGCGCCCAGTGAGCCCCCGGCGGAAGGGAGTGGCCGAAAAAAATGGCTGGCAGTGCCATAACCACTGAGCCGCCGAGTCCTCCAGCAAATATAAGCAGCAGAAATGAGGCGCGGAGGATCCGTTCCCCCAAAGCGACTATGGGGAGTCCCACAAACAACCAACCAAGTACGAAAAATGCCGAGCCCCAGATACACCAGAAAGATACTGTGCTCGGCCCCTTAACGATGAGGCAAAACATAATTCCAGAAACAAACCACATAATTCCTAATGCCTTAAACGAGCAAGCGAGTCGGGTCGAGAATGATTTGCGCATACGTTCTCTGCCAAGCGCGACCCCCGATGGCAGCCTTCGGCATTCCGAGCGGTTGTCCTCGAAAATTTCCATCTCCTGGCCTCGCTATCATCCTGTCTGGCTTGGGGCTGTTTCTATCGGCCGATGGCACTTCATTCCGAAAGAGTAACTTACGCCATGCAGGTTATGGCGATCAAGACAGGTGAGGCCGCGCCGGTATATCAAGCTCTGCACAAAGTCGTCGCCTGGCATCGGACAATTGCGGGCGGTTCCGCCTCCATCTTAATAGAAGTTCGTTCCGCCATGTTTGCGGGAATCAAATTCCCAATGATCTTCAGGATTTTAGAAGGCCGCCGCGAACCCCGCATGTCTGATCGCATCGCGAAACTCGGACGTGCAGTCAAAATGTTGGCCCTACATCGGGCTCTGCGCGAGGCCTGGCTGCGTATGGCGAAGCGTCCAAACGCCATTTCGCCGCAGATTCACATTGCTTGTTAAATTCATCCGCGCGTCATGCTCCGAGACAAGACACAGGACCCGAGTTCTTCAGGAACCCCTGGGATGGGCTTGGCTGTTTCGTGGAGCGCGCAAGGGTCCAGATCCTCTTGAATCAGGATGCGCCGGAGCACGGTGGAAAACTCGTCCCGAAAGCGCTCACGTGTGAATCTTAGTGCGGAAGCCCGGACGAGGTTTGGCTCAAAAGAAATTGTTTCAACGCGGTTCAATGCTTCCAAAAGCGAATCGACTGACTCCTCATTGAACAAAGCCCCGGTCACATTATTCTCGACAATTTCCAGTGCGCCACCCTTTCCCAATGCGATTACGGGAGTGCCGCAGGCCTGGGCTTCTGCCATGACGATTCCGAAATCCTCCTCGGCCGCAAATACGAAAGCTTTGCATCGTTGCATGGCCTTGATTACTTCCGCCTGCGGCAACGATCCTTTGAACCTAATGTTCCTTCCGGCCCGCCGCTCGAGCTTCGACCGTTCCGGCCCATCGCCAATTATCACCAATGGACGTTTGCATCTGGTGAATGCTTCGACGATCAGGTCAATCCGTTTATAGGGAACCAATTGAGAAACGACGAGAAAGAAGTTCTCACGGACGCGCCGCGGACCGATAACAAACCGCTGAGTATCAACGGGTGGGTAGATCACAAAGCTATCTCGATTGTAAAACTTTCGAATCCGGTTCTTAACGTTTTCAGAATTCGTGACGAAATGGTCCACGCGTCTGGCGGCTTCATAATCCCAATGGCAGAGGCGGTTCCGAAGAGCTGAAAGGGCAAAAGCTGTTACTGGTCCCACTGCCTGACGATGGACTTCATACCCGCTCCAGAGGCATCGCATCGGAGTATGGCAGTAACAGACATGTGAGGCACTGGGGTCCACGCGAATGCCTTTCATCATCGCGGCATCCGAGGTGATGACAAGATCGTA
>DASSJE010000524.1:0-9530 GCA_035691365.1 Terriglobia bacterium
TGATCAGCGCCGCATTCAATCTGGACTGTGCTTTGAACTCTAATAACCAGGAGTGGCCCGGTTTGGCTGTGGCTCCGTGGTGATCACGAATTGGAAGCAAGTAGATTCCTGAGGCTCAAGGTTCAACCCACGCATGGCACCGCCAGCCACCTGCCCGAAAATTTGTGCCAGGGCTTTGCCGGATATTGACAGATCTGACAAAGCCGGGAAATCCAGCTATCTCGATGATTTTCCGTCCTATCGACCGGCCACGCGCTTTTCAGCCGCAAGGAATGAAAAAAATCCAGGGAACGGCGCCCCCGAGACACAACTCCCCGGGAAACCGCTGCCAGGTTCCCGGGGAGTCATGCCTTTAAATCTTTGAAACCGCCTTGCCGGAAGCCGAAAACGCGCCATGCGCTCGCCAACTGTGGCATTCCAATAAGCGCCTCTGCCAATCGACCTGCATCCTATTTCTTTTTGGGTGGGACAACGGCGTCCTTGAAGGCTTTCGCCAAGCGGAACTTGACTACAGTCTTGGCGGGAATCTTGATGGGTTCGCCGGTTTGGGGATTTCGACCCGTACGTTCTTTGCGGTGAGCTTTGACAGCCTTGCCAAGGCCAGGAATCACGAACTGCCCCCCGCTCTTGCACTCCTTCGTAGCCAGAGTCACAAGTTCTTCAAGCACTGCAGCCGTGGCTTTCTTTTGCAGTCCGACTTTGTCAGCCAGATGGGATATCACCTGGGTCTTGGTCATCACTTTTGCCATTTGCTTTTCCTCTCCTGAATATTAGAAATTGGGAGTCCCGTTCATCGAACGAACTGCGAAACTGTAAGCAATAACTCTGCAACTGTCAAGGCATATGATTACCACGCATGGACTCTAAATGCCACTAATAGATCCACCCTGTCAAGGCCTATCAAGCACTTTCGTATTGCAGAGTGAAATGGCACTTACCTTTATACACATGTTTTTGGCCTGACGCCAAAAACATTTTCTAATATTGAGAAAAACGTATCGAATTTCTCTATTGCTTCAATAACAAAGTGAAGCCTGGGGGCAAGCATCGCTATCGTGAAATTCTACAGATTGACGTTTGCTGGCGTTCACCGGGCTTCCACACGCACCGGAACACGATAGGCATGCGCAAAAAAGCGGCTTCCTGAACCTGCCACAAAAGATACCGGCACAGCAGGCAGGCAATAGGGCTAATCTCCACTTGTCCCAGGACTGCGGTTGCCCCGTTCTTCCCTAGTCCCGGCAGGAGTTCCACCCTTGTCAGAGCTTGACAGGATGGCCAAAGGCACGCGCGCGAAAGCCACCTGGTTCGCCGGCACGTCGATCACATTCACCTGCATCCAATAGCGCCCCGGAGGAAACCGGGACAGTGGGATCTCGGTGAAGTAGGATGCAGTTCCCTGGCCTGACTTGCCCGATTTGGCCGGATAGGGGCCGGCTTCAGAGACCTGCACGCCGTTCCGGAAAAAGACGAGCGCCACCGAAGGTGGGGTCGCCGGCCCGGAACGTCTGGAAACTTTGGCGGACGACGCTGGCTTGCCAGCGTATGATTGCAGATACACGTAAAGGTTCTGGTTGGCGTAAAACACCCTGGTCACGCTGGGCAGGATGGCCTGTGCTCCCGAGTCCAGCGGATTATCTTCCGCGTCTCTGGCCCAGGGGCCCCGCTGGGGACGCGTGGGAGACGTCTTGGAGAGCTCGTTCGAAACCACAACCGAGCTCAACGCCATTCCCGTTTTGCTGACTGGAGGAAGCACCAACTGCTTTTCAAAGGTGCCCATCTTTCCTGTCAGATTTTCCCGCGCCACAACCTTCAGCTTATAAGAGCCCGGAGGCAGCACCAGCCCGCCTTCATAAAGAATGTTGCCCTTTAAAACCGTCTGGTATGTCGTTGCGTCCAGTTTGACGGGCAGAGTATCGCGTAGCGCGCCCGCAACTTTGCCCTGGGGGTCCGTGGCGCGCCAGGCAAAATCAAACTGCGTCTGGTGCACCGACGAGTGCTGGTGGAAAGGAATCGAGGTTCCGGGAATCTTGGCCGCCAGCACGACGTAATAGTGGCCGTCGGGCTGGAGGAAATAAGCGGTTTCGACGGCCAGCGGGAGGTCGAGGGAAGGCGCCTCTGAATTGAGGGCTTCAGAGAGTTGAAGTTCTTTCTGCTGCCCTGAAGAGCGCCCGAAACTGACGGGAGCATAGTAGCCCGGACGCGCTTCAACCTTCAGGCCGCGGCCTTCCACCAATTCCACCCGGATGCTGCGAAACTTCCCATCGGCCTTGGGGTTTGATGGGGTGTAGCCAATCAGGTAGTAACTCGTGTTGGCCTTCTGCACGTACTGGAAAACCGGGGCGAAGTTGTTCAGGTCAGTAAACATGTGCCCGCCCGTATCGGTGGCCAGCGTGGAGAGAGTTTCGCGGCTGTTGTGCATTGAGGTGATCTGCGACGATACGGCGCTCGCCGTGTAAATAGCAGTGCCGGACGGGCTGGCCTCGGAGGCTGCGCCGCCGGGCGGCATGGCCATCAGCCCGCGCGCATCCAGCGTGTAAAAGGAAACGTTGGCGCGGTTGGCCGCATCGATTGTTGCCTGAAGTTGCGCCTCATTGTCGACACCCGTCTGCTCGATGCCGCTCGAAAAATGGACCACCGACTTGCGCCCCGGCACAGCCTGCAACAGATTGGCCAGCGATTGCAGGGCTGAAAGCTTCTCGTCGGTATTAAAGATGTTGAACTCGGTCTCATCCGGCGTGAAGGCATTCCCGGTATCCTGCGTCACGACCTCATTGCCGAACGAATCCGTGCCGCCGGCCTCACCCACGCTCCCATTCGACGCCAGGGTGGACGACTGGCCGATCTGGATGCTCTTGATGGCCTTTGATAGGGCATCATGGTCGTTGGTAAAGTCCTGAAGCACCTTCAAATTGCTCGAATAGGTGACGACCGCCACTAGGTCGGCGGGCAACATCTCCGTCTTCAAAAAGTTCTGCGCAGAATCGAGTGCGCGCAGCAGATCCGGGATCTGCATCGACGAAAGGTCAAAGAAAAGGACCATCAGGCGGTGGTTTTGCACCATCTGCCGGTAGGTTTCCTGTGATGTGGTCTTCGGCAACGTACCCAGGTTGATCTCCGCCGGCTTGCCGTTCCCGCCGGTTTCCTGCGCCAGCTTCTGGATGTTCTCCAGATCAAACGAATTGATCTTCTGCACCACGCCGTCTTCATACACTTTGAAGTCGCTCTGTTTCAGGTTTGTTACAGCATCGCCCTTGCGATCCGTTACGCGGACGTCAACCAAAACCTCATTAGTCGTGGCCTTCAGCACATAGTTCTGGGCCTGGTTCTGGTAACCGATCTGGCCGGAGGGCGGCGCGGCGGTTTGCCCCTCATCCTGAGCAGCCATGGCAAGGCCCGCAATGGCCGACGCCAGCATGATGCTGACCGCCGCGATCTTCAGCATCCCGGCATGGCGACGGCCGCCACGAATGTTTTTTTGAGGAATTTTTTTCCGACGCATACAAGCCTCAACCTGCTGAAAGCTGCAGCGGCAATAATCTGATTGCCGCCCCGGCCCCAATCTCTAGAACCGCAGCCTGAACGAAAGGGTCATGGTCCGCATGGAACCCGCCCCGGTCACCCGCCCGAATGTGTTGCTGTTGATGATTGACGACAATCCCGTGTAATTGACAATATTGAATGTATTGCTCGTAGCAAGGCGAAAATTGGCAGTGATGTTCTTCTCACGCGAGATGGTGACCAGCCGATCAAGCCCCATATCGAAATTGATCGATGGCGGCCCGGGAATCGTGTTGCGGCCGGCATTTCCGAAGGCCCCCGCCGCAGGCACAGTAAAAGCGGACGTATTGAAATAGTTGAGCGTTGTTCGCTGGGACGAAGGCAACGTCACCGGAACCCCGGTGGCGTCGGCCCGCAGGCCTCCGAACGGAGCAAGGCCATTCACATTGTTGATGGCGTTGCCGCCCACATACGCCGTATAGGGTAGCCCGGAACTGAATGACGTGATGTCCGTCAGCGACCAGCGGCTAAGAAGCGCGGAGAGCGCGCCGCCCTTCTTCAGGAATTTCCCGCGCTCTCCAAACGGCAACTGATAGCGCACAAATGCGCGTAGGCTATGGGTGGGATTGAAGCCTGAAAGAGCCCATTCCGCACCCAGGTCAGAGGGATTCTGCACCGGCGCCAGCGGACTGGCCGCCGCCGTTATGGCCGAGCCGCCTCCCAGCCCTCCGGGGCCGCCAATCCTGATGAATCGGGTCGTGGCCGCTCCGCCCACACTCGATGCATTGTCCTCGGCCTTCGAATAGGTGTAATTCAGAAAGAAAGAAAAGTCCCGCCGCGAGAAGTGCCGCAGGCTCACCCGCAGCCCGTTGTAAAGCGATGAAGCGCCCGAAGTATCGTATTCAAACGGAAGGGCCGTGGGCAGAAGAGTGCCGCCCGTGCCAGGCACCAGCAGGAGGTTCAGGTGCGTGCCGCGCGTCCCGATATAGGCCACCGACAGAATATAGGACTGGCTCAGGTTCTGCTCGATCATGGCATTCCAGCTTTGGGCGTACGGCGTGAGAAAATTTGGATCGACCGCAAAAGTGTTGCTCACCGTGGCCGAGTTGATGGCCGGGAAGCCGTTCCGGAGCGTGAGGAGCTGCGCGGGGCTGGTCACCAGCGTGCTTGTGGTTGCAAACGGAGACTGGTCCACAAGATTGTTCACCAGGTTCTGGTAAATCGACTCATCGTAAAAAATCCCGTAGCCGGCGCGCACCACCATGGTGTGTGAAATCCAGGGCCGATAGGCGACTCCAACACGCGGCGCCAGGTTCGCCGGGTGCCCGCTCAACAATGAATCCGGCAAGCTTCCCGGATTCTGTCCCGTCACCACAGCCACAGACGTGAAATTCGGCCCCAGCGCCAGGTCAGCGAGGTGGCCATATTTCTCGGTAAATGGAGCAGCGTATTCCCATCGCCCGCCGAGGTTGAGCGTCAGATGGTCGGAAAGTTTCCAGTCATCCTGTCCATAAAGGTCGTAACGCGACGAGCGCAGATAGTTGGCAGGGATGCCATAGCGCTCGGAGGTGGTCTGGGGAAGCCCCAGCAGAAAGTCCGCAAAGTCATAGCCGGTGCCGGGGACCGGCGATCCCTGCGTTGTGAAGTCGCTGGTCGTGTACCCGGTGAAGGCGAAGCTCCCTGCCGCGTCGGGATTGGTTAATGAATTCAACTGGATTCTGGTCACCCCGCCGCCGAGTTCCAGATTGTGCTTCCCCACGGTGTGAACCAGGGAATCCGAAAACTGCCACGTCTGGTTGCGCGTGAGCGAGGGAGTTGCATCGCTCAACCCGGTGAAGTTGTTAAAGCCAATCGAAGGCAGGCCCCAGTCCATGGGGTCCTGCGAAACACCCTGGATGCCCAGCGCACCCGCAATATTCTGGCTGAAGGAAAACGGATTGGTCACGAAGGTCCGCGCGCGGTTGAAGTTGGCCGTCAAGTCATTCACCGTCTTTGTGCCGAAGTTGTGTGTCTCCGTCACGTTGACGTTCTGCATCCGTGTCGTAGTCGTGGAGGTGATGTTCGGGAACCCGGTGATGCCATCATCATGGGAGGAGTTGTAGAAATACATCACCGACAGATTGTCCTTGCCTGAAATCTGCTGCCCCACCCTTGCCATAAGTCTCTGGCTGGAGGTTGGCAGAGAAAGCTGCACGTGGTAGTTCTGCACCTGCCCCGGCAGGTTGGGCAGCGGAAGGTATGGCAGCAATCCAAGCGACGCAGAGTTGATCATCGATGAGGGAATCACGTTCCCGGCAAAGGGTGTCCGAGGCCCGGGTGCCGCCGAAGGCTGATAGATCACCGGCATCGTCCCGGCGCCCGGCCCCGAAAGAATCGTGGTGGCTGAAAAATCGCCCTGGCGCTCCGCCGCCGTTGGAAGCGAGGCCAGAATGTTTTCCGGGGTAGTGCCTCGGATCAGGTCAAAGTGGATGAAAAAGCTGGTTTTGTTGCCGCCGTTGTAGATCTTCGGGATGTTCAGCGGGCCGCCCAGCGAACCACCAAAAAGCTCGCGATAAAAAGGCTCCTGGGGCTGCGATGGCGTGTTCAAGGGATAAGGCCTGGCGTCGAAAGCCGAGTTGGTATAGCTGTCAAAAATGTTCCCGCGAATCCGGTTGGCTCCTGCCCGGCGGAAGCCGCCAAAGAAGAAGACCTGCCCGCCACCACCTGGACCAAAGGGCATGCCGGCGCCCCCACCCGGCCCACCCGGCCCGCCCGGCCCGCCAAACCGGAAATAGCGTCCTTTGCCCCTGCCGGCCATGGGAGGCGCAGTAGCGTTCACTACATTGCCGGCCAACAAAAAAGAGTTGCTCGCCCCTGCCGGGCCTGCGAGGTCTCCTCCCGCGCCGGCGCCGGCGGCTTCCTGGCCGGTCTGGCCTGTCCCGCCATTCTCTCCTGAAAAACGCAGACCGCCGCCGGCGTCGCTTTCGCCTGCTTCGGCAAGAATACTGTTCAGCTCATTGGCGCTTGCCTGGCCCATCGCCCCTTGTCCAGGGAAGGAACCAAGCGCATTCCCGCGGCCGCCTGGCGCGAATGTGCCCGGCTGCCGCCCCTGGGCCGCGTTCTGCCCTGACCCGGCCTGGCCCGCGCCATTCCGCCCCATGCCTGGGCGCCTGAAACCGCCAAAGCCCGGCGACTCTCCGGGCATGGCCAGCGCCAGAGTGGCATTCAGCGCAGCAGGCTGGCCGGCCGTCACCGTCACAGGACCCAGCAATGAAGGACGGAATCCCAGGATCGTCACGATCACGCGGTACTCGCCCGGCGTCACGCCCCTGAAAATGTACTTCCCTGCTTCGTCGGTCCACGTTTGCTTTCGCTCGCGTGTTTGAGGATTGAAGAGGATCACTCGCGCGCCCGGCACCGCGACTTCCCCGGGGCCGCGGACCTCACCCTCGACGGTTCCGCCCGCCGCCGTTTGCGCTCTAGCCGGCGGACTGATGCAAAGCACCGTGGCCAGAACCACGGCCAGCATTCGGGTGAAGTAGAGGAAGTTTCCTGTTCGCATTTCCCTGGAGCCTTGCGCCCAAACCCGGCCTGTGCCCACTTGCAGAGTTCTGCTCAGTATGCCGGACGAATCCTGCGGCGCTAAGGTTTCACGGCAAATCCAAAATCTCTCCGGAACGTGCGCCGTCCGCCTTCTACTCCTGGGCCAGGCGCCGAATGCAATCAGTAATGGCATGCAATCAATCATTACTCCGAAACAGCTCCGGCTCTGCAAATTGTCTGTAAAAGATGGGACCAGCGCCCGCCTGTCAAGACGGTCACGGCGGCCCGGCGTCAACGGGAGCGCGACTTCATCAAAAGGCGCGCCCTGCTTGACTTTTGGGGCTTTCAGTACTATAGATGGGTATAGAGAAGCAAAGTAGCCAGTCTGAGGATTGGGCGGGCCGGCAATGAGTAAAAAACTTGCCTTAGTTTCATTCATGGCGATCCTGGGCGTGATGCTCTGTCCGCTGCCGTCACAGGCCCAGAGAGGCTTCGTGATGGGCGGGGGCCATGGGATGCGAGCCGGGTCTCACGTTCCACGGTCGACTCCCCATCAGGGCGGTTTCCTGAGAGGGTCGCATAGGCATCATCGCGGCTTCAACAATGGCTACCTGCCCTACCTCTATCCCTATTACGACTCAGGCTATTATTCTGAAGGGGCCCCCACAGAGACGCAGCCGCCACAGGTTATTGTTGTTGAAAGAAATCAACAGCGCGCCGAGGCGCCTGCGCCGCCGGCGCCTCCTCCTGAATCCCTGATGCTGGAACTCCGCGGCAACCACTGGGTGCGCGTCACAGATTCCGGCCAGGTCATGACCGGGTCGCAGGCCGGCAAGAAGGGTTCCACGAACGCCGGGGACATGCGTACCGTAACGCCAGCGGAGCAGGCATCCGCGGAGCCTGTACGCGAGCTGCCGCCGGCGGTACTTGTCTTCCGTGACGGACGCAGAGTAGAAATCCAGAGCTACACCATCGTCGGTGGCACCGTCTATACCAGCAAGGGTTACGGGGACGGCGGCTCATGGACACAGAAGGTCCCGATCGCCGAACTGGATGTCCCCGCCACCCTGCAACTGAACCGGGAGCGTGGCACTAATTTC
This sequence comes from Terriglobia bacterium, assembly GCA_035691365.1. Classification (GTDB taxonomy): domain Bacteria; phylum Acidobacteriota; class Terriglobia; order UBA7540; family UBA7540; genus SCRD01. Next base: position 8,124 of record DASSJE010000524.1, read on the forward strand.
AGTTTTCCCTCGAATCCCCACGTGATCGCCATCCGCCCATAGGATCCCCAGAGGAAAAATAGATTATTCAACCCGGCCCTTCGCGGCCTTCCGTGCCAATTGCCCAGGCGCCGCTGTCGCGCGCGCATCTGCTCCACGCGCGTTCGATCCATTGCCGCCAGGCCCTGCGGCAAAAGAACGCGTTGTATTGCGGCGCGCTTTGGCCGACAATCACTTCCATGAAAACTGCGAAATCTGAAGCGGGCAGGCGCGGGCAAAAAGCTCGCACCAGGGAAAAGAACAACGTTCTGGTGATGGAGGCGCCGGGTGATCGCCAGAAAAGCGAGAACGGCGCAATGCACGGCCGGCCGCCCCTGAAAATCACGGAAGTGCGTGTCATCGTCACCTGCCCGGACCGCAACTACGTTCTGGTCAAGGTCCTCACCAGCGAGCCGGGACTTTACGGCGTGGGCGATGCCACGCTCAATGGCCGCGAGCTGGCTGTGGCTACCCTGCTGGAAAAGCACATCGCTCCCATGCTCATGGGGCGCGACCCCGAGCAGGTGGAGGACACATGGCAATGCCTCTATAGGGCACCTTATTGGCGCTCCGGCCCTGTGCAGATGACGGCGCTGGCGGGCATCGACCTCGCGTTGTGGGACATCAAGGGCAAACTGGCCGGCAGGCCCGTCTACCAGCTTCTCGGCGGCCGCACGCGCCGCAAAGTGCTGGCCTATACACACGCCACCGGAAACAACTTTGACGAAGCCGAAGACGCCGTCCGGCGCGCCATGGAACGAGGCTTCAAAGCCGTGCGCGCGCAAGTGGCCATCCCGGGGCTGGAAGGCACCTACGGAACTACGCTGACCAAATCATCCGAGGAAACCGCCGGGCGCGTGGACCAGCAGGCCGACCTTCCCGCGACGGAAGTGTTTGAGCCCGGCCCTTACCTGCGCACCATTCCGAAATTGTTTGAGCGGTTACGCATGAAGCTGGGTGAACAGGTTGAACTGCTGCACGACGTCCATCAGAAGCTTGCTCCTATTGAAGCAGCGCGGCTGGCCCAGGATCTCGAGCCTTACCGCCTTTTCTTTCTGGAAGACCCTGTGCCGCCGGAAGCCAGGGACGGCCTGCGGCTAGTCCGCCAACGGTCTGCCACACCCATCGCCATTGGCGAGATCATCCATTCGCCGCTCGATTTTGTGCCGCTCATCACCGAACGGCTGATCGACTACCTGCGCTGTGCCGTCACCCACATCGGAGGTCTGACCCCCGCGCGAAAGCTGGCCTCGCTGGCCGAGTTCTTCCAGGTAAAGACCGCCTGGCATGGCCCGGCCGACGTTGGGCCGCCCGCGCACGCTGCCAGCGTGCATCTTGACCTGGCGCTCCAGAACTTCGGCATCCAGGAGATGGTCTTCTTCCCCGAAG
>DASSJE010000525.1:0-6139 GCA_035691365.1 Terriglobia bacterium
CATCTCAAGATCGTTGAAATTGTCGCCAATCGCCATTACTTCGCTGGGCTGGCTCCCCATCTGGTCGAGCAGCCATTGCAGGCCGCTGGCCTTGGAACACCCCAGGTTCATAACGTCGAGCAGCGAAATGTCGCGCTCAAAGTACTTGGTCCACGTGAGATGGACTCGCCTGCCGGCAGTTGATGTGTGCAACAGGTGCTCGAGTGGCTCGAGAAATGCCGGCGCCCCGCCAAACATCACCTGGATGGGATCACCTGGCAGTGCCGCTGAAAGGTCCGCCACCTGCAACAGGTAATCCGGAGCTGTTTTCAGATACCAGCGGAGAGGTCCGTCGGGTGCAGCATTCTGTTGCATCATGACCTGCCCGCGCCCGGGGTGGTCAAAGATCGCCACCGCATAAGGACGGTAATCAATGGCTGCTTCCAGCGCCTGGACCGCGATTTCCCGAGGGAGAAAGTTGTGGTGCAGGAGGTCGCCGGAAAGCGTCCGTATAACGGCGCCGTTGGAGGTAATCAGGGTAACAGTAAAGGGCAGGGAATCGAGCAGTGGCCTCGCGGAGTGATATCTGCGCCCGGTGATGATCACAATCCGGATACCGCGTTCTGAGGCCGCGGCAAGCGCCTGGAGATTGGGCTGAGAGATTTCAAGACTGCTGTTCAGGAGGGTTCCATCAAGGTCAACTGCAATTACGCGAATGGGCATCCTGGTTGAATTGTAGCACGGGCGGGCAGTCGCTAGCCCTGGCCTGCCGCGTCTTCACACGAGGGTTGATGCACGGACTGCCCGGAAATTGTCAGGCTTCAAGAGCGCGTGTTATATTAGCGAGGATACTGTCGAAATTGGGCGCGTAGCTCAGTTGGGAGAGCGCGGCGTTCGCAACGCTGAGGTCGAGGGTTCGAATCCCTTCGCGTCCACCAGTTTTTTAATCCGGCCTTTTGCTTTGTAACGGCCCGCGATTGCAGTTTTGATCTCCAGTCCCAGTTTGGGCCCGCCGATAGAGATACCATCCGCCAGTAGGGAGACACCATGCGGTGCGCTAAATGTGGCCAGGAAAACCCGGACAGGCAGGAATTCTGTTCGCGGTGCCACGCTCCAGCGTGGTTCACCTGTCCTTCCTGTAAGCACGCCCAGGACCATGGTGGGAAATGCGACAATTGCCGGCTGGATTTTGCGAAGTATGCGACGATGCTGGTCTTTCAAACTCAAGCGGCCAGCAGCCAGGCACGGCAGCGAAAAAAGGGGCGGAATGAGATCGTCAGGCAGATTCTCCTTCTGCCGATTACCGGTGGGTTGTCGTTGCTCAAATACCTGAGGCAGTCAAAAGGTTCAGGTTAAACGCACCGCAGAGCGCAGGAGCATTCTTTTCCACGGCAAGGCTTTGTTGGTATGCCGGCGCCGGAAACGTGCCGGCGCCGCCTCTTACTTGCTTTCAGTGGCGGCCATGTATTTCTGGGCGTTTTCCAGAAGCAGTTGCGCCTGGGACATGTGGCCAACCGCCTCCTGCACCAGCGGATCGTTCTCGATCCGGATCCGGTCGGACACGTTGGTGCCATAAATGTCTTCAACCAGCCGCTCGCGGATGCGCAGCTTGACAAAATCCAGGTTGGCCTGCACTTCCGCGGCCGTCACGGGAATCTTCTGATCAGTCAGAAACTTATTGAAGTCCGCAATATCCTCGTCTGTCGGCTGGAAGTCTTCCGGGATCGTCTTGTGGGTAGCCAGGAAGTGCTGAGCAAAGCTGAAAAATGCCCCATTTTGCACGAGCGTGCGTTCCGTTTCGTTCATCTTCTCCGGATCCACCTTCACGTCGGGCGTGATTCCTCCGCCTCCATAAACCTTGCGGCCCCCGTCAGTCAGCCTGACTTCTGTGTGCGGCGCCGGAGCGCCCTGCGGGTGGTAGTAATAATCGTAGAGGGAGACTGTGTCGTAATCGCGCTGGATCAGGCGGCCGCTTGGCGTGTAATAGCGGGCTGTTGTGAGAGCCAGGCCTGTCTGGTCACTCAGCGGGTAAACCGTCTGGACCAAACCCTTCCCAAAGCTGGTTTCGCCCATCACCAGGGCCCTGTCGTGGTCCTGCAAGGCCCCCGTCACAATTTCAGCGGCGCTGGCCGTCATTCGATTGATCAAAATGACAATGGGGTAGCGATTTCCCTTGTCACCGTGCGTGGCGTAATAGCGTTTTTCGGGCGAGGAACGTCCATAATGATAGACAATCAGTTGCCCTTTCTTCAGAAAGTGATCTGAAACCTCGACGGCTTCCTGGAGCAGCCCGCCGGGGTTTCCCCGCAGGTCCAGGATCAGGCCGGTCGTGTGTTCGGAGTCCAGCTTTTTCAATGCCTGCGACAGTTCGGTATTCGTCGTTTCATTGAAGCGGCTGATGTGGACATAAGCTACGTGGGGCTTGACCATGAAGATGTCGTCCACGCTGGGCTGGGTGATCTCCCCGCGGGTGACGGTAAAACCGAGGGGTTTGGTGGCCCCCTGGCGCCGGACCATGACATGCACAATGGTGCCCCGCGGGCCCTTCAGCATCTTGGCAACCTTGTCGGTCTGCTCGTTCAACGAGGTTTCCAGGCCGACCGCGCTCTTGCCGTTGACTTGCTCAATCACATCCCCCGGACGAAGCCCGACCTTGAAGGCCGGAGAACCGGGAATAGGCGCCACCACAAAGGTCACCAATTTGCCCATCTTGCCGGGCCTGGACTGGATGCTCATACCAACGCCGAAGTAGCGGCCTTCCTGGTCTTCCCGCAGCATGGCAAAGGCGCGAGGATCAAAGAAGTTGGAGTGAGGGTCCAGCGTCCGCAACATACCCGGGATAGCCCCCAGGAAGTTGCTGTTCGTCGGGCCGTAGATGGCCTTGTTGGGGTCGACAGGGCTGGCATAATTTTCCTGAATCTTATCGTAGATGCTGGTAAACTCGCGCAGACTCATCTGAAAGGATGTGTCGCTGTCGTTTGCGTTTGCCGTCGTGGCTTCAACCTGTGGGCCGTATAACCCGCCCAACATCGCACATACGACCAGCGTAGCGAAGATAAACCACCCCGCGCGTCGACTTTGCTTCATTACTTTGCAGCTCCTTTGCCCTGCTTGAAAATTATAGCACGGGCCGCCATGCGCAAGCGATTCCCACAAGGGCCCCTGGCACCCCGGCCAGGAGGCCTTCTCCCTGTGTGGCAAGTATAGAAGAGCTCCGGGCCGAGGGCAAGCCCTGTCCGCCGGGCGGCCGGCGACAGTCGCATTGACAGAATGGGTCCAGCAGTGCAAAATGAGAAGCTGCACGGCCAAAAATGTAACACCCTTCACACAAGTTTGCGCCCGTAGCTCAGCTGGATAGAGCACTTGCCTACGAAGCAAGGGGTCGGGAGTTCGAATCTCTCCGGGCGTACCACTCTTTTCTATAGCCTGAGCGGCAAGGAAACCCTCATGGGTGGCCTCTTACTTTTCAGCCGGGATTGAATTAGTATGTTGCAGGCGCCTCAGGTGCGGGAACGCAAGGGCATTTAATCCAAGGGGCAGGGAAGCCATATGTCCCAGACCTGGAAAGAATGGGAAGGTCAAGTCATCAACAGGGATTTCCGCCTGCGCCAGTACCTGCGCGGATCGGAACACAGCGCTGTGTTCCTTACGGAAGATTGGGAACGGGGACTTGAAAAAGCCGCGATCAAGCTTGTTGCAGCGGACCCTCAGAGTGCCGACCGCCAGCTATTTCAGTGGAAAGAAGCCGCCAAATTGTCTCATCCTCACCTGATAAAGCTCTATCAGATGGGGCGCTGCCAGCTTGGAAACCGGGAACTGCTCTACCTGGTGATGGAGTACGCCGAACTTGACCTTTCGCAAATTATTCCACGCGAGACATTCCCTCCCGACGAAACACGCGAAACGCTCAAGCTGATTCTGGACGCCCTGGCCTTTCTTCATGGCAAGGGTTTTATTCATGGCCACCTGACTCCCGCCAATATCATGAGTGTCAATGGTGAACTCAAACTCTCCAGTGACGGGATCAGCCGGATGGGCCATCGGACCGGCCTTCGCGGGGCCCCGGGTGACTACGACCCGCCCGAGACAGAAAATGGAGTTTACGGCCCACCTGGTGACGTATGGTCGGTCGGCATCATACTTGTTGAGACCCTGCCGCAGCGGCCGCCGGCCTGGGTGACGACGGAAGAAGGGGACCCGGTGCTGCCCCTGACGCTTCCATCACCGTTCTTTGAAATCGCGCGCAACTGTTTGCGCAGCGACCCGCAGCGCCGCTGGAGCGTCGCCGAGATACGGGCGCGGCTGGAACTGGCCGCACCCATCCTGCAGCCCCAACGCAGTGCCTTGCTGCAAATCAGCTTGATGAAGCGGCGTTACGTTATTCCGATTGTCGGGGCCGCGCTTGTGCTGGCAGCGATCCTGGCAGGCTCAAAACTGCTGGACCATCACCATGCCCAGCCGAAACCAGAAACAGCTCCCGTGACGAGTTCCAACGGGAAACCCGCGCGTAAGATGACCTCGATGAAGAAAAGTCCCAGCCGCGTTCCCCGGCAGCCACCCTCTCGCGGACCCGTCGTTAAGGCGAAGGCACCTGCTGGCGGCATCGTTCAAAATGGAGTCCGCCATAAAGTCTTGCCCGACGTGCCGCAGAGCGCAAGCAGCACCATCGAGGGGACCGTAAGGGTCAGCGTGAAAGTGTCCGTTGATCCGTCAGGGCGCGTGGCGGAAGCCTCGCTTGTTTCTCCCGGGCCCAGCCGGTACTTTGCGAATCTGGCTTTGCGGGCCGCACGGCAGTGGGAATTCTGGCCTGCAACCGTTGATGGCCGGCAGGTTTCGAAAAGTTGGATCCTGAAATTTGAGTTTACGAAGACTGGGACCGACGCCTTTACATCTCCTTAAACTTTCATCATCACGAAAGCGGTTAGGCCATCCTGATAACCGTGTGCGGTTGGTTTGATCAGGGAATGCGGGTATGAAAATTGTCAGCATCGGCGAAGTCTTGTGGGACGTGATTGGCGGCCAGGAACATCTGGGCGGCGCTCCGTTCAACTTTGCAGCGCATGCCAGAAAGCTGGGGCATGAAGTCTGCTTCATCAGCGCCGTGGGATGCGACGAACGCGGCCGCAGGGTGCTCGAGCGCATGGCCCAGATGGACCTCTCCACTCGCTTCATCCGCCGCGTCGAGGGATTTCCAACGGGCATTGCGTCCGTCACTCTCGACTCCAACGGGCAGCCGAGTTTTCGCATCGAGCACCCGGCCGCTTACGACTTTCCGGACCTGACGGCAGCCGATCTCGAAGATCTGCTTTCGCCTGCGCCTGACTGGATTTATTTTGGGACATTGGCCCAAGAGAGCGCGGGAGTGCGTGCCGCCACCGGTAAACTGCTCACTGCAAAAACCGGCGCCCGCTGCCTCTATGATGTCAACCTGCGCCCGTCCTGCTATACGCCGCAACTGGTCCGTGATTTGATGTCGCAGGCCACGGTGGTCAAGTTGAATGACGAAGAGGTCTCTCTGGTTGAGCAGATGTTTGGCTCCCAGCATTCCAGCCTGGAGGGTTTTTGCCATGACTTGGCGGACCGCCTGGGCCTGGAAGCCGTCTGCGTCACCCAGGGGGCCGAAGGATGCATTGTGCTGACCGGCGATAAAACTTTCCGCGCTCCGGGCTATGCGGTGAAAGTGGTTGATGCCGTCGGGGCCGGCGATGCTTTTGCCGCCGCTTTCGTTCACGGGCTGGGCAGCGGATGGCCTGGCCCGCAGGTGGCGGATTTTGCCAACTGCGTGGGCGCCCTGGTCGCCAGCCGCCCGGGCGCCATTCCTCCCTGGACGATGGATGACATCGAGAAACTCGGCAAGTAGTACTGTCCCCACCGGCGTGTTGCCGTTTTCTGCGCCGAAAGCTGATCGCTTCGGCTCCCACCGGAATTTTCTACTTTGCTCATACCGGAACTTCTCAGTTTGCAGCGACAGTGTGGCAGAAAGTGCTTGACAAATCTACGCTACTGTGCTAGTCTTCAGGATGTCGCGCCGGACGGGGCGCCAGCCAGAAGGAATAGGCAGTCTGCATGGACTATTTAATGCCTGTAAGTAACTGAAAACACAGGCAGACGATTTTGGCCACTAAAAGACGTGGGACAAAAAAATTTTATTTGCAGAAAC
>DASSJE010000526.1:0-2423 GCA_035691365.1 Terriglobia bacterium
GAGCTTGTGCTCTATTCGATCCGAACCAAGATCATTGAGGTGCCGGTCTTTGACACGGCACCGCCTGCTTCTGTTTCGGAAGCTTACGCCATGGCAGCTTAGTTCTTGGTCGCAAAAAAATTTTGGGATTTGTAACTCGGAGGACGGACCAGGCGCTCCGTCTGCAGTGAGTTTGTCACTGCAGCCAACGAACGCGCCTGGCTGATTTTTCAGTACCTGGTGTTCTTGCCTGCAAGCGTGTAAGCAACACCGAGTCCGAGTCTGAAGCGGGATTGTCCTGCGCTCAGCATATGCGTCCGCAGCAGATCGAGTTTCACGCGGCCGGACCAATGACGGTTGAATTCATAGTCGGCGCCTCCGCCTAACATCCAGGTAAACGAGTGGGCAGACCCTGAGACCGACGGTCCGTTTATGGATTGAACGTTTTGGCTTAAGACCGATCCTCCGAATTCCAGTTCAGCCATGGGAACGAACCTGTATTTCTTTATGTGCTGCGTCCGAAAGAAAATCCGTGGTCCGATCAGGAAGTTCTGCAGGTGACTGTGAATCGCGGTGGCGCCCACGCTAGTAAAGTCAAATACTCCAAGCCTGGAACTATTCCACCCCGAATCGTAGTCCAACGAGAGGGTGACGCGGTGATTCAGCCACAGGGCGGTGCTTAAGTTCAGGCCGTTCAGGCCGCTGTCGCCTGACATGTGCACATACCCTCCGCCAAATTCAAGGTTGTCAGTAATTTGGGAAGAGGCTGGCCTCGTTCCCAAGCAGATCAGCATTGATATCAATACAGACAGAGCAACGATTTGCCAACGAGTGCTCCTATATCGGTCAGAGCCTGTACCTTGCTGCCACGCACGACGAATAATAGATTCCCGAGCCATGACGTCCTTTCCTCCTATGCAAAACCAAGGACGCTTGCATTGAGAAGGCAGCGTCCTCCCGCCCCCAAGGAAAGCACCCCTTCGGTGGGCCAGTTCATTGAGGCAACATAAAACCCGCTGCCCAGCCCCGCCAATTGGAAAGGTTTCAGGTTTCCATGCGCAGAAGAAATACTTTAAGTAGGAATCTGCAGGGCAACGTACTGTTGGTTGAGGAGATAACCTGAACTGACTACCGGAAATACCGTAAGAATTCCCAGTTTTCAATCCCGTAGCAGGCTGTTTTGATCAGCAGAGACAAATACAAAGGGTATCGTTTCAGGCACATACCTCACTCTCTCCATCAGTGAGACGACTGGCTCGGCTCAAGGAAAGGAAGCTGTCAATGCGCAAGATCGAAGAAAGCCTTGATACGACGACCGAGTCTTCTCGTGTGATGGCGGAGAAACTGGTGCGCGCCCATGAAGACGAACGAAGAAAAATAGCCCACGAATTACACGATGCCTTCGGGCAAGACCTCGTAACGGTACTGCTGGAAATGAATCGCCTGATGTCATACTGCAAGACCAGCAACGACCTCGAAAATTTGCGAAGCAAGGTCTGTGCCGTGTTGGAAAAACTATCGCTCCAGGTGGGGGAGATCGCGACGGCGATTTCCGATTTTTCCCATCAGCTCCATCCAATCATGCTGGAAAGGAAAGGGTTATGCCACGCGATTGCGCAATTGTGCAAGGACATTGATATTACGTCAAAAATTCGTGTGCACTTCAGCAGCTGGGAGCCCCGCACCGCTATTTCGTCCACGGTGTCACTTTGTCTTTACCGGATCGTGCAGGAGTCTCTTCACAATGTACAAAAACACGCGCATGCTTCATGCGCGGAAGTCCATCTCGAACAGCGAGGCAACTGGGTAAATCTGACCGTCCGGGACAATGGAGTTGGCTACAACCCGGCCAAGTTGAGGCCGGAAGCAGGGCTCGGAGTGGCCAATATGAATGAACATACGGTGGCGTTGGGTGGTTCATTTGCCGTTTCGTCGGCCCCAGGCCACGGCACCCAGGTCAGCGTCAGACTTCCCATTCAAAACAGGAGCTAATCATGCGTAATCGAGTTCTGATCGCTGACGATCACCGCATTTTTGCAGAGGCGCTTTGTAAACTGCTCTCACCTTCCCATGACGTGATCGGAATCGCAAGCAACGGGCGGGAATTGATCAGTTTGGCCAGAGAACTGAACCCAGAAGTTATCGTGCTCGATATTTCTATGCCGCTACTGAACGGCATGGAGGCATTGCGCATGCTGCGTCGGGCCGGTGTGCGCGGGAAATTCGTGGTGTTGACGATGCATACGGATGTGAGCCTGGCCAGCGAGGCATTTCGTTGCGGCGCCTCAGGGTTTGTGCTCAAACAAGCAGCCGGAGAAGAACTAAACGCAGCAATCACTACCGCTCTGCGCGGCCGCCATTACTTGAGTTCGTCGTTTCCCGTTGATCTGGTCACGTTACTGGCTGAAGCGGTTCGGCGGCCAACGCAAGAAGGACCGCACCTT
>DASSJE010000527.1:0-11662 GCA_035691365.1 Terriglobia bacterium
TGAGTGTCACATAGCGGGCGCTAAAATAATATTCGCCGAGCTTAAATTGCGCCTGCGCATCGCCTGCAGTGGCTGCGGCAAGCAGAGAGTTGGGGTCAGCGCCCGGCGGCGCAGCCGTTTGGGCCGAAGTTTGGGCCGGCGCCTGCGCTCCCGCAACGGCAGCCAGCGCAAACATGAAGAACGCCATTCGAGCAACCGCAGTCCAAAACTTCATGGAGATTTTTCTCCCCGGCGATTTTCTCAGCCCATCTCGCCGCGCTTCCAAGCTGGCATTATCCTGCAACTACCTGCCATCTTCCAGTCCCCTGCCAGATCAAGACCCGCCGTTTCCCTGACGGGGTTCCCCAGGCTCCCGCGGGGGCACCGGCACGATGCACTGACCTCAAACAAGATTTTCTATTCCGCGATGACAAGTGGATTACTATAGGCCCATGGTCAATCCGAAGGATGAGATTGAAGCCCTGAAAGCGCAGATTGCGGCCTTGACGGCGCGGGTCTATCAACTGGAGCTGATCAGTGGCGCTGCATCAGACGTGCGACGGCAATCACCCGTTCCGAGCTCTGTGGAAACAACTCTTCAGCATGCCTCCGCGAAGGCTGTTTCTGATTCACCCTCACCTGGAGCGGAGCCATCAACTCCGAAGCTCCCACCGCCAGTCGCCGCGCCTGCCCGCTCAAAGGTGGACGGGAACCTTGAGACGAAGATCGGCCAGTATTGGTTAAACCGGATTGGGATTGTCGCCATCCTGATGGGAGTTTCATACTTTCTGAAATACGCGTTCGAGAACAATTGGATTGGCCCGAGCGGGCGCGTGGTGATTGGCCTGCTGGCTGGGATTGGGCTGGTGATTTGGAGCGAGCGCCTCCGCAAGCGCGGAATTGTGGCGTTCTCATTCTCGCTGAAAGCGGCCGGCATTGGAATCCTTTATTTATCAGTGTGGGGGGCGTTTCAGGTTTACCATCTGATCCCTTCGGCCGCGGCATTTGTGGCGATGGTGATCATAACCGGAGCCACAATTACCCTGGCCGTGAGCCAGGATGCAGAATTGCTGGCGAGTTTTTCGCTGGTGGGCGGCTTCGCCACTCCGCTTCTGCTATCGACACGGCAAAACCACGAGGCCATCCTGTTCTCTTATATCGTCCTGCTTGACGTTGCTATTCTTACGATGGCCGTCATCAAGCCGTGGCGGCGCCTCGTCTGGGGAAGTTTTGCGGGCACCATTGTTCTCTATCTTGGCTGGTATGTCACCTATTATTCCAGAAGCGAGCGAGTTCTCACCGTTGCGTTTGCCGCGTTGTTCGCAGCTTTGTTTGCCGCCATTCCGCTGGCGGCCCGTTACCGGGCGTCCACCCGAATGGCCGGACCCTCTGTGACGCTCACCCTTCTTCCGCTGTTGAATGCCGCGGCGTTTTTCCTGGCGGTTTATGCAATGTATTCCAGCGAACCGGTCACACTCGCCTGGTTTGCTCTGGTTTTGGCGGCAATTTATCTAGGACTCGGAGGAGCCTTCAGGAAGTATTTCCCCGGCCAGGATACAGGTTTTATCAACCTGCTCCACGTCGCCATCGCAATTGCCTTCATCTCAATGGCCATCCCGTTAAAGCTGGACGCTCAATGGATCACCATAGGGTGGCTGGTTGAAGCAGGAGCCCTCTTATGGATTTGCACCAGGACGCCAGCCGGCTTTCTGCGATACTTTGGAGTCGCTGTGCTGGTCGCGGGTATTTTCCGGCTGCTGGTCTATGACCGATTTTACCCGGACACGCTGCTGTTCAACATGAGGTTTGCCACCTACGCGGTGGCCATTGCGGTGCTGGGTGGAATTGCGAGATATGGCGAGCGTCACGCCTCAACAAAGGAAAGGCCTTTCTTCGATGCGGCGGTGGTCACCTTGAACCTGCTGGCGCTGATTGCCCTGACCCTGGAAGCTTCGGACTACTTCGCCCGGCAATTGGCGGCCAGCAGAAATTACAGTCTTTCTTATCACCAGATTTTGCTGGCCCGGCGTTTCAGCTATTCGGCCATCTGGCTGGTGTATGGCGCGGGCCTCATGGTGGTTGGCTTTCTAAAGCGTTCGGCATTCGTGCGATGGCAGGCGCTGGTGCTGATTGCATTCACCGTTGGCAAGGTTTTTCTATCCGACGTTTCCCAGCTTGGAGGAAGTTTCCGAATTCTGAGCTTTATTGCCCTGGGAGCGGTGCTGCTCGGAATTTCGTTTATTTATCAGCGCGACTGGCTGAAGCTTGCTTCGCGCTCCCCGGATAATTCGACCCACGGAACCTCACCATGAAAATAACTTTGGGGTTGCTGGCTGTACTTTTGGGAGCGGGCGCTCACATATCTTATTTCAAGTACCAGCGGCCGCTGGCGGCCACAAGTTCCGGCGGCCAGCAATACGTTGTTGTGGACGAGACCATCTGGCGGCATTCCCGCCCCGATCTGGGCGACCTGCGGTTGTATTCGGCGGGAACAGAGGTCCCCTACCGGTTGGAGATTGAAAGGCCACGCGCCGAGGTCGTTCAGCAGAACGTCCAACTGCTGCAGCCGGGTACGCTTCGGGAGAAAACAGAATTTCTTCTGGATATGTCGGGCGTGCCCCAGTACAACCGGATCAGATTGAAGCTGGCCACCAGGAACTTTGTCGCTCATGCGCGGGTGGAAGGGCAGGATGACTCGCACGGAAAACATTGGGCCGTTCTGGGAACAACCACGCTCTATGATCTGTCGAATGAAAAACTGGGCAACAACACAACTCTCCAGATTCCTCTCACAACTTACAGGTACCTGCGAGTCACCATTGACAGTTCCGTGAAACCATCGGATGTTGAGAGCGCCGCGGCGGGGATGATCAGCGAGCAAAAGGCCGCGTGGCAGGACCTCAGCAGCAAGCCCAAAGAAACCCAGGAGGATAAAAACACTGTTTTCACTTTCCTTATTCCAAAGAATGCTCCAGTGGACCGGGTGAATTTTTCCATTGATCAGGCCCAGCAAGGTTTTGAGCGCGCGGTGGAAATCCAGGACGACAAGGAGCGCTACATTGGCTCGGGGGAACTCGCCCGCGTCCATATGCGAAGGAATGGACTAAAGATTGATGTTGAGCGGACCTCCGTTAACCTTCCCGGAGCGAGCGGAGGAACTTTGAGAGTCATCATTCACAATGGCGATGACGCCCCTTTAAAGATCTCCGATGCGCGTCTCCAGCAGTACGAGCGGCGGATCTATTTTGACTCCCGCGCGGGCGCACAATTCACCCTTTATTACGGCGACGAGAAACTCTCAGCGCCGGTCTACGATTACGCCAAACTTTTCCGCAATGATGCCGGAGCCAGCCGCGCCGAAATGGGCGCCGAAGAGGCCAACGCCGGCTATACCGGACGCCCCGACGACCGGCCCTGGTCCGAGCGCCATTCTGCTGTGCTGTGGGTCGCAATCATCGCCGCCGTCATCATTCTGGGCGGCATTGCGCTGCGCTCGATGAAGACGGATAGATCTTAATCCTGGCGAAAACCAATAGGGGCGGGGCTCGCCCCGCCCCTACGGCCGCGCAGAATACCATCGCCAACGCCACGCTCAAGAACAACTCCGGCAAGATCGTGGTGGAGAAGGTCCGGATCGTAAAAGTAAACAAGGATGCCAAGTGCATCACCAAGCGCGAGGCGCCGACGAAGCACTGGACGGACTCTCCCCATGGTCCACCCTCTGCCGGCTGCTTACTGCCTTCTGCCTTCCCATGGACAGGGCCAAAAATGTGCTCTAGATCGCCAGCCGTTGTCTCCGGCCGGCCGGTCAGCAAATTGCCGACTGAACAAACAGACGGAGACGAAGAAAAAGGGCGGGAAAGGGCGATAGGCGGCGGGAGGCAGAAAGCAGAAGGCAGGAGGCAGAAGGCAGAAAGCAGAAGGGAGAAGGCGGGGGGAAGAAAACAAAAGGCTGTGGGCAGCAGGACGCCGGCGAAAAGCAGGGGCGAGCCTTCTAACTTCTTTGGGCGACACAGTGGCCGCTTTGGCAGCAAAGAATCCTCTGTCATTTCGCTCAGCCGAGCCGCTGCGGGAGCCTGCCATCGAGCTTTTGGCAAGAGTTTTAATTTCAATCTAATACACGGATTGACAAGAGCCAAAAGCGTTTGCTAGTCTCATTGAGTATTAGTGGTTCTTAATTTCTCGCTGGCGGAGGAGGAGTTCAGGTTTCTAAGGCATCCAGATTCGGGCAAGAACCAGCAAGAAGGGCGTTTACAAACTTCCAACACAATTGTTGCGCTGAGTCACCGGAAAGCGGTGCAAAGTAAGATGAGGCCCACCTGCCGATGAGCCCGAGAGCAGCGTTCAAATGTGCACAGGGGCCTAAGCATCAGCGACCAGCTATGCAGAGTGCGATGGGAGCAGCTTTAAAGTGCTTCGCCCCTTGGCCCGGGACGGGCCCACACAATCAGTGGGGTAAGGGGAGATTCCTGCCTGCGGTCCACGCGAATACCAGGTCCGTCAGACCTAACCGGTTTCGGTTCGTTTCATCGGCTCGACGGGCTCAATCGGGAACTTTCCTGGCTAGCTCTGCCGCCTGCCACAGGACAATTCCATTTGAAATTGAGAATGAAATTGGGGTGTCCTCTAATCACGTAAATCGGAACCTGCGCCCGACGGATTAAAACCGCTCGACCGTGGATGAAGGAATTGTATGGAAGAGAATAATCTTACACCGATCAGTCAGACCCGCGGGTTGGAACGCCTCAACGGGAATTATCTGCGCGAAGAAAATATTCTGGACGTTTCGCCTGAAGAGTCGCCCCGGCTGCTTGACTATTGGAGCGTGATTCTGAAGCGGCGATGGGCCGTGTTGACGTGCCTGCTGATTATTTTTACGACTGTGGCCGTCGGCACCTTCAAGGAGAAACCGCTTTACGCCGGCAGGGTCCTCATCGAAATCAACCCGGAAGAGCCCCAGGTTCTCAGCTTTCAGCAGATCGCGCAGACCGGACCATCGTATGACATCCAGAGCTATCGCGAAACCCAGTACAAGATTTTAAGGAGCCGCACGCTGGCAGAGCGCGTGGTGCGGGACCTTCGCCTTTATCAATATCCTGAGTTTTACCAAAGCCACAGTTATTTTGGTCTGGTCACGAAGGACCCCAGGAAGATTCCCTCCGCCTCAGACCCGAATCCTCCGGATCCAAACTCTGACGCCTACCGCAACAGCGTGTCTAATTTCATGAAGATGCTGGGTGTCAATCCCATTGAGCGCAGCAATCTGGTTGAAGTCTCATTCTATTCACAAAACCCTTCGATGGCTGCGCGCATCGCCAATCAGCTTGGCGAGGACTATATTGATCAGAACCTTCAGGTCAAGTGGAATGAGGCCCTGAAAGCATCGGAATGGCTTTCCGGCCGCCTGGTTGAGCTGAAAGCCAAGCTGAAATCTTCTGAGGATGCCCTCGAGTCATATGCTGCCAGGAACTCCATACTTTTCATTCAGAATGCCGTCGGCGCGCAGTCACAAAGCATGGCCAACGCGCGACTGGAGCAGCTTGAGGAGGAATACACCAAGGCCCAGGCTGATCGTGCCCAGAAGGAAGCGCTCTATAGCCTGATCCAGAAAGGAAGAGTGCAAGACCTCCCGGGAACTCTTGAGAACAGGCTCATTCAAAGTCTGGAGCAAAATCTCTCCGACCTGAAGCGCCAGTATTCCGAGCTGACCGCTACTGTGAAGCCCGGATATCCCAAAGCGATGGCCCTCAAGAAACAGATTGACACGCTTCAGGCTAATCTCAACCGCCAGAAACTGGCCCTGACACAGAACATCTCGCAGGAATATGAGGCCGCCCAAACCCGTGAAAAATATCTGCAACAACTGATCAGCGAGCAGGAACAAGTGGTGGATTCCGTTTCGCAAAAAACTATTCAGTACAACATCCTGAAGCGCGAGGTCGATACAAACCGCTCGCTGTACGATGGTGTGCTGCAGCGAATGAAGGAAGCTCAGGTGGCCGCAGGATTGAACGCCAGCAACATCATGGTGGTTGATCCGGCGCAGGTTCCCGACGGACCAGCCAAGCCGCGCGTCGTCTTCAACCTTGCCCTCGGCTTTATCCTGGGCCTGAGCCTGGGCGTTGGCCTCGCTTTCTTTCAGGAATATCTCGACAACACGCTCAAGACGCCTGACGAGGTGGAATCTTTACTGCGGTTGCCCTCGCTGGGGCTGATTCCATCCATTCACCTGAATGGGTCCTCGAAATTGCCAACGCAGGGGACCTCGATTGTTGGGAACGGCTCCAACGGTTCTTATGGGCTCGCACTTCAGAGTAACCCTATGGCTGCCGAAGCTTTCCGTTCTCTGCGAACCTCAATCCTGTTGTCGGCGAATCCCATTCCCAAGATTCTGTTGGTCACCAGCGCCCTTCCGGGGGAAGGCAAAACCACTACCACAGTTAACCTGGGCGCCACACTGGCCAGCCTGGGAAGCAGAGTCGTGATTGTGGATTGCGATATGCGGCGTCCTTCCTGTCACCGGGCCGCAGGAGTAAAAAACAGCCCGGGATTTGTGCAATGCCTGACGGGGCGAGTTCAGCTTTCAGAAGCCATCCTGCCGGTGAACGGCGTTCCCAATCTTTCCATCATCCCCTGTGGCCCCATCCCTCCCAATCCAGCGGAGGTCTTGTCGTCTCCGCAGACAGCGGATATGCTGAAGAGGCTCCTTGCGGAATTCGAGTATGTGCTCGTTGATTCACCGCCAATCCTGAGCGTGGCGGACAGCCGCATCCTGGCAACATTCACGGATGCGGTGGTCCTCGTGACTCGAGCCTATGAAACACCTTATGAGGTGGTTCGCCGAGCTCGCGCATTGCTCTATGGAGCCGGGGCACGCATCCTTGGCGTGGCCCTGAATGATGTTAATATCCACAAGGAAAGTTACGGGGGCAAGTACGGGTACTACCAGCAGTACGGTTACGGCTACGGCAGTGACTACCAGGCCGAACACCCGGAAGCGTAATCAGGAAATCTCTGGTCAACACTCGGACTGCTCAATGTGCTGAGGTGTTGAAAAACGAGGGGGCGCCAGGCCCTCCAGCAAAGCTATTCCCCGGGTGCAACTTTCGAGCCCCCTTATGACTTTTGTACTTGCCGCTGGAATATGGTGCACGCTACGGGAAGCGGGACTGCCCGGTTATACTGATTCCAGTGGTGATGGGTTTGAAGTGAAGCGCATTGCGATCGCCATGAATTACGTGAGGAACTGATGCGAATCGTCATAACGGGGGGGGCAGGTTTTCTGGGCAGGCATTTTTGTGGAAAGCTGCTTTCGCTTGGCCATGAAGTCCTGTGCCTGGACAACCTCCTGACCGGTCGTCGGCAAAACATCGAAGCGTTCGAGCAGGTCCCGGCATTCCGCTTCATCTCGCAGGACGTGACCGAACCTCTCAAAGTCGACGGCCCTGTGAACGCAGTAATTCATATGGCTTGCCCGGCAAGTCCTCCTGACTACCTCCAGTTCCCCATCCAAACCCTCGAAGTGGGAACTATTGGAACGCGAAATATGCTGGTTCTGGCCCTTGAGAAACAGGCGCGTTTTCTGCTGACGAGCACATCAGAGGTTTACGGCGATCCCAAGGTGAATCCGCAAACTGAAGAGTACTGGGGGAACGTGAATCCTATCGGTCCCCGGAGTGTGTACGACGAAGCCAAGCGAGCATCCGAAGCGTTGACCATGGCCTACCATCGGCGGTACGGTCTGGATACTCGGATCGCAAGAATTTTCAACACGTATGGTCCATGGATGCGCGCCGACGACGGCAGAGTGGTTTCCAATTTCATCGTGCAGGCCCTGCAGGGCAATGATTTGACAATCTACGGCGACGGAAATCAGACAAGAAGTTTCTGCTTCGTCAGCGATCTCATTGACGGATTGACCCGTCTTTTGATGACGGAATCGGATTCTGGCGCAACCGCTACGTCCCCGGGCGAGGAATGGGGCATCCATTATCCGGTCAACGTGGGCAATCCCCGGGAAGATAAGATTATTGATATTGCAGGAATCATTGCGGAGATGACAGGCAGTTCAAGCTCAATAAAATTTCATCCCCTTCCCACGGACGACCCCAAACTCCGCTGCCCAGACATCTCCCGCGCCCGACGCCTGTTGGGGTGGGAGCCCAAGATCCCATTGGAAGAAGGACTGGCTTCAACCATCAGCTATTTTAGAGAAAGTCTTGGCGACCGGAAAACAGAATGACCGGCTCGCGCCTTTCCCGAAATCCGACGGCGCGGCGGCAGGTTGAAAATCCCCTGAGCGGCTGTTTGACGCTGATCATTGAAGGGCTACGGCGCCCGAGCGGGGATTCCATGCCGTGATAAAATTGGTGCACCAGGATGGCAGAACACACAAATAACAATCTGATCGTATTGGGCGCGGGCATGACCGGCTTGGGAGCAGGCCTGTCGGGACTCCCTGTCTTTGAGGCAGCAGAAAATCCGGGAGGAATTTGCTCATCTTACTATGTGCGGCCCGGCAGCACTAAAAGGCTTTCTCGTGCTCCGGCAGATGGCGAATGCTACCGTTTTGAAGTGGGCGGCGGTCACTGGATCTTCGGTGGAGACTCCGCCGTACACCGGTTTTTGCGATCGGCTGCCAACTTCCGCTCCTACACAAGGAAGTCCTCAGTGTTTCTTCCGCGGAAAGATATCTGTGTTCCATATCCCATCCAAAATCACCTGGGATGCCTGGCTGGTGAACTTGTTGGCCGGTGTTTACGTGAAGTGGTTGAGGCTGCGAACGCGCGGGAGAAAGTTCGCACGATGGGTGACTGGCTGCGGGCGAGCTTTGGCCGGACCTTATGCGAACTTTTCTTTTTCCCGTTCCATAACCTTTACACCGCGGGCCTCTACGAAGAGCTTGCTCCTCAGGACGCTTATAAGTCCCCCATTAACCTGGATGACGTGATCCGGGGCGCCTTTAACGCCTCACCGGCTGTGGGATATAACACGAGCTTCATTTATCCCACCGAAGGACTCAATGTGCTCGCCGAGAGGATGGCAACTTCTTGTAATGTTCACTACGGCAAGCGCGCCATTAAGATAAACCCGGGTGACAAGGAAGTAATCTTCGAAGACGGAAGCAGGGTCCGGTACGATGCACTGGTTACCACCCTCCCGTTAAATCGGACCATCGAAATGGCGGGGTTTCGTCTTCAAGCGAAGCCAGACCCTTCGCCCTCTGTGCTGGTGCTCAATATTGGAGCCGCCAGAGGACCGCGTTGCCCCGAAGACCATTGGGTTTATGTGCCCGTCAGCAAGGCCGCGTTTCACCGTGTGGGATTCTACAGCAACGTGGACGACTCATTCCTTCCAAAGTCGTCACGGGGAAGTGGCGAACGCATCAGCATCTACGTTGAGCGAGCTTACCCGGAAGGCAAGAAGCCGAATGCGGATGAGATATCCGCTTACATCCGGAACGCAATCCAGGAATTGCAGGATTGGGGATGGGCGCGCGACGTGGACGTGGTGGACCCAACCTGGATCGAGGTGGCGTATACCTGGTCGTGGGCAGGGTCCCAATGGAGGCAGCAGGCCATTTCCGCCCTGGAGGCCCACGACATATTCCCCATTGGACGCTACGCCCGCTGGGTGTTCCAAGGCATTGCGGATTCCATTCGGGACGGGTTGATGGCCGGCGCGGCGATGACAAGACTCCAACGGAGAAGAGCCGAAGAAGCGCATCCACTGCAGGAAAGATCTCAAGGCACCGTCTAGTATGTCCGAAGGCCTCAAGCCACTACTTCGCCGCGCGCTGAAAAGTTCAGTCGGCAAGAACGCGTTGTCCCTCTATTCGATCCGTTTTGCAAACTATATCCTTCCGCTCATTATTGTTCCCTACCTTGTGCGCGTCCTGGGGGCTGAGGAATTCGGGTTGTTGGGATTTGCCCAGGGCTTGGTGGCCTACTTTGGCGTGGTTGTGGATTACGGATTTGACTGGTCGGCCACAAGAATGATTTCAGTGGGGAGAAGTGATCCCAACGCCGTGAGTCGCACGGCAGTGAGTGTGTGGGGCGCCAAGTCTTTCCTTCTCGCACTAAGCGTTTGTGCATTACTCCCTATAACCTTGTGCGTCCCTAAAGTGAGAGAGGCTGCGTTGGTGGTGTGGATCATTTTTGCATCGCTCGCCGGAAGAGTTCTTTTCCCATCCTGGCTCTACCAGGGCCTCGAGCAGATGACAGGCATTGCCACTATCAACATCTCAGTCAGAGTGGCCGGTTTGATTGCCTTGATTCTATTTGTGAGACAGCCGAGAGACCTGCTGGTTTGCGCAGCGATCCTTTCTATTCAATCCCTGCTGGCTGGTTTTATGGGTGTGGCCTGGGCCATCCGGAAGTTTAGGATTCAACTGGCCCTGCCGGGATGGTCTGATATTTGGAGCAGTCTCAAGAACGGCATGGCGCTCTTCTTGTCCGCCAGTGCAACAACACTCTACACGTCAGGCAACGCTTTTGTTCTAGGAATGCTGGTGGGCAACTTTTCAACGGTTGGATATTATGTAGCAGCGGAACGCCTTGTCAGAGCAGCTAATGACGCCCTCGGGCCCATCTCCCAGGCGTTTTTCCCCAGAGTGGCCAGCCTGGCCTCCGCTTCAAAAGAACTTGCTCTTCGCGAAGGCAGGAGGGTACTGGCGGTTCTTGCTCCCTTGGGAGCTGGGATTTTCGCAGTTACAGTTGTTTTGGCGCCCGAGATCGTACGAATTGTTTTCGGGCACAATTTCACTCCGACCATTTCCGTTTTGCGTATCCTCGCTTTTTGTATTCCCAATATCGCGCTGGCTACAGTATGGTCAACATTGATGATGATGTCATTCAAGCGGGACTATGCCGTGATGAAAATACTCTTTGTAGCCGGTTTGTTGAACATTGGGCTGGCCATTGCCATCGCTCCAAGGTGGGGCGCCGACGGGATGGCAATCGGCGTTGTGGCGGCCGAGACATTTGTGAATGCTGCGTCATTCATCTACACGCTGAAGCACGGCCTGAATCCCATCAGGCTACGGCCGGCTTACGCCCGGAACACATAACCCAAAGGAGTCTGGATTCGTGCCGATTGGTGAAGAATACGCTGTCTTATCGCCCAGATTAGATGCAGGTGGGGGGCGCTTGACGCACCTGCTGGTCAGGGCTTGCTATCGTGCCTATCACCTCGTTTATGGAACCCCAGAGCTCCACACCCACACCCGCTGGCGCGCCGTGAAACGACTGCTTATGGCGGCAACGGTTCCGGACTGGGCATCCGTTCTCGAAGTCGGATGCGGGCACGGGATCATGTCGTTCCAGGTGGCACGAAAATACAAACACTGGAAAGTGCTGGGAGTTGATGCTGACCGGCAATCCATAGAACTTGCCGACTTGGCGAAGGCGCGAAACAGGATTGACAATGTCGAGTTCCGTGCACACTCGGCCCCACGCCTTGAGGTAGTGCCATCAGCAAGCTGCGACGCGGTTTTGCTGATTGACGTGATCGAACACGTAAAGGAAGACACGGCTCTCGTATCCGAGGTGTACCGTGTTTTGAAACCGGGAGGATTTGTTCTCTTATCAGTGCCTACACCTAACTACCCCCGAGTCTTCGGCTGGCGTTTCCATAAGGCGGTTGGGCACGTGAGGGATGGCTACAGGCAAGACCAATTAGAATC
>DASSJE010000528.1:0-3164 GCA_035691365.1 Terriglobia bacterium
ATTGCGGCTTCGGAAGAAATGACGCGGCTGGAGCGCCGCCTGCCCTGGCTGGCGACCACTGGCGCAGTCACGCCCTTCATCGGCCTGTTCGGCACGGTGTGGGGCATCATTGACGCTTTCCAGGGATTGGGCACCGCCGGAGCGGCTACCCTGCGCGCGGTTGCGCCCGGCATCTCGGAGGCGCTCATCACCACCGCTGCCGGCCTCTTTGCCGCCATTCCCGCGGTAATCGCCTACAACGCCTTCAGCCACCAGATTAAGGAGTTCGCGGCGCGGAGCGACGACTTCTCCCTCGAACTGCTCAATGCATTTGAGCGCACCTCAGCACCGCCGCCGCAACAGCCGCACTCCACCTACCGGAGCGCGCTCAGCGAGGTTCGCGATTAATGGCATTTACGAACGCCCAGGGCCGCACGCAAAGCTCGCTGGCCGACATCAATGTCACCCCGCTGGTGGACGTGGTGCTGGTGCTGCTGATTATTTTCATGGTGACGGCGCCGGTGCTGCAGTCGGGCATTGACGTGAATGTGCCGCAGACGCGCACGGTGAAGGAAATCACGGAGGAGCGTCTGGTGATCAGCATTGACCGCCAGCAGCGGGTGTTTCTGGGGAATCGCCCCATCAACATCAACGACATTCCGGCGGCGCTGCATGAGAAGCTGCGAGATCCGTCGCGGCAATCCATCTTTTTAAGGGCAGATCAGGACGTACCGTTTGGCGCCTTCGCCACCGTGATGGACGCGGTAAAACAATCGGGCATCACCAACGTGAGCATTGTCACGCAGCCCTTGCGGGAACATGGCAGCAAGCGCTGACATATTTTTCGAGCATGATCCCTGGCGCCGGCCGCTGATCTGGTCGGCGGTCCTGCACGGTGTATTGTTCGCCTCCATCCTGCTTTACGGCGTGATTCACCTGCCGGGCGAGAACTGGGGAAGCGGCACCGGAACCGGAGGAGACGCGATGAGCGCCACCCTGGTTTCCACCATTCCCCTGCCCGCCAACCCGATCAAGACGCAAAACGTACTGGCCAACGAATCCAAGGGTCTCTCGGAATCTCAGCCCAAACCAAAAGAGGTGGAGGAACCCAAGGCGATCGCTATTCCGGAACGCGATGCCAAGCGCAAGACGAGAGAACGGATTCCTTCCGTGGAGCGGGCCAAGCCGATTCAACCTATCCCGGAAGCAAGCAACGTGGTGCCCTACGGGCAAGGCGGGCCGGTCACCAATCTCTATGGCTTCACTTCCGGCGGAGCCAAGGGCGGATTCAATTTCACGGGCGGAGGCGGGGACTTCGGCAGCCGTTTCGGCTGGTACGTGACCGCCATGCGCAACAAGATTTCCGAGAACTGGCTGAAGTACCAGATTGATCCGCGCATAAGCACGGCAGCGCGCTGTTACGTGACCTTCGACATTACCCGCTCCGGCCAGCCGACCAACATTCGCATCGAGCAGTCCAGCGGCGTGCCCTCGCTCGACGAGTCAGCGATTCACACCTTGCAGCGCATTGCCAGCTTCGGGCCCTTGCCCCCGGATTATTCCGGCAGCAAGGTATCGGTGGAGTTCTGGTTTGACTACCACCGCTGATGCGTTATCAGGTTCTTGGATGAGATTTTCATTGAATCCTCAACTCCGAGGTTGATAGGGTCAAAAGAGTGATGAAGCGTTTGCTATCAGTCATTATCAGTGTTTTTTTCTTTTCGGCGCTGCTGGCTGCCCAGCAGGACTGGATTCGCACGGGCACGGGATTGGGAGTAGAGAAACTTCGGCTCGCGGTTCCCGACTTCAAGACCAACAATGCCGATCCGCAGACGGCGGCTCTGCAGAAGGTTTTTGACGATACCCTGTTCTACGACCTGGACCACGCCGGAATATTCGACATGGTTTCCAAGAGCTTCATGCCGACCCAGGTTCCGGGCTCGCCGCAAGACGTGAACATGTCGCAATGGAGCAGCCCGCCGCCCAATGCGGCCATGCTGGCGTTCGGCAACCTGGGAGTGAGCGGGACAAACCTGACGGTGCAGGGCTGGCTGTACGACCTGAAGAACAGCGCCAATCCGCAGGTGCTGGGCAAGCAATACAGCGATACAGCCGGGCAAGAAGGGGCGCGCAGCATCGCCCACAAGTTCGCCGACGAAATCATTTTTCGGCTGGGCGGCGGCATCAATGGAATCGCCGAAACCAAAATTGTTTTCGTCAGCAGCCGCAGCGGTCACAAAGAAATCTGGGAGATGGACTACGACGGCGGCAATCAGCACCAGTTGACGCACTTGGGAACGATTGCACTGTCGCCGCGCATTTCACCCGACAACGGGCGTGTCGCCTTCAGTGCCATGACGCGCAGCGGCTGGGAGATCATGATGTACTCCATGGACCTGGGGCGGCTGGTGCACTTCCCCCATTTTGGGGGCACGAACCTTTCCCCAGCCTGGTCGCCCGACGGCACGCACTTGGCATTTTCCTCATCGCGCAGCGGGGACCCGGAGATTTACGTGACCGATGCCGACGGCATGGGCCTGAAACGGCTGACCTCGTTCGCCGGTCCGGATGTCTCTCCGGTTTGGAACCCAAAGACGGGGGCGCAGATTGCCTGGGTAGAGCGAAGTCAGGCGACCCGCCTGCCGCAGATCTCCATCATGCAATCGGATGGGACCAACCAGCAGCACGTCACAGACGAGGGCTATGCGGTTTCGCCATCATGGTCACCAAACGGGCAGTTTCTGGCCTTTTCCTGGATGCGCCGTTATGGACCAGGGGAGCCGGGAGCGCAGGACATCTACGTGATGGACGTGACCACGCACACCTGGGCGCAGTTGACCCACGGAGACGGGCGGAACGACTTCCCTTCCTGGTCGCCGGACAGCCGGCACATTGTGTTTCAGTCCACGCGTTCCGGCCAGCATGAGATATGGACCATGCTGGCGGACGGAACGCAACAGCAGCAACTGACCACTTCGGGCCAGAATGAGGAACCCAACTGGAGCTGGAAATAGATTTGGAAAACCTGCTGCAAACCGGTATTTGTAGGGGCGGACATCCAGAGGGAAATTTCTTTTTGGGGCCGCAGTTTTGATTTCGCGCGCCCGATTCGTGGCGCGCTATTTTTCAAGGGAGGATGAGGTGAAGCACAGCTACAAAAAGTGGATAACACTCACTCTAGCGCT
>DASSJE010000529.1:0-4953 GCA_035691365.1 Terriglobia bacterium
ATCGCGCGCGCCGGCAATGCTTTTCCCTGGCGGTGCTTGTCATTGATATTGACGATCTCCGGCAGGTCAATCAGCAGCACGGGCACCTGGCCGGTGATGCCGTCGTGCGTGAAACAGCCCGAAGAATCCGGAATTCCGTCCGCACCTACGACTCGGTGGGCCGTTACAGCGGCGGCCAGTTTGTTATTATTTCCCCGGCTTGCGACCGCTCCGGAGCCATGAGCCAGGCCCTCAGGCTCCAGACGACCATTTGCGGGGAATCGTTCAAAACCTTCAAAGGCGACTTCGCGGTAACCATCAGCATAGGAATCGCAGTCAGCGGCAATGACCATCAGGCCAACGAGCTTGTATCCTGGGCTGAGGCCGCCCTCGCAAACGCCAAGAAGTCGGGCCCCAGCCGGCTCGAGCTGGTATGTTCCTGACCGGTGCCCGGTTCCCTGCTGCGACAAACGTTCAATCAAAGCTTGCCTCGCGTTATCCCGCGCAGTTTATGGCGCCCATAAGCCGATTTAATTGGTTTTGGATATCCTTCATCCTATAAGCTAGGGCCATGCCGCCGCTGCCGCTGAATACATCGCTGCTGGAATTTTGCTCGGAGGAGTTTCACCGAATCAGGGCGGAGTTTGAATCCAGCGGTAACGGCCATTCCGATGTGCTGGCGCGTTCCCAGGTGGTTGACCGCGTCAACCAGGGCCTTTATCAGTCCCTTATTGCCGCGCGCTCCGAACCACCGGAAGAACTCTGCGTGGCAGCGCTTGGAGGTTACGGGCGGCAGGAATTGTTTCCTCAGTCCGACATCGATCTTCTCTTTGTTTCCAGGCGAAGCGCAACACTCAGCCAGCACCGCGAACTCATCGGCCAGTTTGTCCGCTCCCTCTGGGATTTGCGCCTGCGCGCCTCGCAGACCTGCAGAACTCTGGACGATTGCAGCATGCTCCACCGGGACAATCTGGAATTCAACGTGGCGATGGTGGACCTTCGCTATGTTGCGGGCTCGAAGGAAATTTTTTCCGAACTTCATGAAGCCCGATTACTGGAACTCTTCCGCAAAGACGGCATAACGCTTCTGACCGATCTGATTGAGATGACCCGCCAGCGCCATCACAAACATTCCGATACCATTTTCCATCTGGAACCCAACATCAAAGAAGTGCCAGGGGGGTTTCGCGATTTTCACGTCATTCGCTGGCTCAGCCTCATCGCCGGGCTGGAATCAGGCGGGCAGTGGAAGGCCGCAGAAGACCTGTTTCCTGCGCGCTCAGGGGAAACAGCCGGCAGGGCCTTTCGATTCCTTGCTGCAACGCGCTGCTTCCTCCATTACCGCAAAGAGCGCGACGATAACCGCCTGAGTTATGAGCTGCAGGAAGAGGCCGCCGGCCAGGGAATCGGCGTGGGCTTCGGCCGGGGAGTACCGCCGGCCGACTGGATGCGTGCCTATTTCCGCCACGCCAGAACTGTGAAGAGACTGGCCGGCGAAACCATGGATGAAGTCCAACCTGGGCGCCTGGCGCTTTACGACATCTACCGCGACTGGAAGTCACGGGTCTCGAACCTCGACTTCTCAGCGGTGCGGGGCAGGATCTTTCTCAAGCTGCCCGCTGAAGCGCGCGATTTCTCCTACCTGATGCGGCTGTTCGAATTTGTGGCACGGCACGGCCTGGAAATGGGTCGCGAAACGGAACAATGGGTGGAGCAGTCGCTTCCCGGCGGGCTGGGCGGCGTGCAGAATTACCCTGACTTCTGGAAGCAATTCTGCGGGATCCTTTCACTGCCTCACGCCATCGACGCCGTTCGTGCCATGCATCGCCTGGGATGGCTCGAGGAATTCTTTCCGGAGTTTCGCGCCATCGACGCGCTGGTGATCAGGGACTTTTACCATCGCTACACTGTCGATGAGCACTCACTGCTGACCCTTCAAAATGTTTGCGCGCTGCGAAATCCCGAAAATGAGTGGGAGCAGAAGTTTGGCGAAATCCTGTCTGAACTCGAGGAGCCGCACCTGCTGCTCTTTTCGCTTCTGTTCCACGACGTCGGCAAGGGGATGGCCGCTGAAAACCATATCGAGGGAAGCCTCCAGGCCGCGGAGCAGGTCTTCGCGCGCCTCCGGGTGAAGAAGGAGGACAGGCAGACGGTCCGCTTCCTCATCCGCAGGCACCTGGAAATGTCAGTCTCATTCCAGCATCGCGACATTTTCGACCCTGCCACCGTTCATCGCCTGATGGAAGTCGCAGGGTCCCACAACCGCCTCAAGATGCTTACCCTGCTGACCTATGCCGACATCAAGTCGGTGAATCCGGAAGCCCTGACGCCGTGGAAAGCCGAGATGTTGTGGACGCTTTACGCCGCCACGTCGAATGCGCTTGCCCGCAGCCTTGACAGTGACCGGATCCAATCTGCCGGTGAAACTGTCGCGCCCGAAAACGGCGCCGCAGCACTGGAGGACATTCTTCAGTTGCCGCAAGACGCCGGGAAGTTTCTGGAAGGCCTGCCGAGGCGCTATCTGCGCATCCACGCAGTGGAAGAGATTGAAATCCATCATCAGATGGCGAAGGGCCTTTCGCATGATCCGGTCCTGACTTTGCTGAAAAATCGCGATCACTATTGGGAACTCACCGTAGTGGCCCGCGACAAACCCCGCCTTTTCGCTTCTCTTACAGGGGTCCTGACAGCCTGGGGATTGAACATCGTCGCGGCGGAAGCCTTCGCAAACAGCTCAGGAACAGTTCTTGACACCTTCCGGTTTGTCGACCTGTTTCACACTCTGGACCTGAATCCTCCTGAACAGGAGCGCCTGCAGCAAACCATCCGCGACGTCCTGACCGATCGGAAAAACCTTGAAGAACTGATGCGCGGCCGCATCCGCACCGAAAAAAGCTTTGCAGCCGGCGCCAGGATAGCCACGCGAATCCGGTTTGACGACACCTCATCCTCCCACAGCACGCTCCTTGAGCTGACAACCCAGGACCGCCAGGGATTGCTTTACCAGATCAGTTCCCTGCTCTCCGAGCATCGATGCAATATTGAGGTGGCCGCGATTGACACGCAGGGCCGTAAAGCCATCGACGTGTTTTATCTCACCATCGACGGCAACAAACTCAACTCCGAACACAAGCAGGTCGTGGAAGACGCGCTGCTCACTGCACTGTAGGGAAGTGCCGGAAGTTTGCAGATTCAGGAACGGCCGGCGGGTATACCGGGCAGACAGTTGAACGGTTGCGTATCAACCTGCCAGTAAGGCATGTAGGTGATGCCCGGATTATTCTTGAATTTGAAATGGAGCGCGTATCCCGCCTGCGGCTCCAGCAACTCTGTGAGGCGCTCTGGCTGTTCCGCGCTCACTCCGCGCAGCCTGACTTCCGGCGATCCCACGGCGGCCAGCAGGACCGGTCCATACAAAACCGCATAACGTTCGTACCCGGGAATCTGGTCCGCTCCTGTGTAGCGCGCCACACGCAGTTCGGCCGGCAGCCTGAAGGCAATGGCATCGCTGCTCGACCACGTGCGGTCGATAGCAACAAAGCTGCCGGGATGGCCCGTTGCGGCAAGGTTGCCGTTGACGTAAATCTCCATATCGCGCGCCGCCCACGATGGCACGCGCAGGCGAATCCTGGCATGGGCCGGCCGGAGCGCGGCGAATTCCAGGCGCACGTCCGGATGGAACGGGAACTTTGTCATCATCTTCAGGCTCAACGTCTGCCCGTTCTGCGCCCAGCGGATGGCGGAAGGTTCAAAGAGATTCACGTAGAGTCCGTCTGAAGCGATGGAATAGATGTGTTCAGGCAGAGTACCGATCAGCCGTGTTCCCTGCCCTTCGCAGCAGGTGTTGATCCGGGTAGGCTTTTCTTTCCGGTGAGTCAGCAGCGCATGATAACGGAAACCCTCCGCAGCCGCCTGATTGGCCAGCGCCACGTTGTAAATGGATTTCTCAATTTCGGTGACGTAGGCTTCCCGCTCCGGCTCGAGCTCGTGGAGACGCTGGTTCAGGAAAGCCCAGAAGGCATTCCCACAAAGCTCTTCAAGCTCTGCGTGCAACAGGTTGGATTTCGGCGGGCAGACCACGTACTCGATGATGGAAGTGCTGCCCCCGATATTCTCCCAATTATTATGGAAGAGCTCCCAGGCGCCTTTGACCGCACGCAGATAGCGCGGATCACCCGTGGCGCGGTATACGTCAAGGTAAGCCAGGATATCAGTCAGCAGATAGCAATGCGGGCGATCGTACGGGTATTGCCAAACGGAATTTTCATCGCCGGCCGCCAGACGGTCCAGCCAGAAATCCTGCTGGAAGTAACGCTGAATGACCTGAATATCGGCGGGCTTCCCCACAGGTGTGGAATAGAGACGGGTGTTTGCAATCATTCCCTGCCCGCCCTGAATGGCGAACCGCATCATGTAAGGCAGGTAGGAGCACTGGTTAAACCAGTCATAGTACCCCCGCAGCAACCCGAACGCTTTCCGGTTCCCGGCGTACCCAGCTTCGATGAGGCCGTGCGTCAGCCACGCCCGGGTGTAGGCGCCGCGCTCGGAAAAGAAGATGGTGTTTTCCGGGTAGGCCATGATGTAACCGTTCGGCTGGCGGCACTTCGCGATGCCGTCCACAACAGCATCGAGCCGCCGGCGAAGCTCCGGGTGATCGATCCACCGCAGCGTGTTCCCGGCCCCCATCAGGAACCGCCCGGCGTTTGAACCTGCAAGATCATGCTCCCAGAACTTTGTCTTCGGCTTGGGCAAGCCGGGCTGGTTGGAAATCCCTGCACGCTCGCGGAACTGGCGCAACAATTCGTCGACACTGTAGGAATTCAGGAGATACGCGATGTTGTTTTCCATGGCGGTCTGGAAAAGGCCGCCATTCAGGCTGACACCGCTGAGCGGTTTTCTGGCATGAAGTAGGGGAGGCTTCCAAGCGCTCGCCGGGGTCACATTGCCCGGGTTGTTCACCAGAACCCCTTCTCC
>DASSJE010000530.1:0-21124 GCA_035691365.1 Terriglobia bacterium
CCGGTGCGCGAAAAGCCGCTCGAGGTGGCCGAATGCGGCATGGGCACCGAATACTATGGCGGCGAGGAACGCGGCCGCGTGGATGACGTGATTGCCTCGCGCAGCCCCTTCCGCTGGTATGGCCCGGGGCCCAATCCGCCCATGCAATGCGCGAATTTTGAGAAAGCGTTTGGCCGGCGAATGCGCCGCCGCTACGTGCTGGGCGTGACTTCCGGCACGGCGGCGCTGCAATGCGCCATGGCGGCGCTGGGGCTGGGGCCGGGCGATGAGATGATCCTGCCGGCGTGGACTTGGTATTCGTGTTTCAACGCCATCGTGCTGGCGGGGGCGCTGCCGGTGTTCGCGGAAATCGACGAGTCGCTCAACATCGACCCCGACGACATCGAGCATCGCATCACGCCGCAGACGAAAGCCATCATGGCCGTGCACCTGGAGGGCTGCCCGGCCGATCTCGATCGAATTCTCCCCATCGCGCGCAAGCACGGCCTGAAGGTGCTGGAAGACTGCGCGCAAAGCCTGGGGGCGGACTACAAGGGCAGGCCCGTAGGCTCGATCGGCGACATCGCCATATATAGCTTCCAGTTCTGCAAGACCATCACCTCCGGCGAGGGCGGCGCCGTGGTGACGGACGATCCCATCCTGTTTGAGCGCGCCAGCCGCTTCCACGACCTGGGACCGCTGCGCCCGGCGCTGAAAAAGGAGCTGGGCGGCGAACGGGTCCCGGCTTTTGCGGGCACCAACTTTCGCATGAGCGAGCTGACCGGCGGAGTGCTGGACGCGCAACTGGCCAAGCTGGATTCAATTGTGGCGGCGCTCAGGCGGAACGGCAGCCGCGTCTACGAAGCGCTGCGCGATTTGCCGGAACCTCACTACCGGCACTCGCCCGACCCCGACGGCGATTTGAAGGAAAGGATCTACCTGGGCTTCCCCACACGGCAGCACCGCGACAGGTACATGAAAGCGATGCGGGCGGAGAACATTCCGGCCGGGCCGCCTGAGGGCTCGGCGATATTGCCCATTACGCCGCAGGTAAAGAACAAGGCCACTGCCCACCCGGCATGGCCTTCGTTTACAACGGCGCGCGGCCGCGAGATCCAATACGGCGCCGAAGCCTGCCCGCGCACCATCGACATCCTGCACCGCTTCGCGGCCGTTCCCATCGATCCCAAATTCACGGAGCAGGATACGAAGGACATCGCCAGCGCCATCAACAAGGTCTATCCGGCCATCATGAAGGCATGAGCCAGAGCGCCGGGCCCGGCGGCATTTTTCTGTGCCGGCTGGATGCGGGTGTTGCGGAAGCCCGTCGCTCAGAACATAAATCCGGCTTCGATCTCGCCGCGGGTTTGGGTGCGATTCTGGCCGAGTGGGCCGAAACCGTCTCCCGGCGTGAAGTTGGTCGCCTGAACAATGGAAAAATCGCTGCGAATGAAGAAGCCGTGACTCTGATAAGCCGGCGTCAGAGTGAATGACCATCCTCCGCTGCCCGGGCCAAAGACCAGATTAACCGACTGTTCGGCGGCATTTCCCGAGCTCGTGATGTACTCTCCGCGCCCCGTGAGCGAGAACCCGTGTTTGAAGTTGTAATTCAAAAGCAGCGCCCCTCCCTGCGCCGAAGCGCCTTTGACGACGCCGATTTTCGGGTTGGTCGGCACATAGCTGTATTGATAGTACGGCTGGATGATCCAGTTTCCTTTCGTATACGTATAAACGAGGGCATACATGCTGCTGTTGTTTTGCAGCGGCGTGGCCGGAGTCCGAAAGGCTGTCTGCCCCAGGTTACTCATGGCTGTGAACGCCAGGCTGTGAGGCCCGCTGGCGTAGGTCAGGGAACCGCTGAGCCATGTGTAGCGGTTGGAATAGAAGCCGTCATTCCAACTAAGCGAGGCGGTGAACTTGCCCAGTGTCTCGATCACCTGGATTCCGCGATTGACGGCGTTCTCCTGGTTCCACAATAAGCCGCGCTCGACGTTCATGTTTTGGAAGGTGAAGGTGTATTCAGCGCCCATCACCGTGGGCAGCTTGCCAATCAGAATGGAAAAGTTCTTTGTTGGCGCCAGCTTCAGGTAGCCAACCGGCAACGGCCCGTAAAAATCGCTCACCGTGTCAGCCGTGGAAAGAAATGGGACGCCCAGGGCCGGCAAATTATAAGCGCCCACCTGAAGATAGAATTGCCACCAGCCGTTCGTCTTCTGGATAAAGACCTGGCCGTTGCTGAGATCGGCCTGGGCAGCATCGTCACCCGGCACATGATTCCCCTGAGCGAGTCCCATGCCGCTCACGATGCCGGTGACATCGAGCTTGCCGAAAGGTCCGGCGTCGAACGAGCGCGGCGAGGCTGTTTGCAGGGGTCCCGTCATTGCGGGAGCGGGCAATGATTGTGCGCGGCGTGGGACCGGCGCTGCCAGCATCCATGCAAACGTCGATAGACACACCACCTTCAGCACGCCGTAATGGCGCAATATCGCATCCATCATTTGCTTCCTCTCAGAATTCGTCTGGCGGGTTCACCTGCGACTGAACTGGCGGTCGAGCGCCAGGTTGAGTTGGAGCACATTCACCCTGGGCACGCCGAGAAATCCCACGACGCGCCCTTTCGCATGCGCATGGATGAGCTGTTTGATCTCATCAAGCGGAACTCCACGGGCCTGGGCCACGCGAGCCGCCTGGGCTTCCGCCGAGGCCAGGCTGATATCAGGGTCAAGACCGCTCGCGGAGGCCGTAACAAGGTCGGCCGGGATGGGTCCTTGATAGTCAGGGTTCTGCTTGCGAAAATCAGCAATCGACGCTTTGACACGATCTATCAGTTTCTGATTTGTGGGACCGTAATTCGAACCACTTGAACTCGATGCGTCGTAACCATTTCCCGCCGCTGATGGGCGAGGCTGGAAATATTGCGGCTTCGTAAAATTCTGGCCGATCAGCGACGAGCCTACTACCGTGCCATTGATCCTCACCAGGCTCCCGTTTGCCTTTTGGGGAAAGATGACCTGGCAAAGCGCCGTGACCACGCCCGGGTATATCAGCCCCGTCAAGACGGTCATAAATAAGAGGACCCGGAACGCAATTGCAATTTGTCTCCACATAGTTCTTCCCTTATGCAAGCCTCAGCAGCACCAGCAGCCGGTCAACCAGCCAGATGCCCGGAAACGGCGCGAGAATTCCGCCCAGACCGTAGATCAGGAGATTGCGCTTCAACAGGCTGGCGGCGCCTTCCGGCCGGTATTTAACTCCCCGAAGCGCCAGCGGAACAAGCGCCACGATGATCAGCGCATTGAAAATCACGGCGGCAAGGACGGCGCTTTGGGGAGAATGCAAGTGCATGATGTTCAGAGCCTGAAGGGCAGGGTACGTGCTGGCAAACATCGCTGGAATGATGGCGAAATATTTGGCAATGTCATTGGAGATTGAGAAAGTCGTTAGAGCTCCTCGTGTGATCAGGAGCTGTTTGCCGATGGCAACCACTTCGATCAGCTTGGTTGGATTGCTGTCCAGGTCGACCATGTTCCCGGCTTCCTTTGCGGCAGCCGTTCCGGTATTCATGGCCAGCCCCACATCAGCCTGGGCAAGCGCCGGCGCGTCATTCGTGCCGTCGCCGGTCATAGCGATCAACCGGCCGGCGGCCTGCTCCTTGCGGATATATTCAAGTTTGTCTTTGGGAGTGGCCTGGGCCAGAAAGTCATCCACGCCCGCCTCGGAAGCGATGGCGGCGGCTGTCAAGGGATTGTCGCCGGTGATCATCACAGATCGAATTCCCATCGCGCGAAGATGGGCAATGCGCTCTTTCATCCCGCCCTTGACGATATCTTTCAAATGCACAATGCCCAGCACCCGCGGCCCATCTGCGACGGCAAGCGGGGTCCCTCCCGTGCGGGAAATGCGGTCAGAAATCTCGAGGAGTTCGGGGGAGTGGCCGCCGTGGTGCTCTTTCACAAAGTTGAGGATGGCTTCAGTCGCGCCCTTTCGCAGAGAGCGGCCATCAATGTCCACGCCGCTCATGCGGGTGTAGGCAGAGAACGGAATGAAATTCGCGTGACGCTCGGAGATCTCGCGGCCGCGCAGCCGGAACTGCTCCTTGGCCAGGACGACAATCGAGCGTCCTTCGGGGGTCTCGTCAGCCAGGCTGGCAAGCTGGGCGGCGTCGGCGAGCTCGGACGCTTCAACTCCCGGGCAGGGCACGAACTCAACCGCCTGGCGATTGCCCAGAGTGATCGTGCCGGTCTTGTCGAGCAGCAGCGTGTTGACGTCGCCGGCGGCCTCCACTGCCTTCCCGCTCATGGCGAGTACGTTGTGCTGCATCACGCGGTCCATGCCGGCGATTCCAATGGCGGACAGCAGCCCGCCGATGGTAGTGGGAATCAGGCAGACGAGCAGCGAAATGAGCACGGCCACGGAAGGGACGCTGCCTTGCCCGGCGGAAGCCACGCTGTAAACCGAAAAAGGCTGTATGGTAACAACCGCCAGCAGGAAGATCAGAGTCAAACCTGCGATCAGGATGTTAAGGGCGATTTCATTGGGAGTCTTCTGGCGCTGGGCCCCCTCGACCAGAGCGATCATGCGGTCCAGAAAGGTTTCGCCGGGGTTGGAGGTGATCTGGATTTTGATCTGGTCGGATAATACTTTGGTCCCTCCGGTCACGGCGCTGCGATCGCCTCCGGATTCGCGGATCACCGGCGCGCTTTCTCCCGTGATTACGGACTCGTCGATGGTGGCGATTCCTTCGACAACTTCGCCGTCGCCCGGGATGATATCGCCGGCGGCGCAGACGACCAGGTCTCCGGAACGCAGACTGGAAGCCGGCACCGTCTCGATTTTGCCGTTGGCCAGCAGGCGTTTGGCCATCGAGTCCGTCTTGGTCTTGCGCAGCGTATCGGCCTGGGCTTTGCCGCGCGCCTCGGCCATGGCCTCGGCAAAGTTCGCAAACAGGACCGTGAACCAGAGCCAGAGAGTGATCTGAAATTCGAAGCCAATGCCCGCTGCCCCGCTGAGGGCGTCGTGCGCGAGGAGGACTGTTGTCAGGGCTGCGCCGATTTCCACCACAAAGATGACCGGGTTCCTGGCGACGGCCAGAGGATTCAGCTTGACGAAAGATTCACGGATGGCGCGCCGTAGAATTTCGCGGTCGAGAAGCGGACGAGCGCGTACCAGCTTCCTCGGAAGTAATTGTGTTTCGTCGTCAATGACGGGACCGGGCGCAATCATAATGTCAGGCATCGTTTAACTCCCGAACGGGAAGATCAGCATTGAAAATGTTTTACCCTGGTGTATCAGGAAATGTTCGACAATCGGACCCAGCGACAATGCCGGGAAGAAGGTCAGGGCTCCTACAATCACGATCGTTGACACCAGCAGACCTACCCAGAGGGCGCCATATGTCGGCAAGGTTCCGCTGGTGACCGGGACTTTTTTCTTTGTGGCCAGGCTACCTGCCACGGCCAGAGCCGGCAGGATGAACCCGAACCTGCCGATCAACATCGCCAGGCCGAGAAAAAGGTTGTACCAGGGAGTGTTGACATTGATTCCGGCAAAAGCACTGCCATTGTTTTCCGAGGCGCTCGAAAAGGCATAGAGAAGTTCGCTAAACCCGTGCGGTCCGGAGTTGTTGAAATTGGCGGTGGCGGGTCCGGGAGGGTTCCAGTAAGCGTGGGCGGGAAATCGGGTCATTAAGCTGAGTGCTGCGAAAACCAGTATCGAGAAGGCCGTGACGATGATCGCCACCATCGCCATCTTCACTTCCTTCTGCTCAATCTTTTTGCCGAGATACTCCGGGGTCCTGCCCACCATCAGTCCGGCAATAAAGACTCCGACGATCGCGTACAGCAGAATGCCGTACAGTCCTGAACCTACCCCGCCGAAAATCACTTCGTCCGTTTGCAGGTTGAACATCGGGACGAGGCCGCCAATGGCTGTGTAACTGTCATGCATGCTGTTCACGCTGCCATTGCTAGCATCCGTGGTGGCCGTGGCCCACAGGGCCGAACTCGCGATGCCGAAACGGACCTCTTTGCCTTCCATGTTGCCGCCCGGCTGTCCGCGCGTGGCAGCGGTTTCGATGCCCAAATGCGCCAGAATAGGACTTCCCGCGCGCTCGGCCGAATAACAGACAAAGACGCCCGCAAAAAACAACAAGGACATTGCCGCAAACAACCCCCAGCCCTGCCGTGTGTCTCCCACCATCTTTCCGAAGGTGTAGGTAAGCCCGGAAGAGATCGTGAGGATCGCCAGAATCTCCATGAAATTTGTAAGCGGAGTGGGGTTCTCAAAGGGATGCGCGGAGTTGGCATTAAAAAAGCCTCCTCCGTTCGTACCCAGCATCTTGACGGCTTCCTGAGAGGCTACCGGGCCTACCGCTATCGTTTGGGTTGGTCCTTCAACGGTTTTCGCGTTTACATAGGTCTTTAAAGTTTGCGGGACGCCGCGGGCGCAGAGAAAGAGCGCAAAAGCGAAGCAGAGCGGCAGCATAACGTAAATGGTTCCACGCGTTAGGTCCACCCAGAAATTCCCGATGGTGTTTGCCTGCTTTCGCGCGAAGCCTCGGACCAGCGCAATCGCCACGGCAATGCCGGCAGCGGCGGAGACAAAATTCTGCACGGTCAGCGCGGCCATCTGGACTAAGTAGCTGAGAGTTGTCTCACCGCCATAGGCCTGCCAGTTGGTGTTGGTCATAAAACTTACGGCGGTGTTAAAAGCCAGGTCGGGCGTCATTGCCGTGGCATTGCCCGGCGCATGGCCGGTACTGAAGCCCACAGGGTTGAGAGGCAAAAGGCCCTGCAACCGTTGAATGGCATACACAAAGAGAAAACTTATCAGACTGAACGCCAGTAGCGACGCCGCGTATTGCGTCCAGCGCTGTTCATCGTCTTCGCGAATGCCGCAAAGCCTGTAAACCAGGCGCTCCAACGGCCGTAATACGGGATGCAAAAAGGTGCGCTTGCCTTCGAAAACGCGGGCCATGTATAGTCCCAGTGGTTTCGTAACCGCCAACAGGGCCAGGAAGAACACCAGGATGTAAAGAACACCATTTGCAGTCATACGAATCTCCTCAAAACTGTTCAGGGCGCAGGAGCGCGTAAATCAAATAACCAAATACGAATACCGCAACAATCCCGGAGATGATGTAAGCCACTTGATCCCCCCTCAAAGCCGATTGAAGGCCTTTGTACAAGCCCAGCAAACAATGAAAAACAGCATGCAAACTAATACATAGAAAACATCGAGCATCGCAACCTCACTCCGAATCGGCGAAAATCACCTGGTGCCCCATCTCCTGGAGCCGCCTTTCCATCCGCTGTCCCTGCGTCGGCCACCACCTGCGCCTCCGCCCGCCGAGTACAACCACGGACCCGGGCGGCAGGGCGTTCTGAAGTGCGCGGAGAGTTTCCCTGCACAGAAAGATGTGGACCGAGGCCTCGCCCGGAAAATCGCTCGCAAGTTTCACAAGCTTGTTCTGCAGGAATGGAAGCGAGATAGCAGGCTTTGCTAAAGGAAGCGTGTACGGGACCGCGCACATGAACACGATGCGGACCTGCGCGCCAAGGTCCCGGGCAAGCCCCCAGGCCTTTCGAATGGCGTATTGGGTCCCCTCATCTGTTGTGTAAACGACTTCCACCGCCAGCCTCCTGCCTTCGCCGGAGCGAAGTTGACGTTCCGGAGCGGGTCGAAAACCCGCGGCCTGCAGCGGGAGCGCGATCTGGCGCCTGATTACATTCTTCATGGATTCCCTTCGAGACAACTCTAGAGGAGCGTCCGTAAAAAACGCATAAAAAAACCGTAAAGATTTGTTTATCTCTGCGGCGGGACTTGCAATTGATATCCAACCCGCGGAACGGTCAGGAGGAATTGAGGGTTCGAAGGGTCGGGCTCGATTTTCTTTCGAAGATGGTTTATGAAGACGCGCAAGTACTCGACCTCATTCCCATAATCCGGGCCCCAGATTGTCTGAAGAAGGCGGGCGTGCGGGACGGGGGCGTTAGAGTTGGCGGCAAGATAGCGAAGCAGGTCCGTCTCCTTGGGCGTGAGTGGAAGTTCAAGTGCCCCTTTCCGCAGACGGCGTATGTTGAAGCACACTTCGATTTCGCCCAGCGCCAGCGACTCCGGAAGCCCGTCTTCTGCAAGCGTCGATCGCCGCAGGGCCGCCCTGATTCTGGCCAGCAGTTCCGGCGTGCCAAACGGTTTGGTAACGTAGTCATCGGCGCCGGCGTCCAAGGCTTCGACCTTGTCGCTTTCGGAGCTGCGGACGGTCAGCATGATGATGGGAATTTCGCTGGTTGTGCGAATGAGGCGGCAGGTTTCCAGACCGCCCATGCCGGGCATGTTGATATCCAGAAGCACCAGGTCATACTTGCTCTTGCGGAGCGCTTCGAGCGCCCCTTCGCCGCTCCTGGCATCATTCACGATATAACCGTTTGCGACAAGAGCAACACGCATCACCCGGCGGATCTGGGGATCGTCATCCACTACAAGTATCGATGCCGTGCTCATCTTTTCTTTGCCTCGACGGCGACGGGAAGTGAGATGATGAACTCCGATCCCTTTTCGCCGCTGGCAGCCAACTGGATATCTCCTTCATGCGCGCGCACGATTTGCCTGGCCACCGCAAGCCCCATGCCGGTCCCGGCAAGTTTCGAGCGAGTGTTGGTGCCGCGGAAGAATTTGTCAAACACGCGCGCCTGGTCCTCTGCGGGGATTCCTGGCCCCTCGTCCCGAATTGAAAGGATGATGCCATTTTCTCCGGGCGAGAGCCGGATGCGGATGGCGGAAGCCGGTGGAGAATATTTTAAAGCGTTGTCAATCACCTGCCGGATCGCCAGTTCCAGCAGCTCTGCATCCGCCTCGATCATGGGCAAATTGGGGTCAGTGTCGACATCCAGCTTCCGCTCTTCGGCCAGCAGCCGCAAGCGCCCCAGCGCCTTGGAGAGGAGTTTGGGCAAAGAGGTTGGCGTCCTGTTCAACTGAATTTCGCCCGCCTCGATTCGCGCCATCTGGATGGCTTCAGTGACCAGCCAGGTCATTCGATCGGCTTCCTCATTGACGATCGTGGCCAGCTCGCGCTGCTGTTCCGTGCTGTTTTCCGCGTTCAGCAGCAAGGCGCCGGCGGCGGCCTTAATCGAGGTCAGCGGAGTTTTGAACTCGTGCGCAATCGCATCCAGCAGCGTTGATTTCAGCTCTTCGCTCCGGCGCGCGGCCTCGGCCTGGCTCGCCGCCTCCTGCACGCGCACCTTCTCGAGGCCAATCGCGACCAGGTTTGAGATGGCCTGAAGGGCGCTATCGGAGAGAAGTCGGCCGCTGATGGCCAGGCTGGCGATGGGCTGGCCGCCCAGATGAATCGGGGTCACGGTGAGCCCGGAAAGATCGTCATGGAAAAGGGTCCCCAGTGTGGCGGCCTCGTGCAGCTTTTCTTCTACACCGGCCAGGTCACCGGGCCCGGCGTGATACGTTGCGCCGCTATCGCGTTCATAAAGTGCAAGCGATGATAAATCGAAGATCTGGGCAATTTCCCTGGCGTACTCTTTGGGCGCGTTCGTTCCCGCCTCCGTCAGCAGAATGGCCCGGCTCAATGCGTAGAGCCGCTCGGTCTCCTCCCGGCGATCCATCGCTTCCTGCGCCTGTCGCTTCACCCGCGCGGAAAGCTGGCTGGCAACGATAGAGGTCGCCAGAAAAGCAAAAAGGGCCACCCAGTTTCGCGAATCAGCAATTGTCAGCGTGCCTGTGGGTGGCAGGAAGAAAAAATTGAAACAGAGCATGGCCGCGATGGAAGCCACCGTGGCTTCAAGCAGCCCCCACGCCGTAGCGATCAGCAAAACCACCAGCAGGTACGCGAAGCCGGCCGTCGTCGAATTCACGGGCACCAGGCGAAAACAGAGAAACGTGATGGCGCCAATCGCTCCCAGAACAGCAGCTAATCGAACCACGCTCTTGGTGTTCATGCAGGGAATCCGGTGCTCTTCTCTCCAGTATCTTACTATTTCGAGCTTGAGATAACTATTTCAAACCCGGCTAGTGTCCTGTGCCCCAAATTCGTTGAATCATCCCGGCACTGCGCGCCGTCATTGCCAGGGCCGACGCTTTTCCGGGCCCGAGGAAACTGCTTTTTCTGCGCGTATTTACCGGGCACAAGCAGATTCCTCGCTTTGCTCGGAATGACGGGCATGAGGGCATCGCCACAAATGTCATTCTGAGGCCGGTTTCTGGCCGAAGAATCTGCTCCCGATCTTGCGAATCCGCCGTGCAACCGTCATCCTGAGGAGTCCCGCCGCAGCTCAGCGGGACGACGAAGGATCTGCTTTGCTGTCCCTGACTCCACGGAAAAAAGAATGGAGGAGATTCCTCGCTGGGCCCCGTCCCATCCGGGACAGGGCTGCGCTCGGAATGACGCGGGCGGTGACATGGGTCCCCGGAATGATGGGGTTGAAGATGTCGCCGGACCTGGGCAAGCGATGGAAAGGGTCTGGTGCTGGAGGAGGGAGTCGAACCCTCACGCTCTTTTGGAGCGCCAGATTTTGAGTCTGGTGCGTCTGCCAGTTCCGCCACTCCAGCGGGACGAAGCAAGTGATTATCCCACGGCGATTTGCGAGGCGTCAATTGCGCGGCCCTGCATGCGCGGCCTGAGTGATGGCAGCGACTGCGGTGCGAAACGCCGCTCGCAGTCTGCCGGAATTTGCGCCATGCACGCTCGAGTTAGCGTGTGTGGCGCCGCGGGAGCGCGCGCAGGGCGGGGAAAGGGCTTGAATTTGGAACACTCATGAGCAACACTGGGCATTCCGTTTTAAAGCAGGTCCGTTGAGGAGCCGGATATAAATGGGCCGAATTCTCGTCTCTGAATGCAAACAGGAAATCTCATCATTCAACCCGGTCCTGGGGCGCTACGAAGATTTTGTTGTCACGCGCGGAACAGGAATCCTTGCCTACCATCGTCCTATCCGGTCGGAGATGGGCGGCGCGCTGAGCGTGTTCGATTCCGCGCCGGGGGTGGAGCTTGTTCCGGGCTACAGCGCCCGGGCAGTAACTTCCGGCGGCACGCTGGCTGCAGAAGATTTTAACCGGCTTGCCTCCGAGTTTCTGCAGGCTGTGCGGGACGCCCGAAATATTGACGGTGTCTATTTCTCGCTGCACGGGGCGCTGGCCGCTGAAAATGAGCCGGATGTTGAAGGTTACCTGCTGGCCGAGACCCGGAAGATTATCGGCGAGGCGGTCCCTGTTGCGGTTTCGCTCGATCTTCACGGAATATTGACCGACCGCATGATCGAGCATTCTGATGCGATAACGGTATTCCACACCTATCCCCATGTCGATTTTTTCGAGACAGGCCAGCGGGCGGCGCGGCTGCTGCTGGAACTGCTGGCCGGCAAAATCAAGCCAGTGGCCGCGCGAGTGCCTGTTCCGGCCCTGGTGCGCGGCGACGAACTGATTACCGATTCGGGCCTTTTTGGCGCGATTGTTCGCAAGGCGCAAGCCATGGAAAACGGCGCAGGCGGGCTTTCCGCCGGCATGTTCATCGGCAATCCCTTCACCGATGTTCCGGACCTTTGTTCGAATGCTCTGGTGATCACAGACGGTGACCGTGAGGAGGCGGCGCATGCAGCCACACGATTGGCCCTCGACTTCTGGGCGGTGCACGAGAAATTGCAGTCCCGGCTGACCAGCCTGGAAGAAAGCGTTCGCCTAGCGGCGGGCGCGCAGGGCCGTGTGGTGCTGACGGACGCGGCGGACGCCACGAGTTCCGGAGCGTCAGGCGACAGCAACGCCATCATGCGCGCTCTGGTCGAAGCCGGATATCACCGCACCACGCTGCTGCCCATTGTTGATCCGCCCGCCGTGAAGGCCGCGTTGCAGGCCGGAGTCGGCAGCGCCATCCGCACCACAGTCGGGGGCGCGCTGGACCGACGCCGTTACACGCCGCTGTCTCTGGACCAGGCACGGGTAAGATTGCTCTCCGACGGACGATTCAGAAGTGAATCGCACGGCGAGGAGTGGTTCGGCGGTGATACGGCAGTGCTCGACTGGAGGAATTTCACGCTGGTTGTGACCAGCCGCCCTGTGAGTCTTTACGATCGCTCTCTGTTTCTTGCGCATGGGCAGGACCCCGCGCAATTTCAGACGGTGATTGTGAAGTCGCCTCACACCCAGCCACACTTTTTCAACGAGGGCGCCGAACTGGTGATTAACGTGGATGCGCCCGGCGCTTCCAGCGCAAACCTGAAGAGCCTGGGACACACTCAATGCCGGCGGCCGATTTTCCCGCTGGACGACCCCGTGCCTTGGACTCCCGCCGCGCGCATTTTCGAACGGAGGAAACGCCAATAACATGAAGATCCGTGAAATTCGAGCCGCCGGGCTGCGAGGCCGAACGCCCAAAGGCGGATGGACCAATGAGGCAGACCCGCAGGATTGCATCCACACTCTGATCGCTGTCCTCACAGACGAGGGCGTGACTGGATGGGGAAGCGCTTTCACCAATGGCGATCTGGTTCGCGGCGCGCTGGCAATTCTGCGCCCGCTCTACCAGTGGCAGAACGCTCTGGAGCCCGAGCGGGTGAGCGAAATTCTGCACCAGAACAGCTTCTGGCTGGGACGCGGCGGCTCCCTCACCCATGCCATCAGCGGAATTGACATCGCTCTTTGGGACATTCTGGGGCAGGCGACGGGACAGCCGGTCGGCCGCTTGCTGGGTGGGCGTTACCGCGATCGCGTCCGGCCCTACGCTTCGCTGCTGATGCAGGAGCCTGAGCGCATGGCCGGAGAACTGATTCCTCTGAAGGAGCAGGGGTTCAGAGCCTTCAAGATCGGCTGGGGCCCTTTCGGGCGGCGTGATGTGGCAACGGATGAAGCCATCGTCCGCGCGGCGCGCGAAGCCATTGGCAGCGACTGCCGTCTGATGGTGGATGCCGGCGCCAGCGACGCTTTCTGGCCGCGCGATTTCAAATGGGCGGTGAGGACCGCGGCGATGCTGGCCGAATATGACGCTGCATGGTTTGAAGAACCTTTGCCGCCCGACGCGCTGGATGATTATGTGGCGCTCCGCCGCCAGTCGCGCGTGCCCATTGCCGGCGGCGAAGTGCTGACGCGGCGGCAATCCTTCCAGCCGTGGCTGCGGGCGGGCGCGTTCGACATTGTGCAGCCCGATGCCACCAAAGTAGGCGGGCTGAGCGAGTCACGCCGGATTGCCTGGATGGCGGAGGAAAACGGGGCGCGGATGATTCCGCATGGGTGGAACACGGCCGTTGGCCTGGCGGCTGACCTGCAATTGGCCTCGGCGTTCCCCAGAATAGACCTGGTAGAGTATCTCACCGGCTCTCCTTTTATTGACGAGTTGGTCCAGGAAAGCTGGAAGCTTGACGTGGAGGGCCTGCTTGCCATTCCGGACCGGCCGGGGCTGGGAATCAGCATTGATCTGAAAGCGCTCGAAGAGCTTTCCGGCGTGAAGTCCTTTCTTGATTGAATGACCCATGACGAGCCCTACAACCGGCGCTGGCAGGCGGTGGCGTTTCTCTTTGCCGCCTTTGCGCTCTGCTATGTGGACCGGCAGGCGGTCTTTTCCATCTATCCGGTTTTGCAGAAGGAGCTTGGGTTCTCCGGTGCGCAGCTCGGCCTGGTGGGCAGCCTTTTCGTGTGGTCGTACGCACTCACCATGCCCCTGGCCGGCCGCCTCGCGGATACCTTCCCTCGGGACCGGCTGCTGATTTTGAGCCTGGCGCTCTGGAGCATCGGCACGCTGGGGACCGCCCTGAGCGGCTCCGTTGCCACGTTTCTTGGCTGGCGCGTGATCATGGGCCTGACCGAGTCGCTCTATTTCCCGGCGGCCATGGCCATTCTTGCCACGCTTCACCCGGGGCCCACGCGTTCCCGGGCGCTGAGCATTCATCAATGCGCGCAACTGCTGGGCATTGTCGCCGGCGGCTGGTATGGGGGCTGGGCGGCCGACCAGATCGGATGGCGAAACGGCTTTGCCGCGCTCTGTATTATCGGGCTGGGTTATTCGCTGGTGCTCCTCTTCTTTTTTCGCAAGATCCCGCTCAGCCGTACGGCTACGCGGCCCATTTCCGAAGGCTCGCGGCACCTGCTCCACTCGCCTTTGTACCTGCTGCTGGCGGCCACGTTTTTCTGTTTTTGCGGTGTTTTATGGATTGTATATGCGTGGCTGCCCGACCTGTTATACGAGCGCTTCAAACTTTCGCTCAGCGCAAGTGGTTTCGATGCAACCCTGTATATCCAGGTCGGCTGCGGTGTGGGAACGGTGCTGGGCGGGTGGCTGG
The DNA here is from genome assembly GCA_035691365.1 of Terriglobia bacterium. Classification (GTDB taxonomy): domain Bacteria; phylum Acidobacteriota; class Terriglobia; order UBA7540; family UBA7540; genus SCRD01. The sequence goes on from DASSJE010000530.1 coordinate 14,253, forward strand.
CGGACCGGCTGGCCGTGAGGGTACGCGCGGCGCGATTCTACACCGTGGGCTGCGGAGTTCTCCTGAGCATGCCGTGCGTCTATCTGGCTTTCAAAGCTTCTTCAATCGGCGAGTTCAAGGTGTTCGCGACAGCTTTCGGTTTGCTTTCCGGGCTGGCCATCGGCAACTGGTTTGCCGCTGCCTATGACGTGGTCCGCGACCAGGATTACGGCTTCGCGACCGGGCTCCTGAACATGACCGGAGGGGTTTCCGCCGGCATCGCGATGCTTGTGGCGGGCGTGTACAAGAGCAGCCTGGGCCTGGCAGGAATCATGGCCTGGGCCAGCGTGTCTGCGGCGCTGGCGGGTATCGCTTTGCTCATTGGGGCGCGATCACTTCTGAGCCATCCGGGAAAACCTGAAACGGTTGCAGCCCAATAAAACCTGGAGCGGTGTGAAAGGCGGCAGCAAGCCGCCGGACTCCAGGAGCTTCGCGATTCAGAGAGCTTTTCTTTGGAGTGCGGGAGCATGCTACCGCCTTGGCCTGCGGCAGGGCCGCCTGCGGCCTTTTCTTTCTTCCATGGCGGCAGCCCTGCTGCCGCACTCCATGGGCTTCGCCATGAGCCAAGGCTACGGCACTCGACCCGCGTGATGCTGGAAGGCGGTTATTTCCGCGCTGTGCAGGGCATTCGCGGCGCGGGATTTGGGTGTAGAATTTGACTTCTATTGCGTGATAGTTCATCCTCATTTCAGCCGCATTTTACGGGCATTTATAAGACGACCATGAAAAAGATTCAGATTTACGATACGACCTTGCGGGACGGCTCGCAGGGTGAAAACATCTCCTTTTCGCTGGAGGACAAACTTCGTATCGTCCGCAAGCTGGACGAGCTGGGCGTGGATTACATCGAGGGCGGCTGGCCGGGTTCCAACCACAAAGACCTGGAACTCTTCCGCCACACGAAAGGCCTGACGCTGCGGCACGCCAAAATGGCGGCATTTGGCAGCACGCGGCACCCACGCTACCAGGCAGAGAAGGACCCCAACCTGAAGGCGCTGGTGGAAGCCGGCACTCCGGTGGTGACCATCTTCGGCAAGAGCTGGGACCTCCACGTGAGGACGGCGCTGGGGATATCGCTCGAGGAAAACATCGAGCTGGTGCGCGAGTCGGTGGCCTTCCTGAAATCGCGCGGCAAGGAAGTGATTTACGACGCCGAGCATTTCTTCGACGGGTTCAAGGCGGATTCCGCGCACGCTCTGGCCACGCTGAAGGCTGCGGAAGAAGCAGGCGCCGGCATGATTGTCCTGTGCGACACCAACGGCGGCACCCTGCCCTCCGACATTCGCGAGCGTTTCGTGCGCGCTTCGCAGCACGTGAAGACCCCGCTGGGCATCCACACGCACAACGATGGTGAAATGGCGGTGGCCAACTCGATTGTGGCCGTGCAGGCCGGAGCAGTGCAGGTGCAGGGCACCATCAATGGTTACGGCGAGCGCTGCGGCAACGCCAACCTCTGCTCCGTGATTGCCAACATCGAACTGAAGCTCGGAATGACTTCGATCGGCAGGGAAAACCTGAAGCGGCTGACGGAAGTTTCGCACTATGTCAGCGAGCTGGCCAACCTGTTGCCGCGCAGCGAGCAGGCCTACGTGGGCAAAAGCGCCTTCGCCCACAAGGGCGGCATCCACGTGAGCGCGGTGATGAAGGAAGCCGCCGCCTATGAACACATCAATCCGGAGGTGGTGGGCAACGCGCGCCGCGTGCTGGTGTCGGAACTTTCCGGGAAGAGCAACATTTTGTACAAGGCTGCCGAGCGCGGGTTGAAGATTGACAAATCCAGCGCCGCCGCCAAAGTTGTGGTGAACAAGCTGAAGGAGATGGAACACTACGGCTACCAGTTTGAAGGCGCCGAAGCTTCCTTTGAAGTGCTGTTTGACAAGCTGGTGCACGAAACCAGGGACCTTTTTGAACTGGACGGCTTTCGCGTGATAACAGAGAAGAAGGGCGCGGGCAAGTCTCAGTCCGAGGCGGTGATCAAGCTGCGCGTGGACGGAACGGAAGAACACACCGCGGCGGAAGGTTCCGGGCCGGTCAGCGCGCTGGACCGCGCCTTGAGAAAATCCCTGACCACCTTTTTCCCCTGCATCCGCGACGTTCGCCTCACCGATTACAAGGTGCGCGTGCTGAATTCTGACGATGGCACCGACGCCAAAGTGCGCGTGCTGATTGAATCGAGCGACGGGCAGGAAAGCTGGGGGACGGTGGGCGTTTCTGAAAATCTCATCGAGGCCAGTTGGCAGGCCCTGGTGGACAGTATCACCTACAAGCTGAAGAAAGAATACGGCCCGCAAAAAAAGGAACGCCCGGCAGAGAGCGCTGGAGCACATGAGGCAGGCCGCCATCGCAACGAGCCAGTCGGTTCAAAAAGTTCCTGACGCGCGGAAGTCCGCGCAAACATCCTGCCAGTTCCGGCGGCGCTCGCACCGTCGGTTTTCAACGGTCACAACGTGGGGCAGAAGGAGGAGACCATGATCCGCCGAGTAGCCTGTCTGTTCGTCATAGCCCTGATCCTTTCGTCTATTGCTGCTGCTGCTGCGCAGGACGCCAGCAAGGAGAAAGCAGCAGTGGCCGCTGCCGAAAAGTGGCTGGGCATGGTGGACAAAGGTGAGTGCGCCGAAAGCTGGAAGCAGGCCGCAACATATTTCCGCAACAGTGTGACTGGACAAAAGTGGGAACAGGCGGCAGAAAGCGTCAGGAAACCTCTTGACCGGCTGATCTCTCGCAGACTGAAGACCGCCGTTTACAAGGCGTCGTTGCCGGGGGCTCCCGATGGCGAGTACGTTGTGATGCAGTTCGATAGTTCGTTCGCCAACAAGAAGTTGGCCGTCGAAACTGTTTCGACGGTGCTGGACAAAGACGGAAAATGGCGGGTGGTCGGATATTTCATCCGTTGATGAATAAAGCAGATCCTTCGCTTCGCTCAGGATGACGTAGCGGAGGATTTTGCCCACAAACTATTAGCTGCGGGCGACTTGTTCATCTCCTCACAGCCCAGGCCATGCCGTCCGGACCGCGTTCGGTCTGGATGCGGCCAGTCTCTTTGAGCGTTTTCAGATCGATCACCGCCACGTAATTGTCGGGGCTGCAGGCAATGAAGGCGCGCGATCCATCCGGCTGCATCAGAATGCCTCCAGCGCCGTGGCCGAGGCTCAGGCGTTTCACTTCGCGGCGCGTTGCGGCATCGAAGATGGCCACATCGCCGCCCTCGCCACCGAGGCGTGAAACAAAGACGTACTTCCCGTCCAGCGTAAACTTCAAGCGGTTGGCGCGCGTGAGGTGCGCGTCGATTGTGCGCACCACTTTCTTCGCGGCCACGTTGATGATGGAGACCGTTCCGTTCTGCGCTGCGGCAGACCAGATCTCCTTGCCGTCGGGCGAAACGTCAAACCCCTCGGTCCCTACCCCGGTGTGGATGACGGTCTCCTCCCAACCCTGCGCGCCGCTCGGCGGGCCGGAAGTTTTGGATTGCGGTACTTTATCGATAATGCTGATGGTGCCCGAATTGACGTTCGACGTAAAGATGCGATCGAGATTTTTGGAGACCACGATCATGTGGGTGCGGTCCTGGCCGGTGCCGAGTATCCAGTCGATTTTTTTCGCGGCGGGATTGTAACGTCCGAAAACCTTGTTAACTTCCGCCGTAAAGTAGAGTTCGCCACCGGCAAACGCCAGGCCGTGCGGTCCACGCAACGGAGTGAGATCGATCTTCGGCAGCGCCATCTGGCGCACCAGGTCAACAACGGAGATGGTGTAGTAGGCGCCAAAACCGTAATTGGAGATGTAGGCCCGCTGCCCATCGGCGGAAGCGATGACTTCATGAGGGTCTTCGCCGGCAGGAATTTTCGCCACCACTTTCAGCGTTGCCGGATCGACGATCTCGAGGGTCTGGTCCTGCTTGGCGAGGACCAGCAAGGCGGGCGACGGTGTGCCCGCCGCCCAAAGCGTCACGGCCCCCAGGCACGCCAGCAGGCCGGCATAGCACAATCGCGCTTTCATCGGCGCTTTACACCTCCACAAAAATACTGATATGCCCCGAAACCGCTCGCGAGAGAAATCCATCCTTTAAAGATTCAGCAAACCAGCGGCTGCGCTCGATTTTACATCGAACCGGCCCGGCAGGCGACGCTTTCATGGCGCAGATTGCAGAAGGAAAAAGGCAGAGGCCGGATCAGGATACGCGAGCGGGGCTTTTGGCCGAAGCTTTTTTCGGCACGCGGACGGTGAACATCAGGGCGGACCCGATAACCCCCGCCAACATCAGAGTGGCCATCATGCCGGTATCGCTGGCAACGTGGGCAAAAACTCCGGCGACGGAGCCGCCCACGAAGCTGCCCAGAAACTGCATGCTGTTATAGACGCCGAGCGCGCTGCCCTGGGCCGTTTCCGGTCCGAAATGGCTGACCAGGCTGGGAAGCATGGGCTCGAGCCCGGTGAAGCCGATATAGAAAAGCGTTCCGCCCGCCACAATGGCCGCCAGGTCGGTCGGGCTTATTCCCAGAATACCGGGACGGAACACAAGAATGGCGCTGGGCAAAAAGACGATGAAAGCGATGGCCGAAAGCGGAGCGGCCATGCCGTGGTCCGCGCCCCGGCTGAAGGCAAACATCGTAAAGGCGCTGATAAAAATCATGGGCAGCAGAAGTTCGTAAGACTGCGTCATCTTCAGGTGGTAGCGGTTGGTGACGATGAGCGGGAAGTAGAAGAAGAAGGTGCTCATAAAGAAGTTCATCAAAAAGCCGCCGACATCCAGGGCCAGGAGGGCTTTGATCCGCAGGATGTCGCCCAGCGGGGCGGGAGCGGCGCCTGAGGGAGGCGTTTCGGGAAGGTACCTTAGCAGAAGCGTGTCGGTGCCGAGTCCCAGCACGCCGGTGATCCAAAACAGAGACGCGGTGCCAAAGATGCCCGCCACGATGGGCCCGGCGATCACGCCGATGACGAAGGCTGCTCCGATAGGAATGCCCAGAATCGCCATGGCCGTGGAACGGCGCTCGGCCTGGATGTGGTCCGCAACAGCCGCGAAGGCTACAGCGATGATGGCGCCGCCGCCCTGCACGAGACGCCCGGCGATCAGCACGCCAATCTGCATTGAGGAAGGGAACCAGTGCGGCACCGCGCAGATAAACGACCCCAGGCTGAAGAGCGCCATGCCCAGCATCAAAACTTTCCGCCGGCCGATGCGGTCGGAAAGGCGGCCGAGCGGAATCTGAAGAATGGCCATGGTAAGGCCATAACAGCCAAAGGCAAATCCCACCAGGAAGCGCGAATGGGTAAACTTGAGCCCGTATAGCGTGAAGACCGGCAGCACCAGGAAGAGGCCCAGCATCCGCAGGCCCACCACGCTGGCCAGCGTCAGCAGGATTTTCTTTTGCAGACTGGTGAATGGAATGCGAGCGGTTTTTGGTTTTCTTGCCATCTCAGAGCAGGGAAATCAACCCGGCCAGGCGCGTGTCAAACTCTCAAAGTCCCGGCCGTGGGACCCACGAACCATGCCTTATCATTGGAATGGAATGCCGATTACCGCCCCACAAATTCCGCTTTGACGGCCTGGGGAATGACGCCGGCTTCGAAGCCGCGGTCCAGCAGCGTTTGCACGGCCCGGCGGCCCTCGTCGCCGTAATCGAGCGTCCATTGGTTGACGTACATTGAAACAAAGTGTTCAGCCGTTGCGGGTTCAAGTCCGCGGGCAAAATTCAAAGCGTATTCCAACGCCTCCTCGCGGTGTTGCAGGCCATAGGCGATGCTCTCGTGAAGCAATTCATCAGCCCGGCGAATGATTTTCGGCTGCAGCCCGCGTCGGATGACGTTCCCGCCCAGGGGCAGGGGCAATCCGGTTTCATTCTTCCACCAGACGCCCAGATCCACCATTTTGGTGAGCCCGTAGCTTCCATACGTCAACTGGCCCTCGTGGATGACAACGCCGGCGTCAGCTTCGCCTTTGATCACCTTCTCCAGAATCTCGTCAAAACGCGTTTCGACGGGCACAAAATCGCTCTCGTAGAGGCAAAGCGCCAGGTAGGCCGTTGTCTTCTTTCCCGGAACGGCAATTCGCTTCCCTTTGAGACTTTCTTCCTGCTGGTGGGACCGCGTGACGACGATGGGGCCGTAACCGTCTCCGAAACTTGCGCCGGAAGACATCAGAATGTAGCGATCGGCAAGCTCCGCATAGGCATGAAAAGAAACAGCCGTGATGTCGTAGGTTTCCTCGCGAGCTTTCCGGTTCAGGGTTTCGATGTCTTCGAGCACGTGCGTGAAAGCAAGGTTCCCGGTGGGAATTTTCCTGGTCGCCAGAGCATAAAACATGAAGGCGTCATCGGAGTCTGGGCTGTGGGCCAGCCGTAAATCAATAACAGGGGATGATGTCATGGGGTCCTGTTCGGTAGAATTCCGGAGCATCGCTTCTCTTGAATGAGTTCAGTAAGAAATTGAAACAGCGATTCTATCACAACCATCAACCGCGCCTCAAACGCGCGTTACTACGCCCGGTAGCAGGCGCGCGGCTGCTTCATTTGCTTTATTCAGGGAGATGACATCAGGCGGCCCTGATGCAGGATGGCACTGAAAACGATTTTGGATTGGAAATGGATTTCCCTGTATCTGGTTGGTGAAAGCGCTTCGCCCCAAAATGCGGAGATCATAAGGCGACCAAAGAGCGATTTTGTTTGACAAACCTACGCTACTGTGCTAGTCTTCAAGATGTCGCGCCGGACGGGGCGCCAGCCAGAAGGAATAGGCAGTCTGCATGGACTATTTAATGCCTGTAAGTAACTGAAAACACAGGCAGACGATTTTGGCCACTAAAAGACGTGGGACAAAAAAATTTTATTTGCAGAAAC
>DASSJE010000531.1:0-3364 GCA_035691365.1 Terriglobia bacterium
GCTGGTTGAAATGAAATCGGTGGAATGCGGCGTCGACGCCCGGGGCGCAGAGGGTATTGGCGGAATCCTGGGAGTTAACGATTCTCAGCACACGAAATCGCGCCAGATGCTCTGCCAGGAATACCTGCTGAGGACCGACAAAATAGATTATAAAATCAGGCCCAAGGAAGAGAAGCATGCCGCCCTGTTGCCCATTGGGCAGGAAGCCCAATTTCGCATTAAGAAGGACCGCATGCGGGTGCGCGTTCCTGAATTGGACGACCACGAGCGCGAATACTTTGTAGTCTCGGTCATCCAACGCTCGGAGGCAGCAGCTTCCAAACCCGCGAATCCTTCCGAGGTAGCCCAGAAAGAGAAGTGACTTGGATGTTTGTCCGGGCCATTGAGCCGGGATTTGTCCGCATCATGCGTCCATCTGGTAAGCCGTTTTCAGCCAGCGAATCACTTCCTCATCGATGGCCGCCACAGAAGTGATCTCGATCCGGCGGGTGATGCGGTCATTCCTGGCGAACCCGCCGGTATCGATGAGGCGGCGGGGAACTTTCATGTCCTTCAATGCCAATCCCAGGTCAATTCGCGTTTGCGTTGTGGGCTTAATCTGCGCGAACACGTGATGGCGAAAAAAAGGAACGATGGTTTGGCGCGGACAGATTTTAACGTCCTTCCCTAATTTTCTTGCCGAAATTAACAATGCGTTGTAAATGGGACGCAACCCCGCTTTGGGCCCGGAGAACATCTTCTCAACATTGATAGCGGCCGATTTCAAATATTTTCCGGGATCCCCATCGTTGCCTTTGCCCACCGAACTCTCCGTTATAAACTGTGCGGCTGTGGCTCCCAGACCGTGCTTTGATTTCAGCCAGTCGCGGCGCTCTTTTTCCGTTGCCGGGCCGTGTTGCTTTACCCATTGAACCCACTCTTCCAGAGACCGTCCGGTTTTCTGCTTCATGCCCGCGATAATAGACTGAACCATGGCCAGACCCGGATGAACGTCGTAGGTCCACCCCGCGGTGGATTTTGTTCCTGCCAACTTGTCCTCCTCTTCCTACATCCCTCCCTCATCGGCAGAGGGGCCGTAGATGGCGGGCAGCGGGATGTTGTTCAGCCGCAGGAACACGCCCAATTGGGCGCGATGATGAACCAGGTGGTTGATGACGGTGCGGCGCAGGACATTGTATCGCGGGAGGGTGAAGATAACATTCCCGCCGGCAAGCAGCGACCACGGCTTCAGCAGGTGCTCGTCCGTTGCACCTCTCATGGCGGCACGGGCTGAGGCAACACTTTGATCAAATATGGCGAGGAGATCCTGAGTCGAATTCACTTTCGGCGATTGGTAACCCGGGCCATCCTTCGGCGCAATATCGAGCGAATCCTGCCCGATGGTGTACGCCGCCCAGCTGGGCAGTTCGGCCACCAGAGTGGCAAGCTGAACCATGGTCATGGACTTGTCGTGCGGCTTCCAGCCAAATTTATCCGCCGGCACCCGCTCGAGGGTCTGTCGGGTGGACAATACCTCCTCTTCGAACTCGGGCAATAGAATTTCACTTAAGGTCATAGACAACCCCCCGTGTGCGGAATTATTCGCGACAGTGTGCTGTGAGAAACTGCATTTAATCATGCCACGCGGGACGTGTCAAGGAAAATATTCGCTTTTTGTTCGCCACACCATTAACCGGCAAGAAGGGCGTGGTCTGAGCTAAAATCCCATTGTGGCCACCGAGCCTGCCAATGTTCCGATTCAGTTCCCGGAAATATCCGCTCCCGGCGGAGTTTCCGGTTCCGGCGCAATCTCGGTGATGTTGCAGATGGTTTCCTCCAGCGCTTATTCAAACATTGGTTTCGGATGAGTTGTCCGCGTCATTGCGGTCTACTTGACGATATTTGATGCGTATGGCTCCCTTCAGTGCTCAATTTGTGGCCCCGGCGAGCCAGCTGCGTGCAGGCCACCGATGCGTACTCTGTTGCATCTTAATGCAACACTACGATCTGGGTGAATGGACATGCGTTTGGTTAGCGCAATCTTCATGATTGTAATTCTCGCGCCTGCTGCGCTCGCCCGCATTGAGTCATCGCAGATGCCTCAGCCACAATTCAAGCCAGACCAATTGTGCACACTGGAAGGCGCGGTCGTGCAATCCACCGATGGTGAGCCGGCCAAAAAAGTAATAGTTACGCTTACGGACTTCGGAGGTCACAGGCAGTCATCGCAACATACGGCAGTAGCGGACTCCAACGGTCAATTCATCTTTAAAGAAATAGAGCCGGGTAAGTACACAATGCAGGCTGGGGGGGGAAGCTACCCCTTCCAGGTGTATGGTCAGGGCGCAGGCGACAATCGGCCGAAGATCATCACGCTTGAGCCCGGGCAGCATCAGAAGGACATCGTTTTCAAGCTGGCGCCCGGCGCCGTGATCACAGGCACGGTGTATGACGAAGATGGCGACCCCGTCACCGGGGCCAATGTGCAGGCATTCCAACCGCACCGCGGCCCCGCCGGTGGCGGCCAAACCGACGACCACGGAGAATACCGCATCTTCGGACTTGAGGCCGGAAAATACCGCGTAATAGTGGAAACGCCGAACCATAATGCAGCCACCGGCGACGTCTTTTTGCCCACATACTATCCGGGTACCACTGATTCGGCTCAAGCTTCGTTTGTTCAGGTCCAGCCCGGGGATGAGATTTCTGCCATCAACCTCATCATGAGCAGGGCGCCTAGCCAGAAGGTACGAGGACGAGTCATCATGCCGGGCGCCGCCCGGCTGCTGAACATTTATGTCGCCCTTGTTCCTCGTGCCAATGAGAACTTCCCGTCCCGCGGCTATTTCGGCGCGCAGGTAGAGAACGGTAATGGTGATTTTATGATTCAAGGCGTTCCTCAAGGATCATACTTCGCCCTCGCCCGCTCCAACGATAACCAGCAAACTTACATGGGCAGCACTCCCGTGGAGGTCGGCAATGTTGATGTGGATGGGCTGGTGGTTGTCCTCAAATCACCATTCGAATTGAAGGGCCGCGTTTGCACCGAGTCTGGCGCTGCGTTCGACTTCGCTCGGTTGCGGGTCTGGCTGCAACCTTCCGAAAATGGAGTCGGGGGCGGCGCACAGGCGAAAGTGGAACCTGACGGGACATTTTTGTTTCGAGGCGTGTATGACGGCTTCTATCGCGTTCGCGCCGGGGAATTTCCGGAAGAATTCTACTTGAAGTCCGTGCAACTAGGCGGCCAGGACATTCTGGCGGAAGGCGTTAACCTCAACGGCACTCAGGCTGGTTCTTCATTGGAGGTCGTGCTCAGCGCGAATGGCGGAACAGTTTCGGGAACCGTCATTCAGGATTCCAAACCCGTCCCCGGCGCCATTGTTAC
>DASSJE010000532.1:0-2622 GCA_035691365.1 Terriglobia bacterium
TACTCCCACGATGACCCAGCCCGGCCCTCGCGGTTTGCTTCGATCGTCGGGCAGGACCTCGTCCACGTGCTGCCCGAGGGGATTCACGTTGGGAAAATACCGCTTCGCGAACGTCTCATTAACAATCGTAGGAAGAGGAGCCGATTTGGGATCCGGCTCTTTGCCCGGCGGAAGCGCTGTCCGGGCCTGGGCGACGGCGAAATCGGCGCCGGAGAAATCCCGTCCTTCTTTCAGAGGAAGGCGCAGCGATTCGAAGAACCCCGGACCTACCGGAAAATAGTCCGCCCCGCCTTTTGTTTCATCCGGCGTTCCCGGGGGGTGGATATCGGTGTCCCATTCGCTTCGCCCCAGCAGGCTGGTCCATGAATAGGTGACCGCTTTTACTCCAGGAAGAGCGGCGAAGTTCTCCTGCAACTCGCTATAAAGTCCGCTCAGTTGCGGGTCCTTATAGCCGGCGAGCGCCGGATTAATGGAGAACACCAGCACGTTGTTGGGATCAAAGCCGAGGTCTACGCTTTTGAGATTTTGGAGAGTGCGCACCAGCAAGCCCGCGCTGACCAGAGTGACAATGGCCAGCGCCACCTGAGTAACAACCAGGAGGTTTCCCATGCTGTACCAGCGTCTCTGCGAATGCGGTGTTTCAACAACGTCACTGCCGGTCTTCAAGGCGGGAGTCAGGTCGACGCGCAAACTGAGCAGGATGGGAGCCAGTCCAAACAGAGCCGCAGTCAAAATGGACAACGCAAAAGTGAAGGCCAGTACGCGCCCATCCAAATGAGGTTTAAAAGGAAGGGAAGAAATGCCGTCATTCGTAAGCAGGACCACCAGACGTGATCCCCATTGCCCCACCAGCAAGGCCAAGGCGCCGCCGGCAAGAGCCACCATAATACTTTCCACCAGCAACTGGGAAATCAGGCGTGTGCGGCGCGCGCCCAGAGTGAGACGAACCGCGATTTCGCGCGTCCGGGCGGTTGCGCGTGCGAGCATCAGCCCGCCGATATTTGCGCAGGCGATCAGCAGCACCAAGGCGACCGCCATCATCAACACCGAAAGCGGCTGCAGGGCCTGCTGCTTTCCACCATCCAACCCTTGCTGCACCGGAGCCAACTCCAATCGTGCTTCATCCGCAGCCTGGAACAGAGGTTTGTCGCCATGCATGGTTTCGTTTCGGAAGAGCAGGTTCATGGCCGCCTGGGCCTGTGCCCTTGGAAACTCCGGCTTCAACCGCCCCACAACGGCGATCCACCATGCGCCTGCGCCTTCCTGGTCCGGGGTCCAGCGCTGCGTGAGTCGCGCCCGGACCGAAAACGGCAACCACAGGTCTACCGGATTCCCCGGCGCCAGACCTTCAAAGCCTTGTTCCGCTACGCCTACGATCGTGAACGGCAGACCATTCACCTTGACCGTGCTGCCCACTACATCGGCTGAGCTGCCAAAATCCCGCTGCCAGTAGCTATAGCTGAGCATCAGGACCGGCGCGGCTTCAGGCGAGTCGTCGCCCGGGAGCAGCGTCCTTCCAACGACAGATTTTGTCCCAATCGTCTGGAAAAAGTCACCGGAAACAAGCTGCGCGTTGTTGATCATCGTCGCAGGGCCGTTGCCGCTGAGGCTCAACCGGCTGAACCCGGCAAAACCGGCCAGTCCTGAAAATACGTTTGCCTGCTTTACTGCCTTGAACCAGGGTAGTGAGAAAGAACATCCGCCGGGATTGTCTTGGGGGCTCTGGCAATAGCCATAACCCCACTGGCTGTATATTTTGGGGCGTTGATGGGCTTGCCAGCGCATCAGGACCAGTTCGTCGGGGTGTGTGGCGGGAATGGCACGGAAAAGCACGCCATCAATCAGGCTGAAAATTGCAGTATTCAGGCCGATTCCCAGCGCCAGGGTGAGAATAATGCTCAAAGTAAAACCAGGCGCTTTACGCAATATGCGCCAGGCATAACGCACGTCCTGCGCCAGCGCTTCAAAAAAACGGCCCTGATGGACTTCCCGAAGCGATTCGCGAGTCTGCTGGATGCCTCCGAATTCGACCAATGCCCGGCGACGAGCTTCATCAGGAGACAGGCCCGCGGCAATATTCGATTCAATCTGCCGCTCCAGATGAAAACGCAATTCGTCATTCACTTCGTCTTCCTGCTGTTTACGACTTTTTAAGATGGCACGCAATTTTTTGATCGCCATGGCGGTTCCTTTTAGCTTTGCTGCAATACCAGTGCAATGGCAGCGGAGAGCCGCTCCCATTCGCCCAGTTCCTTCTCCAATTGGTTACGCCCGGCGCGGGTAAGCGAATAGAACTTGGCCCGGCGGTTATTGTCAGATGTGCTCCACTCAGAGCCGATCCAGCCGCGTTGTTCCAGGCGGTGCAGTGCGGGATAAAGCGATCCCTGCCCAACTTGTAAGACGTCCTGTGAAATCTGCTGGATACGCTGCGCAATCCCCCAGCCATGCATAGGTTCGAGCGCCAGCGTTTTCAGGATCAGCAGATCCAATGTCCCTTGCAGCAGTTCGATCTGATTGCCCATGCCTCTCCCCTCGGATGTCGACAACAGGATAGACGAAATCTCCTGTCGAATGCCAACAATAAAAAACCCATAATGGTAAATTTGGCAGCTGACTTGCTTT
>DASSJE010000533.1:0-26436 GCA_035691365.1 Terriglobia bacterium
GTCGGGCGCCCTGGCACATGGCCGTCCCACTTCGGGGCGGCATGTGCCGGGCTTAAACCCACGGAGCCGTTGTAGCGGTGACCTTTAGGGCGGCACGCAAATTCAACCCCACAAAAAACGCCGGGCTGAAGCCCGCCGCTACACACATCATACGGAATGGCGGCTGCCTCCCTGACCAACATGGAACTGGATGGCGCTATGAAGCGCCAGCCGCCGGAGCGGGAACCGCCGCCCCTGCCGCGCCATTTCAGAATTGATGCTGATAGAGGATTTCGTCGATCTCCTCCAGCCTGAAACAATTGAGTCGCGTGATTCTGGCCTGGTGGCGAAACTGGGGAGGCACAATGGACCGTGCCTCGTCTTTGTCTTCCACCCTGGCAATGAACCAGGCCGTATGCTTGCCGTCCTTGCAGCCCCAATCGGCGTGAGTCAAAAAATGAGAACCAGTGTGCAGAAAGATCTTGACCACACGCGCACAGGCCAATAGTTCAGGTTCATGCGGAACTTCGATGAGAAACCTTGGCATAAGATTCAGCCTCCTTACATTCGAAATTTGTCACGTTGAAATTTGGTACGTTGATTCGACGCCCTGATTCAACCGGCGCACCTGAATTGCCCCCTCATCCGCCGGTTCGTCCCCCGATTGCTGGCTCACCCGTGTCAGCGGAGCCAGCGATTTCAACTCAAGCGCATTCGGAATCCGTTGCAATCTTCCCGGGACCCGTTCCTTCGGTGCCTGGCAACCGCGGAATCAGCATGGGAACATCGCGACGATACCGAACATAATCGCCGCCATGGATGGTGATCAGGTCGCGCTCCTCAAATTGAATGGCAACCAGAATGTAAGCCGTGGTCATCACCGCAAACACCAGGTGCGCAACGGTCATGGTTGGAGCCGCCCAGAAGGCAAAGAGCCAGCCCACATAGAGCGGGTGGCGGACATATTTGTAGAAAAGCGGCGTCTTGAACGGGAGCGGTGTGTACTCGCGTCCGCGCAGGTAGAGCCAGACCTGGCGCATGCCGAAAAGGTCGAAGTGATTGATCAGAAACGTGGCAATCAGGACAATGATGAACCCGATCGCCATCAGCCCGTAGAGCACGGCGCGTATTGCGGGAGTTTCGACGTTCCAGATGGTCACGCCCATGGGCTGCCAAAGCGCGAACATCAGAATCAGCGCCAGGCTTGAAAACAGCACATAGGTGCTGCGCTCGACGGGTTTGGGGACGACGCGCGTCCAGACCGCTTTGAACCCCGGGCGCGCCATTACGCTGTGCTGCACCGCAAAAAGAGCGAGCAGCAGCAGATTGACGATCAGCGCTTGCGCAAACGGCCCCTGCGCGATGGAATCGAGCCGTGTGGGAACTGCGAAATTCCCGATGAACCCGATCGCGTACAGGTAGGTTCCCAGGAAGAGCGCGTAGGCAACCGTTCCGTAGGCAAACGCCAGCAGCCTGGCTACCGGGCCGGCCGTGGGAGTGGCGCTTGCGGAAGGACCTCTGGGGCCAGGTGATGTTGTTGCCTCGCCTTCGGCGATCCTCTCGTTTTCTTTTATGTCGTATCTCATTCCATTCTCCTTTTCATTCATAAGCTTTTTCTGGAGGTCACGATCCTAATTCACCCACGGGAGGGTCTGGCGGACGAACTTCCAACGTCCGCGGGCCAGGTGATACATAAACGTTCCGGTGCAAAAACTCCCGAAGATCACCGCCAATACGGCTGTCAGCAGGACAGCCTCAAAAACGTACGCCCCAAGGCTGAACCCGCCGTAAAGCAGCAGTGCGATGGCTAGCGCGATGGTTCCGGCCTCGGTCTCAGCGGCGCGACGCGGCGCCGGCGCCGGGCCAAGGTGAAACGCCTCCGGGCGCCTGCCGGTGGTCCGGTTGTAAAGCGCAGTGATGGGATTCAGTTTCGGAAACATCGCGTTCCACCACAACACGGCGCCGAGGGCCAAAAAGACTACTGGGGACTGGAACAAGATCCCGGCAATGATCGTGACGAGCACTACTTTGGGCTGAAAGACCAGCGCAGAATACTGGCGCGGACGGATCTCGGGAGAGGGATCTTCGAAACCCATTTGAAGAATGAAGTTGCGCTTCGCCACATCCCGCCAGCCTGGGGAAGCAATGCTGGTCGAAAGCCCGGAAGCCTCAGGCTGACGGGCAACCTGCCTTCCGATGGTCGTTACACTTTTCTCCAATTTGTAATTCATTTCATTCACCTCTTGTCGCCCCGCCGTTCTTGACGCCCCAGCGAGGCCGGTACAGGCGAGTTTCGTCGAAGATTCCAGTTGACACAATGTCCGGCACTCTGACATTCTTATCTCAGGCTCCAGAACAGCGCAGGGCGCTAACTCCTTTCAGGTGAATACTATGGACGTGCTATCTGACGTCTTGCGGGTGATCCGCCTGTCCGGGGCGGTTTTTTTTACGGCGGAATTTCGCTCGCCGTGGGCGATTGAATCGCCTCCCTCCAGAAATCTCGCGTCCCTCATCATGCCGAGCGCTGAGTGCTTTACGATTTTTCATGTCCTTGCGGAGGGCTCTTGCTGGGTGAAGGTGAAGGGCGAGCCGCCGCTGCGCATGGAATCCGGAGACGTCGTTGTGGTGCCCCAGGGCGACGAGCACGTGATGGCGAGCGACCTGGCTTTGAAACCCGTGCCGATGAAGGCTCTGATCCCGGAAATTCCGCGGCCTGGGATGCGCCCGGTGAGCAGTGGTGGCGCCGGCGACGTGGCACGGTTTGTGTGCGGCTATCTGCACTGCGACCAGAAATTCAATCCACTTTTCCGCACGCTGCCAAGATTGATGTGCATTCGCAACCGGGAAGGCGGCGTGGTGCTCGAATCCGTGGGGGCAGCGAACCGATCGCCGGACCGGCTGGTCCCTTTCCACGCTGGAATGTGGCTGAACACGACTCTCTATTACCTCATTAAAGAGGCGCAGGCAGAAGGCTCGCACAGCCAGATGATCCTGGGCCGGCTGACGGAGTTGATGTTCGTGGAAGTCCTGCGCCGCTACATGGACGAACTCGCTCCAGGCCAGAAAGGCTGGCTGGCGGCACTGAAGGACCCTTATGTCAACCGCGCCATCAACCTGCTGCACGCGCAGCCCGCACGGCCGTGGACCGTGGAAGACCTGGCACGCGATGCCGGCGTTTCACGCTCAGCCCTGGCCGGCCGGTTCACCGGCCTGATCGGCGAGTCGCCGATGCGCTACCTGACGAACTGGCGCATCCACCTTGCAAAACAACTGCTCTGCGACGGCCATCGCAGCATGGCGGACGTGGCCGAGCGCATCGGCTACGAGTCCGAATACGCTTTCAACCGTGCTTTCAAACGCGAAGTGGGTGAGCCTCCGGCGGCCTGGCGAAGAAAAGGCGCCGTCTTGCAGGCAGCGCGATAATCACCCTCCTGCCTCTGATGTTGTCCGCTCGAAACCTGCTTCTCAAAATCCGAACACCGGCAGACGCAGAATCCCCAATCATGGTAGATTGACGTTTTCACTTTATTTGCGGAAGCTCCGCGTCAATTTATCTGTGTCGAGGTGACTGTGAGACTGTTCATCCTGAAAGCTGTTGCTGTCGCCTTCATTCTTTCTGTCATGCTGCCTGCCGCGGCGCGCGCGCAGACCAAAGTGGCGAAGCCGGCGGAAAAGCCGGAAGCGGCGAAGCCC
Organism: Terriglobia bacterium; assembly: GCA_035691365.1. Lineage (GTDB taxonomy): Bacteria > Acidobacteriota > Terriglobia > UBA7540 > UBA7540 > SCRD01. The sequence goes on from DASSJE010000533.1 coordinate 3,673, forward strand.
GAACCGTTCAAACCGGAGCAGGTGGAGACCCATGGTTCAGTGACGGTGTCCGGCCAGGCGATTGATTATGACGCCTACGCCGGCACGCTGGTGGTGCATCCCAAAAAGCCCGACGATGACCCGGAAGAGCCGGAGCCGTCCGATGATCCCAAAGCGGCGCAGCCGCCGGAAGCCAGCATGTTTTACGTGGCCTATTTCAAAACCGGCGAAAAGGCCGAGGACCGCCCCATCACGTTTTTTTATAACGGCGGGCCGGGCTCATCGAGCGTATGGCTGCACATGGGAGCGTTCGGGCCGCGCCGCGTGGATACGGCTGACCATTCGCACACGCCGCCGGCGCCCTATCGCGTGGTGAACAACCAATACAGCCTGCTGGACGTCACCGACCTGGTTTTTGTGGACGCGCCGGGTACCGGCTTCAGCCGCATCCAGGGCAAGGACGCGAAGAAGGCGTTTTATAGCGTGGATGGCGACGCCAACGCCTTTGCCGACTTCATCACGCAGTTCCTCTCAAAATACGGACGCTGGAACTCGGCGAAATACCTGTTTGGAGAAAGCTATGGCACCACGCGGTCTGCGGTGCTGGCCAATCTGCTGGAAACCGATCATGACATTGACTTGAACGGCGTGATGCTGCTGTCGCAAATCCTGAATTTTGACCTAAGCCCCGATGGCCCGGAGACGAATCCCGGCATCGATCTTCCTTACGAACTGGCATTGCCCACTTATGCCGCCACGGCCTGGTATCACCACAAGCTGCCTAACGCTCCAAAGAACTTGCAGCCGTTGCTGGATGAAGTGGAACATTTCGCGATGGCCGGCTACGCGGAGGCGCTGGAACAAGGCGCCGCGCTTCCTGCCGATCAGAAACATGCCATGGCCGAAAAGTTGCACCAGTATACCGGGCTGCCCGTGGCCTACATTCTGAAGGCGAACCTGCGCATCGATGGCGGGGAGTTTGAGAAAAACCTTCAGGACTCCGATGACCTCACCACCGGCCGGCTGGACACGCGCTTCTCCGGCCCCACTTATGATCCGCTGAGTAAAGAGGCCGAGTACGATCCGCAGTCGGCGGACATCAGCGCCGCCTACGTGGCTGCGTTCAACGACTATGTGCGGAAAGAGCTGAAGTACGGAGAAGGCAAGGAGTACAAGCCGGAGATGGAAATCAAAACCTGGAACTTTTTGCACCAGCCTCCCGGCGCAGACCAGCCCGAGCAACAGTCCACCAACGTGCTGCCGGACCTCGCGCAGGCCATGAAATACAACCCCGAATTGCGCGTGATGCTGAATTCGGGCTACTTTGACCTCGCTACGCCCTTCTACGAGGGCATCTACGAAATGAATCACCTCGCCCTTCCCGAAAAATTGCAGAAGAACATCGAAATCAAGCACTATCAGTCCGGACACATGGTCTATGCCCACCTGCCGTCCCTGAAAGAGTTGCACGACAACGTGGCCGCATTTATCCGGCAGGGCGAACAGCACAACCCCTGAAGCCGCACGCACCGCGAGAACCGGGATGCACGCGCCACCCGAGATACCGCAGAAACTTGCGGTGCACTATGTCGGCGTTGTCCCCCCTTCGTCGGCTCGGATTACGGGGCGCGCGGCTTTGAGAGCATCGTAATAGTGGTTCTGGCCTTCATCCTCGTATTCGCTGGCAACAGAGACGCCAACTGCTGAGAGCTGCCTCCGGTAATCTTCAGCTCCAAGCGAACGCGACTCCCGTCCCGTCATTGCGTCATTCCAGACCGTGGGCTCCGCAGTAGACGTAAACAGCAGCCGGCCGCCGGGCACCAGCATGTCCGCCATCCTTCGGATCAGGCGCCGCTGATCTTCGGCAGAAAGCAGGAAGATGAGCCCCCACGCCAGAACGCCATCAAATGTTCGATTAAAAAGCTTCGACTCCTGAACGGCTTCGCAAAGCACGGGTATGCCTGGGAGATTACGTCGGAATGCCTCGACGAAAGTTGGCGCTGCGTCCACTCCAAAAACTTTAAGCCCTTCGGCAACCAGGACCTCGGCGATGGGAAAACCAGGCCCGCAGCCGAGATCAATCACGACGGCTCCGCGGGGCAGAGTTTGGGCCCACTTTCGCACCTCGTTCACGCCGATTCCCGTAAACCGGCCACTGCCCCGGCGGGCCAGGAATTCCTGGGCGACGCTTTCGTAGCCATTTGATCGATCTGTCATCAAGTCATCATACCAGGGGGGATTCGCCCTTTGAGGGCGCCACGCGTTCGTGCATTGCAATCATCACGGCGCCAGGGGTATGCTGGCCGCCAGAGGTGGATGGAAGCTGTAAACCTGGGCAAAGCCTGGAGCAGCGGAATGTGAGGTGACCAGTGCGTGCGAATCTAAGCATTGCGATCATGGCAGTTCTCGTCAGCTTTCCCTCTTGGGCACACCCTGCGGCGCAAACCGCATCGGACCGAGCCGCGGCTGTTGAATCCGGCCAGAAGGCCGCGATTGCAGCCCTCAACTTTCAGCAAGGCGATGCGGCAGGATTTAATCGGGCCCGCGACAACTTCACGCCGGACGGCTGGAAAGATTTTATGCGGCACATGGACGGCTATCTGGATCAAAAAGGGGCGCCGACCTTCACTTCCAGTTTCGTTGCCAAACGCGATGCTGCCGTTCTGAGCGAGAGGGAAGGCGTTCTTCGCCTCAGGATTCCAGGAACGCTGACACAGAGCAACAAAATCGGCAGGACCACCTACCGCCGGGCGGCAATTGAAGTTAATGTGCTCCGCGATTCTTCTGGCGAGAAGCCAATCAAGATTCAGCACTTGGAGCAGATCACTTGCCTCGGAAGTTCGACGGCCTGCGAGTAGGGCTGGGTCCATTGCAGGCTCAAGGCCCGGTGTGATGCTGATCACAGCGTCGAGGGCGGGGTGCGTCTAGGCTTGACCTCAGCAGGAGATGCGAGATGAAAAAGCCAGCCCGGACGCGGCAGAAAGCGGCGGCCCGCCCGAAACGCAAAGACGCCGGCAAGAACGGGCTTGACCGTCGAGCGGCGCTCCGCCGCCTGCTGGGCCTGGCGACCGCCGCAACCGCCTGCGGATGGCTGCCCCGGCGGCCGGCAGCCGCAACGCCTTTGCAGCATGAGATCAGCCATTGGGCCGGGGCCACGGTTTCAGGCTTTTTCACGGAGCAGCAGAAATTCGCCGTTTCCGCGCTGGCCCAGACGTTGATTCCCGACGATACCGTTGCGCCGGGTGCTTACGCCGCCCAGGTGAAGGACTATCTCGACTTTGTAATGACCTATGCGGGGCCCGCCGAGCAGCGGGCCTGGACGGAAGGGTTGAAGGCCCTGGACCTGGCCTGCAACGAACGCTTTGGGAAATCCTTTGCCGCCATTTCACAGCCACAGCGGAACGAACTGCTGAAGGACTTGGCCGCGCATGAGGCGAAGCCGAAAACGCCGGCCGAAAAATTCTTTGTGCAGTCGAAGCGGGCCGTGGCGACGGGCTACTACACGTCGAAGATTGGCCTGATGGAAGACTTGAAGTACAAGGGCAACCGGCCGAACGACGGCGTGATGCCCGCCTGCGGGGAGATGACGGGGAAAGCAGCGGCTTCGGCAACGCCCGGGACGACTTCTGTAGCCTCTCCTGGCGAGCATGCAACGGACGGCGCCCTGCCTGCTGCGTCTGGTTCGCAGGGGCAATCCACCGGAAAGCAGGACCTGGCCGCCGTCACGAAAGAGACCTACGACGTCTGCATTGTGGGCTCTGGCGCGTCGGGCGGCATCGCAGCCAAAGAGCTGACGGAAAAAGGGCTGCGCGTGGTGGTGCTGGAAGCCGGCAACTGGGTTTCGCCGGCGCGCTTCAACACGCACATTGCCCCCTGGGAACTGCCTTTCCGCGGGCGCTGGAAGTCGCACGGCGAGAACGATTACAGCGGGTTCCTCTATGTGAAAAATCCGGTGGTCTGTCCCGCCGAGCCCATCGATTACGCGCTGCTGCCGGCGGTGGGCGGCAAGACACTGACGTGGGCGCGCGTCTCCTGGCGATTCGGCGCGAAGGATTTCAAAAACCGCGGCATCGGCGATGACTGGCCGTTTGGGTACGAGGAACTCGCCCCCTATTACGACCGCGCGGAAACTTTTATGGGCGTGGCCGGCGCGAAAGACGGATTGGCAGCCCTGCCGGACGGGCAGTTCATCAAGCCGCTCGAACTGCGCTGCGGCGAGAAGATGATCGGGGAAGCGTGCCGGACGAAGATGGGCGCGGACTATCGCGTGATCGCGCTGCGCAAGGCGATCAACACGGCGCCTTACGGCGGCCGTCGCGCCTGCCATTATTGCGGTTTCTGCATGCGCGGCTGCGACATCAACGCTGCGTATTCCTCGGCCAATGCGGCGATCCCCGCGGCTGAAAAGACGGGCCGGCTGACGCTGGTGCGGGACGCCATCGTGCGCGAGCTCGAGGTGGACGCCACCGGCAAGCGATGCAGCGGCGCGGTGTTTATTGACCGCCAGAGCAGGAAGGAATATCGCGTGCGCGCCCGCGCCTATGCGCTGGCATGCGGCGGGGTGGAAGACGTGCGCATCCTGCTGATGTCAAAATCCAAAGAGTACCCGCAGGGCCTTGCAAACAGCAGCGGCTGGGTGGGCAGAAACCTGGTGAGCGAGCATTACGACGGCGCAGTGGGATACATCGAACGTCTGCTGGGCGCCAAAGTGATGAACGAGGACGGCGCCGGCGAGCACGGCGAAATTCCCAACTTCTATTACGAGCGTCCCGGCAGGAATTTTGCGCGCGGCTACATGATTGACCTGCAGAGCGGGCCGGTGCAGATTCCGGACTTCGCGGCCGACGTGCCGGGCTTCGGCGAAAAGTATCGCGAGGAAGTGCGGCGCATCTATCCGGCCATGGTCTATCTGGGCGCGCACGGCGAAATGCTTGCGAATGAAAAAAGCTACGTTGATCTTGATCCCGTGGCACGCGACGCCTTCGGATTGCCCAAGGCGCGAATGCACCTCGAGTGGGGCGAAAATGAGCTGGCCATGGTGCGCGATGAACGGGAGAAATGCCGGGCCATCATCGAAGCGGCGGGCGGCAAGGTGCTGGCCATGCGGAGCGATGATATCAAGCCGCATTTCGACGGCGAAAACCTGGTGGGTACCGTGCGCATGGGCAATGACCCCAAACGCTCGGTGCTCAACGCCACCAATCGCTCGCATGACGTGAAAAACCTGTGGGTGCTCGACGGCGCGAGCTTCACTTCCTACTGCGAGAAGAACCCGACGCTCACCGTCACCGCGGTGGCCATCCGCGCCAGCGACCACCTTGCCGAGGCTCTGCGGACGATGGAGGCGTAGGCGCGGTCGAACGCCGCCGCAGCGCCTGGCTAAAAGACTCTTCCGTCTAAATTCAAAGCAAGCAAACCTCTGTCTGCGGTTGCGCGACTGGGATATACTCGTGGGCAGCGCAATATTCTAACGGCACAGCTCATGTTGCAACTTTGCGGGTAGTATTGGTTCCAGCTATTCATACCGGGAAGAGCCATCAAGCGGCCCCGACGGCTTCTTAAATTTTGAGATTGATCTCAATGGCAAGGAGGCGGTATGAGACGACGAACATTTTTTGGAAGCGCATTTGCGGGCCTGGCTGCCACGGCGGCAGCCGCGCGGCCTGCAAAAGCGAAATCGGGCGGCATTCCGCAGCGCACCTTTGGCCAGACGGGCGTGAAGGTCACGGTGATCGGGCAGGCGGGCGGGCGCTTTCCGCTGATTTCGTTTGAAGAGGCCAAGGCCATCACGCTGCGCGCCTACGACCTGGGCATCAATTATTTTGACACCTCGATCGACTACTGGGACGGCCGCTCCGAGGAAGTTTACGGCGCGGTGCTGCCGCAGTTCCGCAAGCATATTTTCCTCACCACCAAGGCCAACCGCCGCGACCGCGCGGGCGCCGAGGAAGAACTGGAAACTTCCCTCAAGCATCTGCGCACCGATTACGTCGATCTCTGGCAGATGCACGCCCTGAATGAAAAGGAAGAGGTGGAACAGATTTTCGGCCCCGGCGGCGCCATCGAAGCTTTTGAAGCCGCGAAGAAAGCCGGTAAGTGCCGCTTCATCGGGTTTACGGGCCACCACGATCCGCACGTGCACCTGGCCATGCTCGAGGCCTACAAGAAGTTCGATTCCATCCTGATGCCGCTCAACATTGCGGATGCCCACTATCTGAGTTTCCAGAACCTCACGCTGCCCGTCGCATCCGAGCGCGGCATGGGCATCCAGGGCATGAAGAATTTTGCCAACGCCAAGCTCATGCAGGACTTCAGCGCGCGCGAATGCCTCAGCTACGTGCTGAGCCTGCCCGTCAGTTGCACGGCCATCGGCTGCACCACCATCGGCCAGCTCGAGGACGACGTCCGCATCGCGCAGCAGTTCAAGCCGCTTGCCGCCGATGAGATGGATGGCCTGCGCCAGCGCGCCAAAAGCCTCGCCGGCCCGCACCTGGAAGACTGGAAGCGCGACACCGAAAGCCGCGCCGGCCGCCCATCGCGCGGCGCGATGCACGGCTAGCGCCCTTGTAACGCATTTGTGGTGTTAACCTCCAGGAAGGCTTTGTAACGAGCGACCCGGCCGTGGGGCCACCGCAATGTTCGAGGTTCACGGAGGGCCGCGCTAAAAGATCGGCACCGCCGGCCGTGACACGAGTCAGAAAACAGCAGGCAGCGGTCAGCAGGTGAAGCGCCGTTCCCACGGCAGAAGTCACAAATTCAGTTCAAACCTTCTTTTGCGCGACGGGTCATACGGTGCCGCCTCGCCCCATGCGACCGCGCGCCGGCACACATGGCAAACGGCGCGATGCGCGCGCCACCCGCGGACCAAAAGCCTCCCACAGCGGGATGATGTCCGGGTCGCCTTCAACCCTTTGGCTGAAACAGCTTGCACCAGCCGTTCGGGCTTATTTTCCCATCGACCGTTGTGCAAGCGTCGGGCGGCTGAAAGAACTTGCATTTGTCACATTCCTGGTCGCCTTTCGGCGCCGCCTGGTAGGCGGCTTGCTTCTGTGACATCTTGTCCGTAGCTGTCGCGGGCTTCGGGCCCAGAGTAAGGAAGGCTATTGCACTCAGGGCAGTGGCCGCTGAACATTTGCAGAAACTGCGACGTGAGAGCTCCTGATGCATTGGTTCCATAGAATTCCTCCTGCTTCATTGAGAAGCCACGGGAAAATTCCGGGCAGCCAGACCCGGAAGGTCTGCCACGCATCTCGCCTCCAACGGCGCAGGAACGGGGCGTGCTCGAATTGCTTGCTGTGCGACAGCGGCTTTTCGGCCGCCACGGCACCGGAGTTTCCACTTGCTCCGAATCTTTTACGCTTCGAACGCGCCGGCTCCATGGGGTACCTTTTTAGATGCCTGCCGACGGTCGATTGGTTCACGAATCGCTGGTTGCGCCTCAGTCCCCCTGTCCTGGCCGCGTTCAAGGTTAAGGCCGCGGGACGTTTCACCCATTCTTCTGGCTGGTTGGAGACCCGTGTTCCGGCATTTCGGTCGACATGGAATTTAAGACTCAGCAACGGGAGCTGCATCTCTATACCGACAATTACTTCCAGATCGAATTCAGTGCGCTCAACTACAAGCCGACAGGCGAACTCTATCCCTGCACGCAGATTCAGACGATGAAAGCGCGAATCTCGTTCTACGACATCAAGGGCCATCCGAACGACGGCGAACTGATTTCCGTGGAATTGAGCAAATGACGGTGGCCGCGTTTTTCCAGCGGCGCTCGGGGCGCCCAAGATGGCCGGGCGGCTTCTACATGTCCTGGTAGCAGCCCATGTCGATCTTGCCGTCTTTGGTTCTTGGCCGGCCGTCCAGGTCTCTGGCGCCTGTCACTGCTTCTCCCAGGTTGGCGCCCCGGCCAATCGCCGGCGAACCGCTGCGGAGATGAAAGTCTTCCTTATAGACATCGACAAATTGCGGGTCAGCGAAAATCTGGCGACTGCCTCCGGTCGCCTTCAGGAAAGCCTTAAAGCTGGCATAGGCCTTATCGTTATAGGACCATTCAACCACGTCAGGGCCGCCCGCGTAGTAGAACAGGTTGTGGTCCATCGTCACGGTGGGAGTGTTCGGATTCACCGGCCCCGAGCGGCTGTGTGTGGCACTCGCAGGCGCGCCGATGTAAACAATGTTGTTCTCAAAAATGTTGTTCTGCATGTGCATCTGCATGAAGAACTCTCCGGTTCCCACGCGCCAGGCGTTGTTCATGTACAAGGTGTTATTCACGATGGTCACATGATTGGAACCGCCGCGACGCTCATCGTAGCCGCCAATGGAAATGCCCGCGTTGTGGCAGAAATAGATCAGGTTGTTGCGCGCGATGATGTAACTCGTGTTGCGCCCGAGGTGCTCGCTCGCCATTTCAATTCCGAAGTCCGCGCCGTGAATAATGTTTCTCTGGATCACAACCCGCGTCCCTCCGTCCACGTAAATCCCGTCGGATGAGGCGTCTCCGCGTCGGGAAGGCGAAAGTCCATAGGCAGGGTTGCCCTCAGAGCTGATGTCGTAAACCAGATTCTCCTCCACCACGCCGTCGCGCGCGCGGTCAACTTTGAGATCTTTCACCGTCGGCTCGTAGCCGATGATGTCGATGCCGATGTTATCGTTTTCGTAGACTCTGTTTCGGGCTACCCGGAAGTGTGTCACGTTGCCGTTCAGCACCAGAGACTCGCTTGACCCGGTGTGCAGATCGTGGACCTGGTTTCCCTCGATGGTGAGATCGCTGATGGGAGCCGCGGCGTCGGTGCCGTAAACCGCGATGCCAAACCCGTTGGCCCCGCTCCCGATTTTGTTAAACCCCTGGTAGAGTTGCTGGATGCTGTGAACGTCGTTGTCGAGTATCCTGATGTGGGACCCGTGGCCGTCAAAGCGAATTCCAAAAGGAGCGCTCCTGGGGTTATTGGTCTTATAATTGCGAACTTCAAAACCTTGAATTGTTACGTAACTGACGTTATGTAACGAGATCATCCCGCTGGAACCATTTTTGGGAAATAAACAACCTCCATCCAGGATGGCCTTTTCGCCGGGCTCGCTCCGGAGCGTGATGTCGCCCCCGGCCGCGCTGCCCGAAGTCGTAATGGTCAGACGCTGGCAATACGTTCCCCCGCGAACATCCACCGTGTCTCCCGGTTTGGCCACGGCGGCGGCGTGCTGCAAGGTGCTGAAAGGTTTTTCTTTCGTTCCGGGGTTCGAGTCGCTTCCCATCATCGAAACGTAGAGATGCCTGCCGCCGGCGGCCGGGGCGGATTTCGCCGCGAGGCAGCAGGAACCGAACATCAAGAAGGAAAAGAGCAGAATCCCGAGGTGTTCTTGAATGTTTTTCATCGGACCTTCCTTTTTATTGCTTGCTCTTACCCGGACCGAATCGAATCAACGACCGCATTGATTGCATCCTCTTTGCCCGCGGACTGATCCGGGATCATCTTCTACTCCCAAGCACCTTTGTCATGGAATTAATGTTTTGAGCTTCCACTTGACCACAAAACGTATATCTCCCGCCCTGTCGTGTCAAGCACAACCCGCCATGATGCCCGTGCTGGCCGGTTGGAGGCGCTCGGGTTATAATCACAAGCGGCCAAATCCCCACGATTTAAATTGCCTTAAGAGAGGAGTTGCACATGATTGTCATCCGCAACGTGTTCCGGTTGAAGTTTGGAAAGAGCAAAGAGGCCGTCGCCCTGATGAAGGAAGGCATCGCGATCCAGAAGCGCGCGGGCGTGGACGTGGACCAGCGCATCCTGACCGATCTGGTGGGACCGTTTTATACTCTGGTCCTGGAATTGAAAGCCCCCAGCCTGAGCGCCCATGAGGCCGCCATGCCGAAAGTGATGGGCAACAAGGAATGGCAGGCCAACTACCAGAAGTTTGTCGAGCTTGTCGAGTCCGGCTACCGCGAGATTTTCAACATTGCCGAATAGACTTGCCCGGAGCCATCCGATTCGCAGCCGACTATTTTTTCTGAAGGAGAATCGCCCAATCGCCGCTGTCGGCGGCCGTGGGCGATGTCCACGACGGTCCCTCGGCATCGGGCAGCGGAGTTTTCTCGCCCGTGCGCGGATTGAACCACTCGGCATTATAAGTCCCCGGCTCAAGCTTCACCTTCACGGAGCCGGCCATGGGCAGGTAGATCACATAAATTTCTCCGGGATCCGCGAGGCAGTAGTCGCCGTGCGTCACCAGCGAGTCGTCAGGATTGGTTTTCCACCAGTCGAAGCTGGTGAAGAAATCGACCATGTGAGCGTAACCGCCCAGCATCACCATGCTGCTGTCGCCACGGCCGTTCACCCAGCCGCCTCCGGTGTCCGGCCAGACGCCGGTGCCGCGCTTGGCGGTTTCTCCGGTGGTCTGGTAGGTCCCTGCCATGGAGAATTCCCACGCCGCGCGCCGCAGGGCCTCAGCCGACTGGCCATCGGGAAAGTTGGGGCTCCAGACGGGATAATGGTCCTCGTACCCGTACTCTTCGTCCACCTGCGGAATGATCCGGCCGGTCGCTTCCTGCAACTGCCGCTGGTGGAGCATCCAGGGATAATAAGGCTGGTGCCACTCCTGAAAAGAGGTAAAACCAAACCATTTTGCGGTACGGTCCTGCTGGGTGTTGTCCACCGGATGATCGGTCCCGAGATGATGATAAGGGTCGAGCTTTTCCACCAGCAGCGCGCCCATCACGTGTGACCAGTCCAGGCTGCGGAAGGAACTGATGTCGTCTCCCAGGTCCCAGGTGATATTTGAAAAAGCGCTGAAGCGCGCCGCCGCGTAACTGAAGTAGCGCTTTTCATCCGCGCTGAGGGCGGCAGGATGCACCTTGGAATCGTTCCACTCCATGACCACGGAGATGACCATGTTTTTGGAGCGCGCGTACTTCAGCATGCGGTCCCACTTCTGGAAATATTTTATGTTGAAGCGCGTGTAGTCGAAGCCCGGGTTGTCAACGCTGGTGGGCCGGGCGGCGACCCAGGCGTTCAGAAAAGGCTGGAACTCGCCGGTTGGAAGGATGGGCTCGCCCCAGAAACTATACCCAGCCCGCCCCGCCAGCAGCACACGGACGCGATTTACCTCAAGCGACGAGAGGCGGTCAATGATGCCGCGAATGATGCCGTCATCCTTCCAGCCCATCATCAGGAACGCGGTTGTGCCGTTCCAGAAATAGTGCTGCCTCGTTCCTTCCCAGATAAAGTGCCAGGGGTATTTCGGGTCGACGCGAAGAATCCCGTTGAGATGCGCGTCAATCGCCCGGAAGGTCCCCTGGTGGGACCTGGTGAAATCGCCTTGCCTGTAGGTCACCGTGTAGGCGTAGTCGCCCGGTTTGTCCGGCATGAACCGAATGCGAAACACGCTGCCGTCTGCGGAATCACAAAAGCCGTTCACCTGCGTCGCGGCGCCGCCGGCCATGGCGAACTGCCCCCCCACGCTCGCTTCAATGAATGGATTCCTGACGTCCGGGGAAGTGACGTGAACAGTTATTTCCACAAAGTTGTAGGCATCAACTGACGCAGCAGATTGAGAGAAAGAAATATTCGCAGGCGCGGCGTGAAGGAATCCTGCTGCTCCAGCAAAAACTGCAATCACCAGCGCCAGGAGCCGGAGGTTTCTTGAATGAGCATTCATGAGCTTTTCCTCTTGAGTAACGAAGTCGAATTTCACGGCCTTGCACGATCGTATTGATTTCATCCGGCCAGGAGGTCGCTGAGAAACGCCCACAAACGTCATTCCGAGGAGCGACGTTCTTTTTTGGTCCGAGGATTCTGCTCTGTTTTCAACCGCTCGATCAAAAACAGATTCCTCGCTTCGCTTGGAATGACGGACTCTGAAGCATTTTTCAGCAACCTCCTAGACGACCAGCAACTCCCAGCCGAAGCCCGGGCGGTCGGGCGGCCGCATGTAAATGCCCTCTGGGCCGCGGGTGATATGGTTCTCTTCTTCAAACCGCTGGTAGACCTCCGGCGGGCCGCCAGGGGGCGGCAGGAACATTTCGCACCACGGACTGTTGGTGGTGGCCATGATAAAGTGCGCGCCACCGTGCGACCATCCGGCGTGCGGAATCACCGGAATGTTGTAGGCGCCGGCCAGCGCGGCGATGTGGCGCAGCTCGGTGAGCCCGCCGCACCAGGTGATGTCCGGCTGCCAGACGTCCACGGCGTTGTATTCCAGCAACAGGCGGAATCCCCAGCGCGTGTACTCGTGCTCGCCGGTGGCCAGCCTGGTGGTTTTGATTCGCGAATGGAGCCGCTTGAAGCCGTCGTAATCGTCGGGAGGCAGGACCTCTTCCATCCAGTAAACGCGGTTGGGCGCAACCATCTCCGCGAATTCGATGGTGTAGTCTTCGGTGAGCGCCATCCAGCAATCGAGCATGATGTCGCCGTCGGGCCCCAGCGCTTCTCTGGTTTGCTTTACCAACTCGACGTTTTTCTTCAGCCCTTCGCGGCCGTCGGCCGGCCCGTAGGCAACCGCGAGCTTCAGCCTCTTGTACCCGAACTTGATGTGCTGTTCGACGTCGTTGCCCGTGCAGTAGGCGGGGATCCGCGACTTGGTTTCGCCGCCCAGCAATTTATAGACGGGCATGCCCAGGGCCTTGCCGATGATGTCCCACAGCGCCAGGTCAACGGCGCTGATGGCGTTGATCACCAGCCCCTTGCGCCCGTAGTAGAGCGTGGAGCGCCACATGATGTCCCAAAGCTCTTCCACTTTGAAAGGGTCTTCACCCATCAGCAATTTGGTGAGGTGCCGCTCGATCACAAAGCTGCAGCCCGGCCCACCAAAGCCGATGCCTTTGATTCCCTTGTCGGTTGAAATCTCGACGGCATCCGGCCCCAGGTCGTCTGCCATAAAGGAGCTTCGCTTTGCCTTGTATCGGGGATAAATGGACATAGGATTCGCCACCAGCACGCCACCCGTACTCCAGGAACCCGGAGCGGGCTTGTAGGCGGGCAAAGGTTCTACGGGCCTGGGGCGGACCATGCGCACGCCGGTGATTTTCAATTGGCTGGGCTCATCGCGAAAGGCCAGCGGAGCCGGGGAAGGCAGAGGCACGGCCGCGGCGGAGCCCGCTTCCGGCGCGCCCATTCCGGCAAAGGCCCCCAGGGAAAGCGTAGTGCCGGCCTCGATAAATTTTCTGCGGTCCATGGTGGTCCTCCTGACGGCAGGATAAACGGGCATTGCTTCAACGAGCCGGGAGCGCACAGCCCCGCGCTCAATCCCGGCGCACAGACTAACATGGTGTCGCCGGGCGAGTCTATGGCTTGTGCCGGCGCGGCAAGCCGAGCGCGCTAGAGCCTGGTAGCGGGTGGGGAAAAGCGCGGCGCAGGCATTTGACTTCCAATTTGTGCGGCTCCCTGCCGATTCGTGAACCGATTGGACAGATGGTGACATCTAAAGAGACATCCCATCGAGGAGGTCGGTTGAATGATTGCGATTGTAGGGGCCAGCGGAAACACCGGGGGTGTTGCGGCCGATAAATTGCTCCAGGGCGGCGAAAAAGTTCGCGCCATCGGGCGGAATGCGGCACACCTGGAGAAGCTCACCAGTAAAGGCGCGGAGGCTTTTACTGCCGACGTTACGGACGCCGCCGCGCTGACCAAGGCTTTTGAGGGCGCGGATGCAGTCTATGCCATGGTGCCGCCAAATATTTCTGAGCCGGACGTGCCGGCCTACCAGGCGAGCGTTTCGGCTGCGCTCGCGGAGGCCCTCTCGAAGGCCAAGGTCCCGAAAGCTGTGGTGCTCAGCAGCATTGGCGCGGACAAGCCTGAAAAAACGGGGCCCGTCAAGGGACTTCATCGTCTGGAAGAGAAGTTGAGCGCCATTGCGGGCCTGGACGCGATTTTTCTGCGGGCGGGCTATTTTATGGAGAACCTGCTGCCGCAGGTTGCAGTGATTCAGAAGCTCGGCATGCTGGCCGGGCCGGTGCGTGCTGATCTGCCCCTGCCGATGATCGCCACCCGGGATATTGGCGCTGCCGCTGCGGAGCTGCTGCTGAGGCGGGACTTCACGGGCAAGCAGCCGCGTGAACTGCTGGGCCAGCGCGACCTGACCTATTGCGAAATTGCGCCCATCATCGGCAATGCCATTGGGAAGCCGGGCCTCAGCTATACAAAGGTACCGGACATGATGCTTCGCCCGGCACTGACGCAGATGGGAATGTCGAAGAGCGTGGTCAGCCTGCTGCTGGAAATGGCGGAGGCGCTGAACAGCGGGTACATGGTGGCGCTCGAACCTCGCTCCGCCGCCAATACCACGCCAACTACCATTGAAACGTTCATCAGTGAAGTGTTTTGGCCGCGCTTTCAGGCGGCATAGGGCATAAGCAAAATAGAGGTAAGAATTGCAAGCCGCAGGTGCCGGCGCTAATGGCCCAGGCCCTGGCCCCTCATCAGCTTCGCAACGCCGGAGATGCTGGTGTCGGCGCTTGATTCGAGCGACTGGATGACGCGCGCCTGGTCGGCTTTGGGGCGGTTCTGGCTGAGCTTGAATTTTGCTTCCAGGCGGTCAACAGGAATTTCAAAACCCACAATGTTGCCCAGCATTTTGGCGCGGTAATTTTCATTCAGATCGCGCCACCGGTCGAGGTAGGCCTGCTCGAACCGGTCAATGGTTTCAAGCAGGACAGCCGTGAGCGCTTCGGGGTCGTGAAAGACGCGCGCGCGGCCGTAGGCGTGGACGGCGGCGTAGTTCCATGTGGGCACGCTTTCGCGCGAACCGTAAAGGCTGGGCGAGATATAAGCGTGCGGGCCGTGAAAGATGGTGAGCGTCTCCTGGTCCTGCTCCAGCATTTTCCAGTGCGGATTGGCACGGGCAACGTGCGCGCGCAGCAGGATTCCGCCTGCGGCTTCAGTGGCCAGCACGGGGATGTGCGTGGCGAACGGCGTTCCATCGCCCGCGGAAACCAAGATGGCGAAAGGATTCGCCTGCATAAATTCCAATGCGGCTGCGCGGTCTTTCTGATGGCTAAATTCGGGTATGTACAATTTTCGACCTCGATGCAATGGGCGCGATGCTACTTGGATGGCGCGCATCAGCCGCACACATCACAAGAAGCGCGACGTGTTTGCCACTAACGGGACTCTCCAGCCCTTTGACAACTCTCGACGAATTATTGTAGCTTTATTTATCCAAAGGAGAAAAACCATTGCGTAAATTTTCTATTGCTCTAATTGTGGGAACCTTACTGCTTTCTGCGTGCAGCATGGCAGGCGGGTTAAAATCGAATGATGCCATCAAGGGCGCCATCGAGACCCACCTGAGGAATAATCCCAACCTGTCGATGAAGAACTTTAACACCGAGATTGTAAACGTGAAGTACACGGACGACTCGGCCGATGCGCTGGCCAAGTTCGTGTCCAAAGCGGACGCCAACAGCAGTGTTGAAGTTCGATATCAATTAAAGCTGGACGGCCGGGAATGGAAAGTGGTCTCCAGCGCGCCGGCGGGTGGCCAGGGAATGGGCGGCCATGGCGGCTCGACGGGAACGCTGCCGGCGGGGCATCCCGCCATTCCGCCGGGACAGAGCCAGACCCATGCGGGCCCGGAAGCCAGCCACTGATTGAGATTCCAGGAAATCAAACACGATGACGAAGGTCGGAGGGCCTTGCGCCGCTTCGGCCGCTCCCAGCGTTTCCACTCACCCGGCTCTCATCCGCAATTCCCAGCCCCGGAACCACCTGACACTGCCTGCGGGGCGGGCGATCCTCGAGGCAGACCATCTCTTTTTCCTGCGCGCGGGTGTATTCTATTTAAGAGAGGCGCCGGGAGATGGGCAGTCGCTTTTTTGTGGCAAAGGGTGGGCTTTTGCTTGCCGTGGCGGCCATGATCTGCGTGGTGGCGGCCGCCCAGACGAAGCCTGCCGCCTCCATCGATTACCTCAGGCAGGGCAATCAGTTTTCGCGACAGCAGAAATGGAAGCAGGCTGAAAGCGCTTATCGCAAGGCTTTGAGCCTGGCGCCGAACTCCGCCGAGGCCCATTACGGCCTGGGGAACTCGCTGGCCGCCCAGCAGGACGTGGGCAATGCCATCCGGGAATACCAGCGCGCGCTCGAACTGGCTCCCGGCCAGGAAGGAATTCATCGCGCCCTGGGAGCGCTTTATGAGAGCGTCGGCCAGCTTCCGCAGGCGCTCAAAGAGTACCGCGCGGAACTCCAGCAGCACCCCAATGACAGCCGTGCGCTGGCCAGCATCGCGCGAGTCATGGCAACCCAGGGAGATTATCAGCAAGCCCTCCAGCAATATCAGCGAACGCTGGAGCAAGACCCGAAAAATGCCGACGTTCAGGCGGCCATGGCGCAGACCTTGCTGCACTCCGGGAAAATGAAGGAGGCGGTGGAAGCCTATCAGAAGGCCGTGAGGCTGGCTCCCAAGGATGCTGACATTCACGCGGGGCTGGCGGACGCACTGACGCTCGAAAGGCAATATGCCGACAGCATCAAGGAGTGGCAGGAGGCCATCAATCTGAGCCCTGACGACGCCCACCTCCATTACAATCTTGCAACCGCGCTCGAAGCCACCGGCAACCTGATCCCGGCAATTTACGAGTACCGCCAGGCAGTTTCACTGCGGCCGGAACAGACGGTCTACCGGTTCAACCTGGCGCTGGCTTACCGCGATTCCGGAGACTTTGCCGATGCGGAAAAGGAAATGAAGCGCGTGATCCAGCAGAGCCCGGACGACATAGCCGCTCACACGGAACTGGCCTCTACGTATCTCTCGGTGGGAAATTACCAGGCTGCTGTGAACCAGTATCACGAGGCCTTGCACCTCAAGCCGGACGATGCGGACCTCCATGAACGCCTTGGGCTGGTGTTGCGAAAGACCGGAGACCTGACCGGGGCCGTGGCGGAACTCAAGCAGGCCAAAAAACTCTCTCCCGAGACGGCGAGCTTCCGCCAGAACCTTTCCGAGTCCTTGGAAGCCCAGGGAGACCTTCAACGCTTTATCATGGATTACCAGCAGGCCGTCAGGCTCCGGCCCAAAGATCCCTCCGCCCATCTGGCCCTGGCCAACGCTTACTTGTCCGCGGGGAAAACAACGGATGCCCTGGACGAATACCAGGTTGCGGCCCAACTGGACACCAAAAACGCGCAAATCCAATACCGGCTGGCCCTGGCGTTGAAAGCCGCCGGCAACACCAAAGCGGAGCAGGACGCGTTGCAAAAAGCTATCGAGTTGCAGCCTAAATTTGCGGAGGCGCTGGAGGCGCTGGGCGACCTGCTGGCAGCGCAGAAAAATTATCAGCTTGCGGTGCCCACCTATCGCGACGCTCTGGGCATGCTGCCGAACGACCTGAATTTGCGGCTGCGGCTGGCCAAAGTCCTGGAAGCGAATGGCGACCCACAGGGCGCCGTGGAAGTGATAGAGCAGGCCGTGAAGCTCGACCCGACTTCCGTGGAATATGAACTTCAGCTTGCCGACGCGCTGGTTGCGAAGAAGGATTACCAGTCGGCGGCCAAGGTTTACCGCCAGACGCTGGCCATGAAGCCCTCGAACCCGGAAATTGCGGCCAAGCTGGGAGCTGCATTGCTGAAAATGGGCGACACCAGCGGGGCTGCTGAAGCGCTGCGCCAGTCTCTCAAGAGCAAGCCGGATGATCCCCAGGCGCACCTGGAACTGGCCCGGCTTCTGGAGAAGTCCGGAGACTTTGCAGGCGCCGCAGGGGAAGCCAGCGCAGCCCTGAAATTGACTCCCAACCTGGCCGAGGGGCACTTTGTGCTGGGCTCAGCGCTGCTGAATGAGAACAAGCAGAATGATGGCATCAAAGAACTGCGGGAAGCGCTGCAAGACAACGCCAATTACAGTGACGCGCGCCTGGCACTGGCCAACGCTCTGAGGCAGTCAGGTCAGCTCTACGAAGCCGTGGGGCACTATGAGCAGTACCTGCGTGACAATCCTTCCGACGCCTCGACCCGCCTGGTCCTGGCCGAAGCTTATAACGCCAGAAAGAATTACAACGCCGCCATTGAACAGTGTAAAGAAGCGTTGAAGCTCCAGCCGGACAGCGCCAAGGCACATTACGATCTGGCGGTGAATTTGCAGAAGGCCGGCATGGCCCGCGATGCGCGCCGCGAATACGAAAACTACTTGAAACTCGATCCCAGAGGGGCGAACGCGGAAGCCGTTCGGACCCTCCTGAGAAAAATGGCAAGGTCGTAGGTTACGCCCGAAGGCATCCGCCTCAGGCTCAGCAACATAAAAATCCAGCCACTTCCGGAGGGTTCCCTATCGCCCCAGCAGGGCCTTGGCGATGGTCTGGAGCTGCATAAAGGTTGTGCCTTCGTAGATTTTGCCGATCTTCGAGTCGCGAAGATATTTCTCTGCAGGATAGTCTTTGGTGAAGCCGTAGCCGCCGTAGATTTCAATGGCTTCTGAGGCCACGCGCTCCGCCACTTCGGAGCAGAAATATTTGGCCATGGCCGCTTCCTTAAGGAAAGGCTTGCCGGCATCCTTGAGGCGCGCGGCGTTCCAGGCCAGCAGGCGGGCGGCCTCAATGCGCGTGGCGAGCGTGGCCAGTTGAAACTGGATGGCCTGGAATTCGCTGATGGATTTGCCGAACTGATGGCGTTCCTGCGCGTAATCGAGGGCGTGGCTGAATGCGCCCTGCGCCACGCCCACCATCTGCGCGGCAATGCCGATGCGCCCTTCATTGAGCGTTTCGATCGCCACCTTGTAGCCTTTGCCCGTCTCGCCCAGCATGTTCCGCCGGGGCACGCGGCAATCCTCTAGAAGGAGCTCGCAGGTGGATGACGCCCGTATGCCCAGCTTGTCTTCTTTCCGGCCCACCATGAGACCGGGCGTCGTGCGGTCCACCAGAAAAGCCGTGATGCCTTTATAGCCCAGGTCGCGGTTGAGAGTGGCAAAGATGATGAAGAGGCCGGCTTCCCTGGCGTTGGTGATCCACAGCTTGCGGCCGTTCAGCACGTAGCTGTCACCGTCTTCGGCGGCCCGTGTTTCGAGAGCAAACGCGTCGCTGCCCGAGCCAGCTTCTGAGAGGGCGTAGGAGCCTACGGTGTCACGCGCCAGCCGGGGCAGGAATTCCTTCTTCTGACCTTCCGTGCCCCAGCGGAGAATGGCGTTGGAGACCAGTGTGTTCTGAACGTCGATTACCACGCCGGCGGAAGCATCCACGCGCGAAAACTCCTCGATGGCCAGAACGGACATGAAGATGGATCCCCCGCTGCCGCCGTAAGACTCCGGAATGTCCAGGCCCATGAAGCCCTGCTCGAAAAACTTTTCGATCAGTTCCGGCCGGAACACGCCATCGCGGTCCATGGCTTCAACGTGCGGGCCGATCTCCTTTTCGGCAAACTCGCGCGCTGCCGCCTGGAACATCTGCTCCACTTCCGTTAGCACGGTCAACGGTTGAACGGCGGGCATGGAAAGCGACGTAGGGTCGGCCATGAGCAGAAACCTCCGGTGAAGACACTATCTTATTCACCGACGGCAGGCGGCGCAAGCCTGAGAGGGAAGCTCTGCGGAATCGCTGACGCCCTCATGCATCGAGACCCAAAAAGCCGCGCGGCCGGGCGACAGGGCCCGCGCGGATGAGTTCACCACTGTACGTTGGGATAGAGGCTTGGAATACGGAAAGCACGGTAGCCGGGCTGGCCATCCACTTCGAGCTGCCAGTCAAGCTGCGGACTGATTTCGTGCGTTACCTCCTGCACAACGGTCTTCCACGGAGAAGCGGGAAGGAAGCCTTCGTCAAATTCCACGTCACCGTTGGTCTGAAAGCGTACGCTTCCCAGGGCGAGTGAATAGGGCAGGTTGGTATCCTGCCAAATGACGCTGGCTGTTCGAGTGGCCTCGTCGACCTGGAACACCACAGCACGGCTATAACACGCGGGCTGGCCTGAACTGCCACACAGATCGCCGTTATCGTCCATGACACGGATCCATCCGTTGTCAAACATGCTCAAGTTGAAAATGCCCGAACTGTTTGGATTATCGATTTGAATGTCGTGCTGACCATAAGCCCAAGCAGCCGGAGCACCTCCCGAAGCCAACGTAAAATCGCCCTGATAGCCAAGCCGCCAAAGAATGTCGCCCATCCCCTTGCCATCCTGGTAATCGATCTTAATCACCCAGGACTGGTCCCGCATGGAAAGCAGCAGGTCGCCGTCGTCCGGGGAATAGATGAGCGCATTCGCATGGGTCCAATCCGGGAAGGCGAGTGGATGACGGTTGACGTCAAGGTGATCGAAAGTGTCCCAAACCCACACAGGTTGCCAATTCTGGTCCATCTCGATTAACGCATCGCCCAGTACAGAGGTTGTACCGGGATAACCCGGAAGGTCCGTGAAATCCTTCGTGTGGTCCACGAGGATGATTAGATGCCCGTTGGGGAGCAGCAGGAAATCGTGATGCATGGCATGGGGGACCAGGTTGAAACCTGCGGTGGTCAGGCGGCTGGCCAATTCGGCGCTCGTCATGGAGCGAATAGTGTTTCCTGCAAGATCACTTTCCATCAGGACGCCCGGCCCTCCTGTGCCCCCGGAGCCCGGAGGCGTGGCGTTGATCAGAAAATGGCCATTGGGCAGCAGCTTGATCGGGAAGGGCAGGGCGCCGGTAGATCCGTCGGGGTCAATGTCGTAGTACCAGATCACATTCCCCTTTAGATCTGTAACCACAGCCTGCAATGGATTGCCTGTGACACCAGCGGCATTGACGAGATCAAGCAATTCGACTCCTGAATTAGGCGCCAGAGTGCCAGGCTGGCTCACAGAGATGGCAGGTATGCGGTTTGCCGGCAGGGCCCCGGTTTGAAAAGTATGATCAACATCCTGGAATTGCTGCCCATCGGGCAGAGCAACCATCGCGCGCATGTGATAGGTGCTGGAGGCCCGCATCCCTGCCACCAGAATGTTCACCGGCCCGCCGCCGGAGGGTGCGTTTTGCGTCCATGTTTCGAGCGCATAGGAAGTATCCGGCCCGAATTCAATCTTGACGCTGCCGCCGTCGGGAACCATCATCGAATACTGCGCCACCAATGGATTGTTGGTATGGGTCACCGTTCCCGGGGCCAGCACCCACACCATGGCTTCGGCGGTCTTGGTGGGATTGGCCAGGCTTGCCGCCTGAATCTTGACAGGTGCCGCGAGCCCTGTGTTCGGGGCCTTATAAAGACCGCTGGAGTCAATCGCCCCTGCACTGGCGCCGGCGCTGTAGATGGTCCAGGAGACGCCGTTGTCGGTGGTCCCTGTCACATTGGCGCTTAATTGCAGTGTCTGGCCGGCCATCACAGCGGCGGAGCCCGGGGATACAGTTACCGTAACCCCGCTCGAGTCTTTGACCGGGATGATGTTGAACGTCTGGTTCTGACCACAATTAAAGGCCAGGACGGCCTGGAACAGCGCTAAATACACACACCACCGGATGCTTTTGAACTTCACCGTCTTATCCCCCCGGCCGAAAGCGCCTTACGTGCCTGAGCTCTCGTCCACCAAAACATCCAATGGGGCGGTAGTGTAAACGGCTTGGATCGGGTTGTAAAGAGTTTTTCGGGAGTGACGGCCGCGAGAGGGTCAATCAGGTTTCTGAACCCATGGCGGGAATGTAGCGGGGCAGGGCCTCACAGGAACAGCTCTGCATGAAGCTTCGAGTTGCAATAAAAATTCTCTCCGGCTCCCTTTTGGCCTGTTGCGGAGTTCCGGCCGGACCTTACCACTGCACGCCGGGATAAAGACTCGGAATGCGGAAAGCCCGGTAAGCATTCTGGTTGGCGATGTCAAGTTGCCAAACGGTCAGCGGCGTGGGATCCGGAGTAACTTCCATCAACCGCGCGCTGCTCGGTCCCAACGTGAAGGCGCAGAGGTCAAATTCGATGTCACCGTTCAGCAGTTGCTGGGTGTAACCGCCAAATACCGAATACGCTGACAGGTTATCAACCCAGGTGATTGTCGCGGTCTTGTTGATTTCATCGATCCGGAAAATGGGCACACGACTGTGGCATGGGGGCTCGCCTGGAGCGAAACACTCATCCCCGGCGTCATCAAGACGCCGCCAATTGCCGTTGTCAAAGACGGCCATGTCAAAAATGCCTGAGCTGTTCGGGCTGATGATTTTGGGGGCGTGCTGGGCGAAGAACCAATCTTGGGGCGAAGTTCCACCCTGCAGGGTGAAATCACCCTGATAACCCAGCCTCCATAGGACGTTGCCCGACCCTTTTCCATCCTGATAGTCGATCTTGATGATCCAGTTCTGGTGGCGCATGGATAAGATCAGGTCCCCATCGTCCGGCGAGTAGAGGATGGCATTCGAGTGGGTCCAGTCGGGCCAGTTTTCCGGCCGCCGGTTGATGTCCAGGTGGTCGAAGGTATCCCAGACCCAGACGGGATTCCAATTCTGGTCAATGTCAACGATGGCGTCATCCACCACACTCACCCCTTGATAAGGGCGGTAGTGGTTGGCCAGCAGAATGATGTGGCCGTTGGCCAGCGGCAGGACATCGTGGGTTACGGCGTTGACTTGCAAGCTGAAGCCCGCGTTCGCGAGCCGCGTATTTAATTCGGCCGTGGTCATATCACGGATCGTGTTTCCAGTCAGGTCGATTTCCCGGAGGTCTCCCGGCGCCCCGTCCCCTCCCCCAGCCGGCGCGAGGTTGAGGAGGATGTCGCCGTTCGGCAAAAACTCCTTCATCGGGAACGGGAATGCGTACGTCGTGGACTCTTCCGGGAACTGGTAATACCAGATCAGGTTCCCCTGGAGGTCCGTAACGACCGCCTCAAGCTTGGTGTCGGGCGGGTTGATAACATCAAGGCCCATCAT
>DASSJE010000534.1:0-22458 GCA_035691365.1 Terriglobia bacterium
GCATGGCCCAGGAAGAAGGTTTATGGGTGATGCTTCGTCCCGGACCCTACAGTTGCGCGGAATGGGACTTCGGAGGGTTTCCCGCGTGGCTGCTCGCGACACCCGGAATCAGCGTCCGCAGCACCGATCCGCGATTTCTCAGCGCCGCGCGGCGCTACATGCAACACGTCGGCGCGGAGCTTGCACCGCTTCAGATCACCCACGGCGGCCCTATCCTCATGACGCAGATCGAAAATGAATACGGGTCCTTCGGCAACGATCACATCTATATGCGCGCCATCCGGAAAATAATTATCGATGCCGGCTTCGACGTGCCGCTCTTCACCGCCGACGGGCCCACACCGCGCATGCTTTCAGGCGGCACGCTGCCCGATGTTCTTTCATTTATCAACTTCGATTCGGACCCCGCCACACAGTTTGAGAGTTTTGCCCGCTTTCGCCGCAACGTCCCGCGCATGTGCGCCGAGTTCTATCCCGGATGGTTTGACCACTGGGGCGAAATCCATCACCGAGGCAACCTTCAGAACCTGATGCACGGCGTCGAATGGATGCTTTCAAACGGGGTTTCGTTCAACCTCTACGTGTTCCACGGCGGGACGTCGTTCGGCTTTATGAACGGAGCGAATTTCGGGCAGGCGTACCAGCCCGACGTTACCAGTTACGACTACGATGCTCCGCTCGATGAGGCCGGCCGCCCGCGCGCCAAGTATTTTGACTTGCAGAAGCTCATCCACCAGCAATCGCTCGCAACAACCATTCCTCCATTGCCGGCGCCGCTGCCGGTGATCTCCATTCCCCGGTTTGACCTGGCCGAAAGCGCCAGGCTCGACAGCCTGCTCGGCAATCCCATCAACTCCGACACGCCGAAGTCAATGGAGTCTGTTGGGCAGTCCTACGGATTTATCCTTTACCGCTGGTCCCCCGAGCGCCCCACCCAGGGACGGTTGAGCATCACCAGGATGAGCGACTACGCCTTGATCTACCAGGGCGACAGCAAGCTGGCGGAACTTGACCGCCGCTTCAAACAGAATGCAGCCGACGTGAGCCTGGCCCCTGCCCAACCCATGGATATCCTCGTTGAAAATATGGGCCGAATAAATTACGGCCCGCACATGGTGAACGATCGCAAGGGGATCACTGAAAAAGTGACATTGAACGGAATAGAGCTGAAAGGCTGGCAGATTTTTCCGATCCCTCTCGACAACCTGACCCGATTGCAATTCTCAAGCAGGCCCAAGCGCGGCCCGCGGTTCTATCGCGGCAGTTTTCAACTGGCAAACCTGGGCGACACATTCCTGGACATGCGCGGCTGGGGCAAGGGGCACGTCTGGGTCAATGACCACCACCTGGGCCGCTTCTGGAAAATCGGCCCGCAGCAGACGCTCTTTTGCCCTGCCCCCTGGCTCCGGACCGGTGCAAATGAAATCATTGTGCTGGAACTTGAGACCACCGGCGGGAGTTCCATCCAGGGCCTCAAAGATCCTGTTTTCGAGACCGTCGAAATTGACTAGCGCGGAAGCCGCAGGTCTCGCACCTCTTGCGATCTTCTCTTTCCCTTTGCCCATATCTCTCAGCAGCGGCGAGCAGCGCTACTGCTCTGGAATTAACTAGTGGGGGAGCGCAGACTCCTCAGCTTTCTATTTCGCCAGGCAAAAACGTAGTAGAGCAGATTGCCCGTACAAAATGTCACTGCCACAAAAACAAGCAAGGTCAGTGGCACATTCGGATAAATCAATAAGTCAAGATAATGTACAAGGAATGTTCCATGATAGGCCGCTATGCCAGCACGTTCCTCCAGCATTTGTTCCAGCACGGTCAACGGGCAGGGCGGCCACGGAACAACTTCAATGAAAATGCTGTACACAATCGATCCAATGTGGACCCATTTCAGCCGCGGGTAGCGGCGCACCAGGAATACTCCGCCCATCACCCAGAGGATGAAAAGCAGGTGAATCACTAGCACCAGTCCCACCAGTACGAGATCGATGTTCATTTCGCTACACAAAGAGTAACCAACCCGACATGCCACCGCTACATCCAGAGCGTAGTTTCGAGCTAGCGGCATCCTTTGAGCTCTTCACCCCAGGCGCCCGGAGTGTCCGCCGTTCCTCAGCGTTAAAGCCCATGCCCTCGGCTGTCGGGTGTATATTGAAATCATTAAAAGTCGGAAATATGAACCTGTAGGTGGCAGCAGATAGCCGAGCGAGCTTTTCTACAGGCGTCAGATTGAGCTAACTCCGGCGTTTCCTAAGCGGCCTGCCCACGCCGGGTTTCAGTCGTCATCAATTCTTTGTGCAAGGAGGCTCGACATGTACACTCTGCGTGCTCCCCTTCTTCGCTGGCTTTGTTTTGCAGCCATGCTCTTTCCAACGCCGGCCGTTGCCCAACAGCTACAGCCGGTTGACTTGCCTGCTCCCCAAACCGCCGGAGGCATACCGTTGATGCAGGCATTAAGAGTGCGGAACTCGACTCGTGAATTCACTTCACGAAGGCTGCCGGTGCAAACGCTCTCTGACTTGCTGTGGGCGGCGTTTGGAGTGAATCGCCCGGAATCCGGCAAGCGCACAGCGCCCTCAGCGATGAATTGGCAGGAAATCGACATCTACGTCGCCACGCCCGACGGACTTTACCTTTATGACGCCAGGGGTAACAAGCTCATCCCGATCCTGTCGGGAGATATGCGCGCGGCCACCGGGACACAAGCGTACGTGGGCGAAGCTCCTGTGAACTTGGTGTACGTTGCCGATCTCGCCAAAGTTGCCCATGCCAGCGCGCCGGACCATGCCCTTTACATTGGCGCTGACACAGGTGCTATCGTGGAGAACGTCTATCTCTTCTGTGCCTCGCAGGGGTTGGGGGTGGTGGTGAGGGGCAGCATCAACCGCGCTGCCTTGGCCAAAACAATGAAGTTGCGTCCCGACCAGAAGATCATCCTGGCACAGACGGTGGGTTATCCTCGCCAGTAGCTCCGAGGCACAATACCCTGCAGCGGCGGGCGTCCCATTGGTGCTCTATTGAGGCCGCTCGCCGCATCTTGCAGATCCTGTGGCTGGTGCCGGGGTCAGGACGGCAGAGTTATGATGCGGGTTTCGCCCCGCAGCATGATTTCCTGTAGAACCTGCGTGTTGCCGGGCCCTTGTTCCGTGAGGACCTGGGTTTCGGTGTTCTTCTTTTCCTGAGGAACACATTTGCAGGCGTGTGTTGCCACAACCTTTGAACCCTTCAAAAACTGGACCTGGTCGAGGCTCTCGTTTACCACCACAGAATAAGTACCCGCCTGCAGAGTCTGTCCTCCCGGCAGGACAACGTCCTGTCCAAGATGAATCTGTTTGGTTCCGGCCAGGGCAAGGCCCGCAAAAAGGAAAACCCCGGCTGCAACCCAAAATCCCATCTTGAGCGTTCTTCGCAACATGTCTTTACCTCCAAGGGAATTGGCCTTCATATTCCTATTCACGCACTCCAACCCAGAATGAGTAAGTGATCCTCATCACAGTTAACTGTTTGCGGTGTGGGGAACAACAGGCGGGAAAGCTGAAGGTGCCAACTTGAGCCGGACGAATGCTGTCAGACTTCAACCCTGCCATTCTGGATGAGCCATTCGAGCGATTCTTTGACGGCCTCGAGCGAAGTATATCGCGGCTGATAGCCCAGGACCCCGCGCGCCTTTTCGATGCTGCAGCAGGAGGAATGAAGAATATGGTCCCAGGTAACTTTAGCGTCATCCTCTGCAGCCGTCTCTTTCCATTCCTCCCATGGCAGAAATGAAAGATTGGCCGGCTTGCCAAACCACCCGGCGACCGCTTCCGCATAACCTCGCAGGGTGACCGCCGAAGGCGAGACCACGTTAAAAGCTTCCCCCACCGCCGCGTTCCATTTGTCGAGCGCCAGCATGAAGGCCTGTGCCACGTCATCGCTGTGGACGTGATGGAGAGTTTCCATCCCCAGGTTGGGCAGGCTCAAGGCCTTGCCTGTGGCCAGTTCGGAATAAATCTTCGGGTTGAAATTGGCCACCGGGTTCACGGGCACCCATCCGCGGCCCACCATGTGTCCCGGCCGCAGAATGGTGACCGGAAGTCCCCCTCGCCGCGCTTCGCCCAGCAGGTATTCTTCAATGGCCGCCTTGCGCTTTCCATAATCGCAGATAGGCTGCCGGGGCTCGCTCTCTGTGCTCGGCACGTGCAGTCTGGCTCCGCCCGCCCAGATAGTGCCGCAATGGATCAGCAGTTGGACCCGCCCGCGCAAAGCGTCCACCAGTTGCCGCGCGCTATCCAGCTCGAAGCAGATCATGTCAATCACAACGTCAGGCCCAATCTCCGCCACACGCCTGCCAAAGTCACCGGATTTCTCTTCCCTGGCGCGGTCCATCTCGATCCATTGCACACGCTTCCAGGCGGACTGGCCGCTAATCCCGGCTTCGGGGTAGCGGGGTCTTTGCTGGCGGCTGATCACCGACACTTCGTAACCCGCCTCGATCAGCCTCGGAACCAGATACGTCCCCGTATGGCCTGTCCCTCCGATTACAACAACACGCATAGCATTTCTCCTGTCGCCCAATTAACTTAAATTAAAAGCCAGGCAAAGCCTCTCAACAGCAACGGGTGGGATGCGAATATTTTTCCTGTTGGCGGCTCGCGTAGTACTCCCGCCGGCTCACGGGTTCGCTGCCTTCAGCAGCCATTCGCGCGCAGTAGCGAGCGTAATCATTTTCTCCGCTCGCTTCGCGCAGATAATTCCAGAACGATTTCAGCAGGCTCACCGCAAAAATCATCTGTTCATTGGCTCCTTTTCATGCTTCCAGCCTCGACAGTTCCGCCGGCGCTTCCTTGAGCACCGGTTCCCTCCTGCCCACCGCGTAAGCCCACCATTGCCGCCCTGATTCAAACAGAATCAGAATCACGAGCACGGCGAACAGAAGAGTCACTGCGGCATCGAGGCGGTTGTTAAAGATCAGTCGCTGGGTTGTTCCAATCTGCCCGGCGCGAATTGCGCCTTGGGCAATCTGGCCGGTCAGCATCTGGGCGTGCGATAGAAATCCGAGATGCGGGTCCGGGCTCCAGATTTTTTGATAACTCGCAGTCATAGTCACAGCAATCAACCACGCAAGCGGCGCCAGCGTTACCCAGGCATAACGGGTCTTCCTCATCTTGATCAAGATGGTTGTGCACACGCACAAGGCAATCGCTGCAAGCATCTGGTTGGAGATGCCGAACAGCGGCCACAGGCTGTTGATGCCGCCCAGGGGATCGACCACACCCTGGTAAAGAAAATAGCCCCACGCGCCCACCACCAGCGTACTGGTCAGCACCACCCCCGGATACCACCCGGTGCGCCCCAGCGGCTTCCAGATGTGGCCCAGC
Source organism: Terriglobia bacterium (assembly GCA_035691365.1). GTDB lineage: Bacteria > Acidobacteriota > Terriglobia > UBA7540 > UBA7540 > SCRD01. The sequence continues at coordinate 5,358 of DASSJE010000534.1, forward strand.
AGGTCCTGCAGCATAAAACGTCCCACGCGCGTGCCGGCGTCGAGCACGGTCAGGATGAAGAGAGCCTCAAACATAATGGCGAAGTGGTACCAGAAAGCCATCAGTTCCGTTCCGCCCAGCACGTTGGAAAAAATATGGGCCATGCCCACGGCCAAAGACGGCGCGCCACCGGTGCGATTGAAAAGCGTAATTTCGCCCACCTTTGAAGCCATGTCCGCCATGGTGGCCTGAGTTACAGGGAATCCCCAGCCTGAAATGGTGGCCACTGCTTTGCCGGCCATCTCACCCACAACCCCCGCCGGGCTGTTGATGGCAAAATAGATGCCCGGCTGCAGCACCCCGGCCGCCACGATGGCCATGATGCCCACAAACGATTCCATCAGCATGCTTCCATAGCCGATCATCCGCGCGTGCATTTCGCTGGTGATCAGCTTCGGCGTTGTGCCGCTTGAAATCAGCGAGTGAAATCCGGAGATGGCGCCGCAGGCAATCGTGATGAAGCAGAACGGGAAAATCTTGCCGGCAAAAATCGGGCCTGTGCCGTCGGCAAAGCGTGTGATGGCGGGCAGGTGCATCATCGGCCGCGCCGCCAGGATGCCCACCGCCAGCGCCAGAATCGTTCCCAGCTTGACAAAGGTTGAAAGATAATCGCGTGGCGCGAGCAGCAGCCACACCGGCAGGATGGAAGCCGCCAGCCCATAGGCAATGATCATCCAGGCCAGCGCTGGGCCGCTGTAATTAAACCAGTGGGAAAGCGTCGCCGACTCCGCGACGTAGCGCCCGCCGACTACTGCGGCCATAACCAGGGCGACCCCCATCAGCGAGCCTTCGAGGATACGGCCTGGCCGGAAATACCGCAGGTGGATGGCCATCAGGAAAGCAATTGGTATGGTGGCGGCAATGGTGAAAAGTCCCCACGGGCTGCCCTTCAGGGCGTTCACCACGACTAGCGCAATCACGGCGATCAGGATAATCATGATGAACAGCACACCGAAAAGCGCGGTCCAGCCTGCCGTCTCGCTGATTTCTTCCTTGGCCATCTGGCCCAGTGATTTGCCATCACGCCGGATGGAGCAGAACAGTGTTACGAAGTCCTGCACAGCCCCGCCCAGCACTCCGCCGATCAGGATCCAGAGCGTTCCCGGCAGATAACCGAACTGCGCCGCCAGGATCGGGCCTACCAGCGGCCCGGGCCCCGCAATCGCAGCAAAGTGGTGTCCGAACACCACCCACTTGTTGGTGGGCGTAAAATCGCGGCCATCGTCTTTACGCTCGGCTGGGGTGGCGCGCCTGGCATCCAGTTCGAGGACACGATAGGCGATGAAGCGGCTGTAAAAACGGTAGCCCAGCACAAAGATGCATGCTGCTGCGGCCACCAGCCAGACGGCATTGAGGGACTCTCCTCGAGACGTGGCGATCACGCCAAAAGCCAGAGCGCCCAATCCCGCCACCAGCAGCCAGAGAAGTTTCTTGATCATGGTCATGCGCGTTGCCCTCGAAATCCCTTGCAAACAGGCATCCTTTAGTTGCGTTTGGTCTCCGGAGGGTGATAACGCACCGATTGTAACTTATGCAACATTGCCAGGGGACCCGGTTGAAGGTGCGAGAGTATCATCACAGTGTTGACCTATCAACCGTAATCCCAAACGGGACTGGCGCCGCAGAACGCGCCAGGCCGGCTTTATCGCGCTCCATTTCGCCAAGCCCTGCGAGTTGCCAGAGGGGCTTTCGCGTCGTTTTTCCGCGAATAGTAGCCAGTGAGTGGAAGCTTTATAAATTTCCTTTCACTTTTCGTCGAGTCCTGACCGCCAAGGTCAAGCGGCCCGAGTCAGAGATGCTCTGTAATTCTGCGTTGAATAAGTCAGGAAAGATTCCTCCCTTAAAAACCGCTGCCCGAGCGGGATGATGTCGAGAAGAGTTGCAAAAAAATGCACTCATTGTGCAACCCTGTGTGGCTGATTGCGCAGTGCGATACAGTTTCACACCGGGAATCACCTTATTTCCTCAGCCTGTGCCCGATAGACCACGGGGGGCATCATTCCGGACATTGGTGGAATCCCCCAATTGAGAAAGCCCCAGCCACCCCTTACCTTAAGCATGTGACCGTTCGTCACGGGCAGACGCATTGTTGCCCAGCTCAAGGAAAGCTGATGCGGGTTACGGTCAAGTGGGCAGGATCACTTCAAACCTATTGAAGAAAGGGCGACGTTTTCTGACTACGAATCAGGAAGGGTACAAACTCATCCGCACGACTTCAGCACGGAAGCAGGCCAGAATGCTGGAATTTCGACCGACAACACACGTTCAAATGCATACGCCGTCCGGGATGGGCGGGAATGCAAAGGAGGAGCTCATGAGGAAATTCTTTACAAAGTTGTGGCACGGAGCTGAAGGAGCTGACTCGGCTGAATATGCTTTGATGTTCACATTGATATGCGTGGTCGTCATTGCGGTGCTCCAGATTATGGGCACCACCCTGCGAACCAGCTATGCAAGCGCGACCTCGACTGTAGCGACTGTATCGGGGCAGGCGCCTGTGGGAGTACCTGGCTCTGGCGGCCAACCGCGCTCGGTTGGCGGGTCCGGCTCGGGCAGCGGATCAGGCTCCGCGGGTGGATCTGCATCAGGCGGCGGAAACGGTAATGGAGGCGGCAATGGTAACGGCGGCTGGAACAGCGGCGGCGGAAACGGCGGCGGAGGCAACGGCGGCGGAAACGGCGGCGGAGACAATGGCGGTGGACATGGGCATGGACACGGAAATGGTGGTGACCACGGCGGCGCCTCGGGAGGAGGTAACAGTGGCGGCGGGGGCGGTAATGGCTCGGGAACCAATGATGGCCATTCCGGCTTCGGACATGGCCACCTCAATGGAGGCAATTAATTGTACAAAGCACGCGGTTTCATCTGTAAAAGGGACCAGGCTTGCGGCAACCAGTTTGTGGGAAGGCCGCGAAGCGGCAAGGATTGATGGCCTATAGAGGCCACGCGAAGTTAAACATCTCGGTCACCAGGTTCGGCTGGCAGCGCATGGTCTGACGCTGGGATGAACCTGGCGGCAGCATCCTGACAAGGCGGTAAAGAGAACAGTTTGATTGGCACAGTCTGAGCAGCGCGGAAGGGCGCGGCAACTGGCAACATATTGTAAACGACTGGCTTTCTGGCGCTGATACGGCGAGCAAAGGACACCTGGTATGGAGCTCCACCCCAAACAGATACTTGAACTCCTGGAAAAGCCCTTGAGTCTGCTGTCGAATCTCATTTTCAGCCTGTCAGACGGCAAGCCCCTCAAGTCGGCAGGCGGGCCAAATGACGGTAATTACAAACCTTCTCCGTCAGACCATTCCCCGATTACCTCGAATCCCCTGGTTCCTGCCTGTATTGTGTTGCTAGTCGGGTTTCTCGTATTGTCGCTATCCCCGATCCGGGTATGGCTGACAGAAGCCGACAACCTCCCCACGCTGGCCCAAATGTTCTCGTTTTCGCGGAAAAAACCTGCGCCTTCCCTGCCCAGGAACGCTGAAAATGTGAGCGTTTGGACGAAGGAGCAATCCGGTTTCTATTATTGCCAGGGTGGCACGCTATTCGGCGATGAGCCAGGGGAAATAATGACCCAGTCTGTTGCGCTGACGTCAGGCTACCGCCCGATCGACGGCACTTATTGCGCAAACAACCAGCCGGACCCTGCTCCCGTTCAGGTTGCCGAAAGCCAGCCCGAAGCCCCAGTTCGCAGCGCAGACGTAAAGGTTTGGGGATTAAAAACGCTTGGTTTTTATTACTGCCGCGGCGATGCCCTGTTCGGGGAGAAGCCGGGGGAGTTAATGACCCAATCCGATGCCCTGGCCCGCGGCCTGGAGCCTTCCTACCACTCGTGCCCCGGCAGTGACACTAACCTGGCGTCGACAAACGATTTACCCGCCGGGACGCAAGAGTCATCCGTCCCTGCAAACGGCTCCGCGCTTTCCAAGGATTCGTCATCTGTCATATCAGAGAAACCTGCAAATGATTCGCAGGCCCGCGCCCAAGTCAACGTGTGGGTCAAAAAGGAGTTTGGCTTTTATTACTGCAGCAATGACGTCCTGTTCGGCAAAAAGCCGGGAAAACTGATGCCTCAAGCTGATGCTCTCTCAGCAGGTTACCAGCCTTCCGACGGCCTGTGCACTGACGGCAAGGGCCAGGCTACCGCCGAAAGACTTATGCCACGGGTGTTCCCTCCCAAGAACTAGCCTCGGAAGTCATACAACCCACACGCAATTCCGTTCTTGGGACGTGTCCATGCTGTATGGTGGTTACCTCCTGAATACCTGTACTCCATCCCCCTGGCTGGCCTTTCGCTCTTCAAAGGCCGATTTTTGCCCTGTTCCGCCACCTATTGCCGCCGCACACCCGCCCCGAGGCATGTTAACTACAATACAATGAGTGGCTTTGTTATAAAACTAGTGGCGTTGCCGTTTTGTAGCCGATGGTTGTAGCACCAATGGGCCATTGCCCAAAAAGTCATTTAACGGTTCAATCTACACCGGGAGGAGGGATGACAGAAGCGACCAGACCGATTGCCATTATTCCAGGCGATTGCTTCCGCTGGCAGCCTCGGGTTCAATTCATAGACACCTTCCGGACACGTGAAGCGGCACTTACCTGCGCGTTTGAGCAGGGATATAACCTTATTGTCGAGCGGCACGAGGCAAGCAAGTCCCTGTTTGATGTGCTGGATGATCCTGAAGGGGCTTGCACGAGCGGTCTCGAGCTCGAATTAATCAAAAGAGAAGAAATTCTGGTGGATCCCTATACCGAGGGGTGGACCAGCCTCATGCTTTCGAGCATGTCGCATTTCACCCTGCGCCTTGGCAAAAGTGTTGCAAATCTTTACAGTCGTCATGTTGCCCCGGGCCTACGCCACGCCGCCAGCAGGTATGGGCGAGTGGAACCCCGTGAATCCTTGCGCTACATCTGTGGAAGCCTCAGGCAATACGACATTTCCGGCACTGCTCGGCGGGTCGCACTACGTGCAGCAGCCTTCTACCGCCGCGAAATCGTCCCATTCTGCCGGTCGGCAGCCAGCCGCAGGTGGTGGTCAGACCCTGCAATAGCCCTGCGCCGCGCGTGGCGCCGGCACTCGCAGGGGAGTGCCACTGACGTCACCAAACGCCTTGCTGCAGAAGCTTCAATCCTTTACGCCCGCGAGATCACCCCACGGCTGCGCTACACTCTCAGCCGCTGCCGTCAGGCCGATATTCAAGGTGCATGCCGCAGCGCCTGGAGGTCCTTGATCTTGAAGGGTATCCACCTTACCGACCAGGTTGCCACGGTCGTTGCGTGCCTCTATGTCCGGGAAGTGGCCCCGCGTTTGCGCAGTGCCGCAGCCCGCTACCAGCAGACTGACATCGAAGGCACATTCCTCTGCCGAGTTGTGGCGGTTGCGCCGTCTCCTCGATCCAGAATCTCACGGCTTCACTAAATACCGCGACCAACCCAAGCCTCTACCCTGAATCGCCAGACGACATCTCACCGCCTTACTCCGTCTCTCGATGGCGCGGCCGCCAAAAGTTGCAGTTCGGCGTTCACCTACAGTCAGCTTCAAAGGGCTGATTCTAATAATGTTGCCTATGTCGTGAACAGTGCATACAGTTGCTGGCCGATGGTTGTAGTACCATCGTCCAATTGCCATCAGATACAATTACTGGTCCAATATTTCGCGGGAGGGAAATATGGGGAACGCAAACAGCACGTTAGCACTACTTTCAAGCTCAGAGTTCAAATGGACAGCACAGATTCAGTACATGGAAACCCTCAATAGCCGCGATGAAGCCATCCACTATGCCACCGAGCACGGCTGCAATCTGATCGTGAAGTACGAAAAGAGGACCGGCCCGCAGTTTGACGTCATGCTCGATCCCGAATCGCAGTGGACGTCTGATGCTGGGCCCGGCAAACTCGATTCAGCACGCAATTTGAAGGGACCGAAGTCCGACAGGCGCAAGAAACGGGGTCTCCTGTGCATGTTTGGGCTCGCCAAGCGGACTGATTCTGCCGCGGCAGTCGTTTCATAATTCTCAGGCATCCCATTTCTAAAATTCGCGAGCTGCGCGCCGCCAATGTTCGTAAGTGTCCCGGTGCAGCCTGCACTATTGAGGCGCCCGCCCTCCTGGAGCAACACCTTCAGCCCTCTGTAACCTACCTTCAGCCTGCATTATCCTGACTCTTTTCCTTGCTCTCCTGCCAATGGCCCGTGTTGCCTTTCACATCCACAGTTGTGCTATCGTGGTGCGTCGGGGCCAGTGTTGCAAGCCAAGAACTTACGCATTTCTCCAACGAGGTCACAATGCCAGGAAAAGAAAATCGGCCTTTCGACGGTGTTTCAGGCTGCGCACACTTATTGGCCGTGATTTGCCTGTCCTTTTTTGCCTGTCCGGTGCACGCGCAGCGGCCGCCTGACACAATTTATTACAATGGCGTGATCGTCACCATGTGGCCTGCCCATCCAGTGGTTCAAGCTGTGGCAATTCGCGGAGGGCAATTCACCATCGTCGGCTCTGACCGTGATGTCCTTCAAGTCGCGGGACCGGCCACGGCCAGGGTGGACTTGCACGGGCGATGTGTGCTGCCCGGCCTCATTGACAGCCATTGCCACCCCATCAATGCAGCTCTTGGCGAGCGTGAAAGCCAGGTTCCGCCGCTGCACTCCATCGCGGATATTCAGGCATACGTCCGGCGCAGAGACGCTGTTCTGCCGGCGAAGGCAGTTATTCTGGTTCCGCACGTTTTCGTGACCCGCCTCAAAGAACGCCGTTACCCGACGAGATTGGACCTGGATGCCGCCGCAGCCGACCGCCCGGTGATTGTGGACAATGGTTACGCCGCGGTCCTAAATTCAAACGCGCTCAAAAAACTTGGCATCTCCGCCAATACTCCCCAGCCCGCGGACGGCAAAATCATCAAGGACGCGACGGGCAGGCCCACGGGACTTGTCCTGGGCGCCCCAGAGCTGCTGGCGCCACTCAGGGCCACTCCGCCCGTCACCCTCCAGGACCGCCTTTGGGCGCTGCAAACCATGCTGCACCATTACAATGAGGTTGGCATCACCAGCATCATTGATCGCGCAGAGGGGCCGCCGGGATTCCGTGCTTATCAAGCTCTCGATCGCCAGGATAAGCTCACTACCCGCTGTTATGTCACGTACATCATCAGCGCGCAGGGCACGCCGGCGCAGGTGCGTGACTCAATCTTGCAGATTCCCTTCGTCACCGGCCTGGGAGACGACTGGTATCGCGTTGGAACGTTGAAGACCTTCATAGATGGTGGCATCTGCATAGGAACAGCCTACCTCCGAAAGCCTTACGGGCCCAACACAGGACTTTACGGCTACCACGACCCAACCTATCGCGGCGTACTTCGCGTCCCGGAAGCCAACCTCGTCGCTATGGCGAAAACGGCTGACGAACTCGGCTGGCAGATAACGGCACACTCCACGGGTGGCGGCTCAACCGATCTCCTTCTTCAGGCCTACCAGGCGGCCAACCGCCTGAAACCGATCCGGGATCTGCGCTTTACCGTCACGCACGGAGACTTCCCCGATCCTCACGACATCCAGATGGCCAAAGACCTGGGTGTTGCATTCGATTGCCAGCCGGCCTGGCTCTACCTCGACGGGCCTGCCATCAAGAACGTGTTTGGCCCCGCCCGCATGGCCAACTTTATCCCGCTGGCCTCCCTATTCCGCGCCGGAGTTGTAGTGGCGGGCGGGTCCGACCACATGATTGGCTTTGATCCCAACACCTCAACGAATCCTTACAATCCCTTCCTCGGCATGTGGATAGCCATCACGCGCAGGGCAGTGGATGGCACCGTCATCAACCCCACCCAATGCCTCACCCGGCTCCAGGCCCTCAGGATGTACACGCTGAATGGGGCTTGGCTTTCATTTGATGAGAAGAAGAAGGGCTCCATTGAACCCGGTAGACTGGCGGATATGGTTGTTATTGACCGCAACTTTCTTTCCTGCCCGGTTAACGAGATAAAGGACATACATGCTCTCCGCACCATCGTAGGAGGCAAGGTGGTTTTCGACCGCCTGTATTAATTGATATCATCCACCGCTCCCAGCGCCGTGGCCACAAATTATTCAAAACAAACTGAGCGCTCCTCGTTCCACCTTCGTTCCGCGGGGTTTCCCCGGTGCTCTGCCCTGAGCAGGCAAATAGAACTCAGAGCCGATATCCGTCGAAGGTGCTGGTACTTTCGGGTGATTGTCCTAATCAGCATTTACTGGTTCAATAGGACTCGGGAGGGAGACATGGGTAATTCAAATAGCACTGTCAAAATTCTTCAAAGTCAACACTTTAAGTGGCCTTTTCAAGTCCAGTACATAGAAAGCTTGGAGACCCGGGACGAGGCCATCCAATATGCCGGCCGTCATGGCTGCAACCTGATCGTCCAGTACAGCAGGCGCCCAGGGCCACAGTTTGACGTATTGCAGGATCCTGAGCAAGTTTGCACGTCCATCGCCCAATGTGAAGAAATTGAGATAGATTCGGCCGAAATTATGCGGGCCCAATCTGCCCGTCACAGCCGGTCCGCTCTTGCAGGTGTTGCGGAGCTTATCAAGCGCTTTTCCGGCATGGCTAACCGCCAAACAGCCAATAGCTAAGAGGCTCTTCAGCAAGCAAACTAACCGTCAGCGCGGGCTACACGTAGCGATGCCCGCGCTTCTTCGGCATCGGCGGTTGCCTTTTTCCTTTGGGCCTGGGAGTCCGACTTTTATTTCCCGCTATTCTCCTTTGGCTGTCGGATGCCAGTCTCCTGCTCCCGGTATGCCAGGGAACCGGCGCACCGGGCAACCGGAACAATCGCGGAAAATTACGACTTTAGTTGACCAGGCATCAAGGTGAAGGACACTGTTAAAGCACCGCAGCGCCCGCCTTTAAGCCATTCCATCCAGCCGGCCTCGTGAAAAATGCAAATCCCATCGTTGGCGGCATTTACCGGTAAGTCTTGTCATCAATTCGGCTAAGGTGGGCCTTGTTCATCACTCCAATGGTGACGATGGCGAACGTAAAGACCTGGGTGCCAGGCTCCAAGTGCCCGGCAATTGTCCTCTCGGGCGTTCCCAGGGTAACGTGGGCATGAATCCTGCCGTTGATGACATACCCGTTCATACTCACCAGGTCTGCCGGCTCCCTGGGGTTCTTTATGAAGGTGTCGCGCGAAGGGAATGTGCGGTTGCTCACCTGATGCACTTGATAGCCGCGCACCGAACCCATCGCCGCCAGAATCACGCCATTCCGGATGTGTTCCTGCCTCACCATCTTTTCCAGGCCCTCAAGCAAGTCGGTCTTGTACTTGAAACGCAGAAGAACAATTCGGTCGAAATGGTTCGTAATCGAGTAGGTGTCAGGAACCTTGTCACTGTTCGGCTTCGTGTCGTCGGCGGGGTTAGGTGAAGGGTTCACGACGGTCCGGCGCGTTTTCTGCGCGAACGTCACACCCACCATCATCGTCAATAAAAACGGCAGCATTATTCGGGTCTTCATCGGTTCAGAATCCCTCCTCGTTCGATAGATTTATGAGTGCTTGTCAAATTCTGCGTCCGGTACACCTTCGACGGATTAACACAATTCGCGCGCGCTGGCGCAATTCCCATCGCGCTTCCCCACGCCACAGCGTCTTCTAAACCAAATTCCCGGCAAACTGATGAAATACCCTGCAGTGAGCACGTACTGCGGTTTCACCCCGCCACCATGGCAACGATTTCGACTTGGAATGTGGGCGTAAAGCCGCGGGTAAGGCGTTCTAAACGAGCCTGCCAATCCCCCTGTCCCGGACCCCTAGCGCCCGAAACGCGACTTGGGTTGCCACGCGGTAGTGAAGCTGTTCGGTCTGAAACCCGGGGGAACATCACCCGTCGTGGCGTAGCGATAGAGCCCTGCGAGGAAAATGCCGTGCGTCGACGCACTGACGATGGCGAGAAAGATAAAGTAGATGACCATGACGCAGGCGCCAATCGTTACCCCGGTACCGCCGGCAATGGCTCCGCCGAGGAAAGGCAACTCGATTCCCGGCAGCGCCAGTAGCCCAAAGATCAGCCCGAAGCTGAACGTCCCAACTACCTCCTCGCCCCAGTTCTTGCGGAACAACTCGGCCGAGCGATGGAGCGCCTCAATGGGCCCGGCGTTTTCAAAGGCCAGAATGGGGATGACAAAAAACGTGGCAAGCGTCCAGGCCAGGCCGACCAGGCCCGCCACCAGCCGCCCGATCAGGCTGCTGCGCTCTTCAATCACCCGCAGAATCATGCCTACAGTGGCCGCCACCAAGGCCCACTGGAAGATAACGCCCAGGCGGTTCCAGGCGGCCCGAAGACCGTCCCGGACGGTGGGATCGCCGCCCTCCAGCCGAATCGAGGCCGCGCTCACCAGCGCCGTGTTGAAAAAAATGATCACGAAATAGTTCGCCAGGTAAAACACGAAGAGGGCGCTGACGATCAGGCTACCGCTGGGATGCCAGCTTCCATGCTCGGCGATTGCCGCCTTGATTTGAGGGTAATAGAAGAAGCCGCTCCCCGCCAGCAGTGAGACCGTGACCGCCAGGCACGCAATCGCGGAGAGCACCGGCAGCAGCATCAGTTCTTCGTCCTGCCGCAAGACAGCAAAACTCTGCTTCACCAGCTCCCACGTATTGCTGATTTTTCCCATTGTTCTTTCTCCTGATCAACGGTTACACGGCAACCCGAGCCTCTTGTTGTGTGGTTTATGAACCTTGATGGTCATAGGGGATGATAATTTCGTCAAATTCCTTGCCATGTGCGCCATTGCCCCGGCTACCCTGCGGGGCCTTGGTGATAATATGCCCCCGAGTCATTTGCGGCGCAAGGCATTTTCTGCGGGGTTAATCCGGACTGCGGCACGCTCTCAGTATCCAGGGACGCCTGCTTCGTGATAGCGTTTGCGGGCGGCGCGCAGTTCTTCATGTTGTTCCCGCAGCCCCAGGTCGCGCAGCATCTTGCGGATTGTGGTGTGCGGATCATTGGACCAGAAGATGCCGCGGTCGTCATCTTCGTAATAGTTGAACCCCGCTTTGTCTCCATACGTCCGGGAGACCAACTTCCCATTTTCGAGCTTTCCGCTCCAGGGAACAATCGCGTAGCTGAGGTCGATTTCGAGCGCAAGAACGTTGTTCTCAAGAAGCTCGCCGGCGCCCGGACGCATCTCAGGCCGCTCTACGACCTGCGCGACTATCTTGCCCGTGGGCTCGAAAACCGAAGCGTTGTTCCGCCAGGTACTGGAAACTATGTAGTAGTGCCCTTCCATCGCACGAGAGACAGGCCGGGACCTTTGCGGAGATTGTGAGGGCCAGGCGACGAGTTCGGCGCCCTGCCGCGCCAGATCTCTCCACCCGGAATCGAATTCCATGTCATAACAGATCTGAATGCCCAACTTTCCAAAATCGCACTTAAAGACCGGCTCATTTTTGCCGGGTGTTGCGCCGTCTTCCGTCGAGCCTGTGCGCTGGTCCACCACCAGGTGTACTTTACGATAAATGCCGGCCACCTCGCCCTTTCGATCGAACAGGACCGCGGCGTTTGAACAAAGTCCGGCCGCCTTATCCTCAAGCAGGTATAGCGGGGCCACGATGTAACAATGATACTGCTTGGCCTTGCGCGAAAAGGTTTCCTTTACCGGGCCTTCCAGCGGGAAGGATGAGCCCAGGGCGTCGCGGCCGGGCCGTACTTCCCCTGTAACCGCCATTTCCGGCAGGATTCCCAGATCAATACCCCGGCCATAGCGCGCCTGCGCCTGCGACTGCATGCGGTCAATCAGTTCAGTCAACTCGCGGAGGCGTTGTTCCAGGCCTGGATACTTCACCCAGAAAGGCTGCATCACCGTCCCCACAATCACCTTCCTGGGCAGCCGGTTCGATCTGCTGGTCCATCCATCCGCGTGCGCGGTACAGCCCAACTCCTCGCCGGCGTTTGCATTGGCAGGCAACGCAAGCGCTTCCCATCCGGCAACAGCCGTCGCGCCCAGGAAACTTCGACGCGTAATTTCTTTTCCAGGCATTCCAGGCCCTCCTTATAAAGAAATTGAGCCTTTGAACGAGCTTCCTACGGCCCCTATCTTAACCAAAGACGGCTTGCCGCGCACGATTCAATGAATACTCTGTATCCCGTTATTTTTAACGGATGCCGAGGTCCTGACGTGGACATCCAGGCTGTGCCGCCGACGGATTCCCGCCGAATCTCCTGAACAGTACCTAGGGATATCTACGGAGCCGGCCTCAGGCTTTACATACGAACTGGCACGTACAGGTTTTTTCTCCCCCTTTTCAGGTTTTTACCGCGCCACTTTGAAGATACATCATGGATTGATCTATGGCTGTGACGGGGGCACACTGGGCATTAAGAATTCTGCCGTAGGGGAATAAGGGGCGGTTTCAGGGGGTGGACCGTGGCTACATCTCGCATGTCGTTTCAGACGCTCGAACTCTTTGGCGCGCCTGATGGTTTAACCAACACGCACGTCAGGAAGCAAATTCGGCGGCTTCGACTGTCAAAAGGTTGGACTAAACACGACCTGGAAGAGGCAGCGCGGCTCGCCCCCGATACCCTGGAAGATTTTGAGGCCGGAATCCGCTGCATCACCGTGGATACCCTCCGAAAGCTCATCGAGGCCCTCGAGTCCGACATCACGGAGGTGTGGCCCTCCGCGGACGGGGCAGAAAAAGTCCGGAACACCCCTCTGCCCGGCCAGGCCGACGAAACACTGCATTTATCCCGGCTGGCCGAGATACACTCCCTCACCGGCGCGGAAGTATCATGCATGTTCGTGGGCGACACCCAGCCCAGCCAAGCTGTTAGCGCCGCCGATGGAACACCTGGGCATGGTCTTCAACTCCTCTCCTCCATCAACCTGGCCAAGGACGAGAATGAATGGCTGTGCCACAATCTCCGAGAGGGGAATGTCGCGTCTCCCTGGACCGTTTACATTTGCAGAGAGAACGGGCGCAGCTTGTACCTCTGTCTGAAGAATGCCCGCGTGGAGTTCTGGGCTGAGGGCTTCATCCAGCGTTGCCTTTACACCTGGCTTGCATCGACTCCCTTCTGAGCGAGCAGCGCGGCTTGTTTCCAGCGCCGCCACACGCAAGGGCTCCGCCATAAGTCACTTCAAATTGTTTGAGGCGCCTCCCTACTTGCCGATTTTGCTTCCCTGCAACCTAACGATGTCTGCTAGCATCAAAGTTTTACATTTATCCCAGACTGTGGGGCTGGCGTGCCGCGCGCAGGCCAGGGGGAGCGTCTATGGAAAACGAAAATCAACCTGTCCTCGTAGGGACGGACCAGGTGTTTGGTCCGCCCTTGCATCTCTCACGAGCAAGGGCCGCCATGGCATTTGCAGTGGCTGCTGCCTCGGATTTTATGTCAATCTGGGCGGATATCGCCTTGCCCATCCAATGGCTGCTTGACCTGTCAACTGCGGGGGCACTGTTCCTGATACTGGGCCGAAGGTGGGCGCTTTTGCCGGGGCTCGTGGCAGAAGCAATTCCAGGAGTTGGAGTATTTCCCGTATGGGTCCTCGTCGTGCTCTCTATCGTCGTTCACGACGAAATCAAGGTACACAGAAACCGGTAGCATCTGCCCCCACGCGAGAAACAGGCGGCAGTGCGAACCTCCGCGCATAGGGTCCCACGGGTTTTCCCTTCTCCGCCAGATTGACAATTTCTGAAAAAGCCAGGGCTGGAAATCAGGCGACGAGCCCACTGAAGACGGAATTCCAGGCTAATTTCAAGGAGGGCTCTCCGGGCCTGGATGTGGGCCCTCCGCGAAACCCAAGCGGCTCATCGCCGGCAGGCGTCAGACGTGGCATGGCCACCATTTCGCCTCTGTCCACCACAAGCTCGAAACTGATAGTGGACCCTGGAACCGAGCCGGGATCATACAGCACATCGTACCGGCGCCCGGATTCACAGGCGATCACCATCCTGCAAGCATTGGTTTCGGCGTACGTAATGGCGTCTTCCCGCTTTTGAAAGGGTCTTCTAAACTGAACTCCCGTTGGCTTGCGGTAATACTCTTCTGGAACCACTGCTACAGCAATACCCGGTGACATTTCTCCCCTCCGGAGGGTTGCGTCCCGCAGCCGGATTCACGGCTGGGCAAAAACCATTGTAAATGCCAACGACTTCGTAAGCGTGTACGTTGCACGCACATTATTCCCAGGGAAACTCCGACAGATAGGGAGATTATAGCCCCATCCGTCAAGTGAAACGAGAGGTTAAATGTGAAAATCCCTGATCTGGGGTTCGGGGCCTCCTCGCGCCCCCTCGGGAGAAGCAGGCCACGCCACTCAGCGATTTCTTACTGCGGCCTTGTCCCGCCTGAAAGTCCTCCAGCCTTCGCGTCTCGAACCGCCATCGCCTTGCCGTGCCACCCTTCTGGCAAAGCAAAATTGGGAATTCCGAACCCGGTTTGTTCAGGCCGGCATGTACGCGACGCCTTGGCCAAATACGCTAAACGCCACGGCAACGGCCCTTCGCTTTCCACGGCAAGATTGTGACCTTGGCCATACACTCTCGGTGTATACTTCGCTGGAAGAAAATGGCAGATCGAAGGGCCTCTTCGACGCAAGATGGAGCTCGGGCGTGAACAGAGCGGAGAGGACTGGCATACCAAAAGAGCGTCCCGCTACCATGGCCATGACTTTTCTAATTCGCCGCGCGGCTTGCGGCAATGGCACGAGGATGTCCGCCCTGCGGACCCAGCGGCTGAAAGATAAAGTGTACCGATGCCCATTGCACAACATCATCAAAAGACACCGTCTCGATTTCTCCTGATGCGCAAGGCGGGCCTGGCCGCTCTCCTGCTGCTGATGGCGGCCGGCGTTGCGCAAGCCTGGCCACCCGCCAGCCGCGTGCCTCCGATGGGCTGGGAACCCTGGAATTTCGACCATTGCGGCACGATGTACAAATGGGACGATGCATATTACAGGAAACTCGCCGACTTCTTTGTCAGTTCCGGCTTGCGTGATCTTGGCTACCAGTATTTGACTATCGAGTGCCACGATCACTATCGCGATCAGGACGGCCAGATTCAGCCGAGCAAACGCACATTCCCCGATGGTTTCAGGGTGGTGACAAACTACATACACAGCAAAGGATTAAAGGTACGCGCCTATACAGACGCCGGAAAAGGCAGTTGCGGCAGCACTTTTGAGGGTGCAGGCTCCCTGGGCCATTACGAGGACGATGCCCGACTGTGGAAACAATTTGGCTTTGACGGAGTCAAGATTGACTGGTGCGGCGGCCGCGAGGCGGGCCTGGATCCCCAAACTCAATACACTCAATTCGCCGGCGCCATGAAGAAGGTCTTCCCTGAATTCTCAATCGAGATTTGTTCCTGGGGCCGGGGCGACCCATGGGAATGGGGAAAAAATGCCGGAATCTTGTGGCGGACAGGTGAAGACATCGATTACATGGGTAATAAATCTTCGATAGGCGGCACATGGAAAGCTTTGTTGAGGAACATCGATGCGAACCGGCACCCTGATCCGGATCTGGTTGGCCCCGGCAAAGGATGGAATTACCCCGACATGTTGGAGGTTGGTGTGCCGGGCGGCCTCACTGAAACTGAAGAGCAGACCCAGTTCGGAATGTGGGCCATCATGGCCGCCCCGCTTTTCCTCGGCAATGACGTCTTCAACATGCCTCCCTACGCCAAAGAAATCCTCATGAACAAGGAAGTAATTGCCGTCGATCAGGACCCGCAAGGCATCCAGGGCCGCGTCGTGAAAGAATATCGCCACGGAACGCGCCAGGTGTGGTTGAAGGAACTGCAAGACGGCTCCAGGGCCGTGGCCCTCTTCAATCGGGGCGACAAGCCTCGGAAAATCACGGCCCAATGGAGCAGCCTTGGAATATCCGGGAAATGGCTTGTTCGCAACCTCTGGGACCATGCGGACAAAGGAACGTTCACCCATCGATACCGCACCCGCGTCCCGGCGCACGGAACCGTGCTGCTGAAAATCTCACCTCTGCCCAGGAACTGAAGAAGTCAATTCAACAATGTATTCGTCCGGGGCCCACTTATGCACAGCCGACTTGTGATCCTGAAAGAAGAAGCCGATTCAATAATGTGTTCGTCCGCAGCTTGTACATGCACGACTGCTCGTGCTCTTAAATTTTGAATCTGGAATCTTAAATCCTCCGGTCTCCTGCCTTTGCCGCTTTCTGCCTTTCGACTTCTTCACGGCTACTGCGTGATGCCCTCGACCCTTTGTTTCAGCGCTCCGTGGACCAGCACAATCTTCCAGTTGCCGTCCGCCGTTTTTCTGGCAACGATGCTGGCCGTTCCCTCCAGCGTTTTCGGCTGGCCGTTCAGGCTTTCGCTGAGTTCGTAATTGAACGAAACCCATCCTGCATCGTCCCACATCTGGCCATGGGTTGCCGATATGGTGATGTGCCTGGGCGGCGTGTCCATGGCCAGTTTGTGGATCCACGCCCGTGCCGGTGGCGCGTGTCCGTCTTCGTCAAGATACACCGCATCAGGCGCCAGCATCTTCTCAAGCGTGGCCGTGTCCTGCTTGTTGATCGCATCGACAAGTTGGTTGGCGAGATCCAGCATGGCCCCGGTTGCAGGAGCAATCATCGGATGTCCCACGTGCCCATGAATGGAACGCCGCTGCGCCCCGAGCAACGAACAGCTCATCGCAAATACGAACGTCATGAAAGCAACGGATAACTTCTTCATAGCTCTCCTTTCGTCTCACTTGGAATGTATTAGTAAAACTTTGCCTGATAGTCGCCCGCTGCCGGCTGCCTTCTGCTTTCAGGCTTTCTCGCCGGATTTGAACACCGTCCATGGGCCTGCGATCATGTCATGGAGCAGCGGAGATTGCCACGAAAACTCAGAACGTTTTTTGAGAAACGGCGCCGCATAAAAATTCTCGCCGCACGGATGCCCGCGCCGCCCGACAAAACTCATGGCGGCGGTCATGCTGCTGTCCGTCACTTTGCCCGTCACGGCGCCGCCGGGATTGTAGGGCTTCCAGTCCCAGACTTTTTCGCCGTGGCGGGAGACGTCGCCATGTCCGCACAGCGTGCGCGTGCCGGGATGTTC
>DASSJE010000535.1:0-10533 GCA_035691365.1 Terriglobia bacterium
AGGACACTCCCGGCTGCGAATCGACATCCTGGTCTTCGAGACCGGATAGATGAGTGAGCTTGCGCTCGCTGACAACTAGAAAGGGATTACCGCGCACCGGCGTCGAGGGATTAGTGTGGCGGCGCTCGCCTCCCCCCCCACTATTGGGTAAGGGGGGCTGCTCGCTCCGCCCCACAAAACAAAGCACCATCATTTTTCCCTTGACTCCGCCGCCCCCTTCATAGATGCGCCAGCCGCGATCATTGGCCCGGTCAAACCAAGAGGGCGGCATTCTGGAGGGCACTATGGCCGGTTGCCAACCGCGTTCGCCTATTCTTTCTCCCCTGGCTCGGCCTCGGAGTCTTCCGGGTCCGGCTCAAACTCAAATGACATCTTGAAGTTTGGGTCTTCTTCGTTCAATTCTTCGATTGCTTGGATGAGATCCTTTTGTAACTGGATGTTGGCCTCAAGCCTGTCGGACCAAGTCCTGCTATGACGCACGAGCTTTTGAGCCTTGAGGCTATCCATGCCGGTCACGCGCGCCAGCATCAGGTGCGAGCCGATTTGGCTCACCCTGTTCTCTCTCATATATCCGAGCAGCGCTTCGTAATCGGCCCCGGCGTTCCAGAGCTTCACCACCTCGGCTTCAACTGCCCTTTCGTGGGAAGTATCCATATGCAAATCACTGGAGGTTGATTACCATGTTGACGAATCGTGGCGCATTTGCGCCGCTCGTTCGCAGCGACCTGATTTCGAGCTGAGTGAAACCATGGGCAGTAAACTGACCCTTCAGCGCGTCGATAGCCGCCTTCAGGGACCCAACCCCTGGGTGGGTCCTCACCCCCAACCCTTCCGGGTGGGCTACGTCGGACTTCTTTAAAATTATTCTACTGCCTTGCGTTTCAACCTCTCCTGTAATTTCAAGCGGGCCCTCCGCCGTGTCGACAACCACCCTGATGCCTTGGCCGTTAACGAACCTGCCGATGCCGAGCGTCTGGGCTCCCAAGACGTCAGTGCCCTCAAGCGCAGGGCCAATGAGAGCTCCGGCACCAGCCAGGGCGCCGTTGATTGCCATATTCACGGCCGCGCTCTTGATTTGGGCATTTGCGAAATCACCCACGGCGCGGAGCGCGAAAGCTGTGCTCGGATCTATCGTCGGGATGTATTCAGAGGTCCCAATCTGCGTCCCATTCGCGAAGATCTTGCTGCCGGCAAAAGACAAAGTGTCTTTGTTTTGCTCAACGAAAGCATCATACTGACTGTCCGTAAGAACGGTACAATTCGTGCTTCCATTACTTTCACCCTGTTGGCAGACCTTATAGTCCTCGCCGCTCGGGTCATTGCGGCTGCTGGGATTATCGCCCGCGTAGGAATACATGTTCCACGATTGCGAATCGCCCACGTCGGCGCCGCCGTTGTCGGGGTCGGGGGTCACCCAGCGGTTGACATTGGCACTATACTCGCGCGTGGCCGAGGGGCGCAGGGGATCGTTGACCTGCCAGTCCAGGTCCGCGAAGACTCCCGACTGGCGCGTGCCCGTCTGCTGCCAGATCTGCCCCCAGGGAAAATAAACGATGTCCCACTGCCAGCCGCCAGCCGGGTCGGTTTCCATGGTGGTCGAACCGACGGCGTCCGCGTGGTCGATGTAAGCGCTCGAGCCGCCCATGTTCAGCCGCTGCCCCGCCACCGCATAACAGGCCAGTCAGCAGAGCTCTGCTGTTGGTGGCTTGTGGCGTGACAAGGAAGCCCTGAGGAACCTGTGGGATATAGTAGATAGAAACGACAGCCAATGACGTGCAGGCACACTTCACCTCCGGCGCGCAGCCTCTGTTGCGACCGTGCCTGAGTGCGCAATATGATCAATCGGACGACTGGCGCAATTTTGTATCAGCGAAATGATTATCTGTCAAGCAGAAATTTTCAAAAACCGCGTCGACACCTCAAATAGACCGCAGCTGGCGGGAAATTTGTGCGCCGGCCCCGGGTGAGCTTACGGGCAACTCATGGCAGGGTTAACCGCCCAATTTATTGCGCTGTCCAGCCGCCGTCAATCAGAACGTCGGTGCCGGTGATGAAGCCCGCGGCATCGGAGCAGAGGAAAACGGCGAGCGGCCCGATCTCCTCCACCTTGCCCCACCGCCCCACCGGAATTTTGGAGGTGAACTGGGCGTTGCGCACGGGATCTTCAAGCAGGACCGCATTCATCTCCGTCGCGAACGGCCCAGGGCTGATGCTGTTGACGGTGATTGCGTGCGGGGCCAGTTCGAGCGCCAGGGCCTTGGTCATTCCCAGCAGCCCAAACTTGCTGGTGCAATAGGCCGTGCGGAGCGCCAGCGCCACGTGCGCCATGGTTGAGGCAATGTTG
Source organism: Terriglobia bacterium (assembly GCA_035691365.1). Taxonomy (GTDB): domain Bacteria; phylum Acidobacteriota; class Terriglobia; order UBA7540; family UBA7540; genus SCRD01. Next base: position 2,345 of record DASSJE010000535.1, read on the forward strand.
ATGACGCGCCCGAATTTCTTTTCGATCATTCCCGGCACAAAGGCGCGGCTGCAGAGAAATGCGCTGTCCAGGTTCGTCTCGATCACACGATGCCACTCTTCCAGTGAGAACTCGTGCAGCGGCTTGCGCAGGTTGATGCCGGCGTTGTTGATCAGGATGCCGGGAGCGCCGGCCGTCTCACAAACCTGCGCGGCCATCCGGCTGACTTCGCTTTCCTTGCGGACGTCGGCAACAAAGGCGTGGGCCTTGCCGCCGCGGGATTCAATCTCCGCCTTCACTTCTTCCAGCAAATCTTCGCTGCGCGCCACCAGGGCAACCGTCGCGCCCTCCTGCGCCAGCGCGATGGCCATCTGCTTTCCCAATCCTCTGCTCGCGCCTGTGATCACGGCCGTGCGGCCCGCCAATAAATTTTTTGGCATTGCACCTCCTCGCACAAGAAATTATCACAGCCCTACCGCCGGGGCTGTGGTTTTTGCCGGAGATTGTTTTGCGCGGGCTTCCGAAGCCGTTATCTGCGCACCAGACGGAACGCCGGGATGCCCAGGCTGACCACGGCGACGCCAAGGAATGATTGCAAAGGATTGTGGCCTGCCAGCAGGACCAGGAGCAGCACAACCAGGGCCAGGAAGGCCAGCGGCGTGTAAGGGTAGCCCGGCACGGTGAGAAGGTTGTCCTCACCGGGTTTCAGCCGCAACCAGAAGACGCCGGCAACAGTCAGGCCGAGAAAGACGACAGCGACGAAAACAAAGAAAGCCACAATCTCGTTGAAAGTACCGAGCACCACCAGCAACGAAGCCAGCATGGCCTGGATGGCAATGGCGCGCGCAGGAGTTCCGAAACGCGGGTGGACCTCCGCCACCGCATGGAAGAAAAGTCCATCGCGCGACATGGCGTAATACACGCGTGGCGAGAGCATTAGCAGGGCCGCCATGCTTCCGGCCACGCAGAGTACAACGAGCGCGGCCATCACATCGCCACCCGCCGCACCGAACAACTGCCGGCCCGCCTGGGCCATGAATGTCTCATCGGAAGTGATCTGATTGATGGGAACAAGGTAGACGAACACGCCGGTGACCAGAATGTAGACTGTGGTTACAGCGAGGACGCCAATCATCAGGGCGCGCGGCATCACGCGCTGGGGGTTTCGGACCTCTTCGGCGATCTTGGTTGCCTCCCACCAGCCACCAAATGAATAGAACGCAGCCAAGCCGCCTGCGGCGAGCGCCGCAAACAGCGGCGTGGACCCGGGCCGCTGGGTAACAAAGGGCGAAAAGTGAGACCAGCTTCCCAGCCCGAGCGCAATGGCCCAGACGGGGAGCAGCGCCAGCGCTGCGACCTTCAGCCACGCGAGCGTTTGCAAAAATCCGCTGCCCAGGCGCGCCGCGCGAATGTTCAACGCGGCCAGAAAAAGTATTACGCTGGCGCCCAGAATTTTCTGTTCCACGGGTGAGATTCGGACGACGGAGGCCGTATAAGCCGCGAGGCCAACGGCAAGCGAAGCCGTCACACCGGGATCGATTACCAGTAGCTGCATCCAGCCATAGAGGAAGGCCAGCCGCGGCCCGTAGGCTTCACGAAGATAGACATACGCTCCGCCGGCTTCCGGATAACGCGCCGCCAGCCCCCCGAAACAGAGCGCCCCCGCCACGGCCATCAGGCCCATGAAGAGCCACACCGCCAGCAGCCAAAAGGGTGAACCCAGTTGGCGCGCCATCCCGGCGGGGGTGAGGAAGATGCCAACTCCAATAACTTCCCCGGCGACGGCCGCGGCAGCAGACCCGAGGCCCAGCCGCCGCTGGAGACGGCTCGGATGGTTAGCTGAGGTCATGAACGGCGATCAGCAGGCGAGGTCGAGCGCAAAGACTTCTCCGTGCGGGCGCGGATTCCTCGAACAAATGGCAGGGGAAGCATATCACTTCCTGTCCTCGTGAACGTAGCCTTCCGTTGCCAGGCGGCGGCCGGACATCTGATAACCGAAAGCCGGCATATCCTGAACTCCCGTCGCATCGATCCAACGATTGTAAAAATTGAAGATCGCGCAAACCGTAATGGCATCGTAGAGCGCTTCATCCGACCAGCCGGCCTGGTGTGTTTCTTCAATATCCTCGCGGGTGATCTGGTTTGAGGTCTGGTTCACCTTCGACACAAACTTGAAGAGCGCCTTTTCGGCATCGGAGATCGGCGCCGTGGTGTAGTCCTCCAGCACGGCGCGGACCTTTTCAGCATCGCCCAGCAGTTCCGCCGCGACCGCGGCGTGGGAGCCGATTCAAAACGGGCATTGGTTGCGGCGGGAAGTGAATGCCGCAATCAACTCGCGCTGGCCGGGCGAGAGCGGCGAAGGTCCGCGCATCAGTTCCTGCGTGAAGCGCGACAGATGTTCCGTCATACGCGGCTTGTAGGCGAACAGATAGAGGATTTGCGGCACTGGAATGCCTTGCGCCTCCATGGCTGCGAGTTGCTCGCCTGCCGGGCTGGCCTTTGCGGTGCGTTCAACTTCATCAAGAAAAATTGGGTTCATTCTCACCATCTTTTTGCATCAGAATTCACGGCGAGGGCAACCCTGCCGCTAAAACAGGAATTTAAGCGCAAACTGGACCAGCCGTGGCGAAAGCGCCTGCTGAATCTGTCCGAACGTAGGCGAGCTGATGTCACTGTTCGGAAGCCGGAAGTTGGCGCGGTTAAACAGATTGAAGAACTCGGCGCGAAATTGCAGCGTCTTCGATTCCGCGAAACTAATATTCTTTAAGGCTGAAAAATCCCATTCCGCAAAGCCGGGCCCCTGCACCACGTTGCGGCCCTCGGTTCCATAGACGCCGGCGGGAGTGGTTGAGAAATCGAGCGGCTGGAAAGCGCTGGTGTTGAACCACTCGGCCACCGTCTTCGGCCCGTTGTTGGCATTGCCCACCAGGTTGGGACGGAAGGCCGAAAATCCGGTGATCTCCGGCGCGTCATAGTTGTAGCTCTGATCGACCACGGTAAACGGCGTGCCCGTCATGTAGGTGGTGATTCCGTTCACCTGCCACCCGGCCAGAACATGCTGATACCAGCTCTGCGGGTGGTTCCAGGAGGGCACCTGCCACTCGTAACTCAGCACAAAGCGGTGGCGGGAATCAAACATTGACCGGCCCCGCTCCGCAGACAAATCAAAGGGATTCTGCGCCAGGTCGTTTTCTCCCGCCACAGGTTGGGACTCGGAGCCAGTGATGTTGAAGGAGGAAACGTCATCGATGGCCTTCGAGTAGGTGTAAGAAGCCAGCAGCGAGAGCCCGTGCCCGAAGCGCTTGCGCAGGCTGGTTTCGAGCGCGTTGTAAATGGAATTCGAGTTGCCGGCGATCAGCCCCACGGAACTGTAGGTGCAGGCGCCCTGCGTGTTGGGCTGGCAGTAGACCCGCTGCTGGTCGATGTTGTTCTGCTGGTCCGCCCAGGTCTGGCCCGCAAGCGGAACGGATGGGTTGGCCTCAATAAAGCGAGGCAGCCGGGTGCCCTTGGTCCCTACATAGCCCACCTCCAGCAGCCAATTCTCTCCGAATGACCTTTCAACGTTCAGGTTCCAGTCCTGCGTGTAGGGCAAACGCAGGTTGGGAGAAAGCGAAACGAGGGTCATCGGCTCGGCAAATTGCGACGCGAAAGGATTGCCCCCGATGAAGGGATCGGAGAGGCTTCCGGGAAACAACAACTGGGCGGTCCGCAGGTATGGCGGGGCGCTGATGGGCGTTTGCAAGGGGCCGCCTTCGCCGTTGTAGTACGGGTCATAAAAGATTCCATAAGCGCTGCTCACCAGCCATCGGCCGCTGCCCGTGGGGTCCCAGGCAATTCCAATGCGCGGCGCAAAAGCGTCCTTCTGCGCGGGAATCAGTCCGGCGGGCACGCCCGGATCGCCGGGATAGAGCAGGCCGGCCGGCGCGCTCGAAATCACGCTCGATTGCTTGCCCGGCTCGAAAAGGTTCTGGCGGTCCCGAATCTCGGTGTAAGGGAATGGCAGGTCGTAACGGAGACCGAGGTTGATAGTTAATCGGCGGCTGGCCTTAAAAGTATCCTGCGCGTAGAAGTTGTAGTCATTGCCTCGCAGCCCGCGGGAGAGATCGCCGGTCCCGTCCGGCTGGTCGCCGCCCCCTTGCAGAAAGAGAAGCGGCTGGCCAATCAAAAAATTGGCGAAGGCGTTGCTCAGCGGCGCGGGAATGAATACAAAGAAGCCATTTGAAGCGATTCCGTTGACCACATTGATCTGGTCGCGCCGGTAGCTAGCGCCGAATTGCACTTCGTGCCGGCCGTGGATCCAGGTCAGCGATTCTGAAACGGCATAGGCATTTTCATAACTGTTTCTGGGACCGGTGATCGGATCGCCGATGCTGGCATACCCACCTCCACCGAACTGGATGAAGGGCGGACCGGCGGCGATTCCGAGCGTGGGCTGATAGGCAAAACCCAGCGAAGAGGGCGTTGTGTGGTTCAGGTGCTCATCGTAGAGAAACTTGTTGCGCAGGAAGGTCGCCCGCGTGATGCTCAACAGCGACGGCGAAAAGGTGTGCGTGAATTGCGCCACAAAATTCTGCGCGCGCCTGTCCAGACCCACGGGGAAACCGGGCACGCCGGCTCCGGATGGCGACAAGGGGTCAAAACGGTCCCCGTTCAGAAACATATACCGGAAGCTCAACTGATTGCTGGAAGAAAGGTTCTGATCGATGCGGACGCCGAACTGGTCCTCATTTTCGCGCAGGATCTCACTGGCGTTGTAAAGGTCGAGAATCCCGTTCGAATCTGTCGCGTTCGCATGCGGGTAAAGGTCCAGGACGTTTTGCGCTGTCGGATCGATAAAGGGCACCTGGCTGCCCGGCAGCGGCGTGGGCCCGCCGGGCGTGAAGAGATTGAAGAGCGGGCCGTCCTGTGAAAAATCGCCTTGCCGCTCAAGGTCCGACGGCACGCGCACGTTGTTGAGCGTCTCGCCCTGGCGGTTTCGATAGCCCTCGTAATAGCCGAAGAAGAACATCTTGTCCTTCCTGATGGGCCCGCCCAGCGTGCCGCCAAACTGGTTCTGGCGATATTCAGATTTCTTGAACCCGGCGGCGTTCTCAAAGTAGTTGGCGGCGTCCAGCTTGTCATTGCGAAGGAATTCCCAGAGTGCTCCGTGCAAGGAGTTTGATCCGGACCGGGTGATGATATTCGTTGTTGAACCCGCGGCGCCGCCAAACTCGGCGTTGGATGTGCTGGTCAGAATCTTGAACTGTGCGATGGCGTCGATCGGCGGCCGCAGCACGAAGCCTCCATCCACCGCGTTGACGTTGGACGCGCCATCAATCAGGAAATTGTTGGACTCGGGGCGCTGGCCGTTCACTGAGTAGGCCTGCCCGCCGCGCAGCGATCCGCCCGCCTCGGCAAGGCCGGGCGTGATGGGTACGACTCCGGGCTGCAGCAGGCCGAGCTGGGAAAAGTTCCGGCCATTCAGCGGCAGGTCCAGGATCTCGCGCTCGTTCACCGTTTTCCCAAGGGTTGTGCTCGAGGTCTCGATCAGAGGGGCGTTTGAGCGCACCTGGACCACCTGCGTCGAAGAGCCGATGGTGAGGCGAACGGGAACGTTGGCAGCTTCATTCACGCTGAGCGTTATGCCTTCCTGGACAAACTTGCGAAAGCCTTTGGCCGTCGCCTCCAGGCGATAATGCCCCACCGGCAGCAGGACGAGAACATAAGCGCCGCGGCGGTCTGAGACGGCCGTTCGCGTCAGCCCGGTATCGACCTGAACGGCTTTCACTTCCGCTTTCGGAATCCCTGCGCCGCTCGGATCGAGCACCACCCCACGGATGCTTGCAGTGACTTCCTGCGCGGCAAGAGGGCTGCACACCATGGCCAGCAGCAGGAGAAAAACACAACCAGGGACCGTCTTCAAAATTCTTTCTTTCATCGCTCTTCAACCTTTCAAAATTTGTTGTGGCAGGCTGTAGGCCCGCGCACGGGAAGAAGCAACGCCTCAGATCGCGCCGGCCGGGTGGAATCCAGGCAGGGACCCTCTAACGCGCACCGGAAGGAGCGAGCGACCGAAGGCTCGCGGCCATGGCCTTGGGATCAAAGCCAAACGGCCCGGCTTTGCTCTTGTAAGCCACGCGGCCCTCGCGGTCAACCACGTAGAGGCGGTCGGGCCAGGCGGTGTAGGCGCGTTCGGTGGTGTCCTGCATATCATCCACCAGCGCCGGAATGTGAATGCCGAGTTTGACCACGCAGGTCTGCGCAGCTTCATCACGTTGAAGAAATGTCTTTGCAGTCGCAATCAGGACGCCCTCTTTAAAGTTGCTCGGCATCTCCCACCCGTCGGTGGGATGGGCCTCTTCGATATAAACCACGTAGAACGCAACCTGGTCCTTGTACTCCTCATATAGTTTGTTGAGCGCGGGAACCTCCCGGCGAAAAGGCGGTCAGGTATGACTGCCAAAAATCGGCACCACGGGTTTCTGCCCGCGAAACGATGAGAGGCGCACGACCTGCGAGCTGTCTGCTGTCTTGAGCGCGAAGTCGGGCGCTGGTTCGCCGACATTGAGATGGCCCTTGCGCGCGACCAGCCACATCGGCTCAAACGGAAAGAGGAAATAAGCCACCGCCGGCAGCTTTGACATGATGCGCCCGAACACCTCCGGCGGCTGCAGCATGGCTGCAAACAAGCCCCCCAGCAGGACCACGTAAATCACCAGCACCGGGACCGCGTATTTGAGAAATGTGCGCATTTCCTTGTGCGCCTCCTGATGAGGCAAGGAGCCCCAAATGGGCAGAAAAATCCGCCCGACATTCGGCAGTCCGGCAGACCTGCCTGTGCCGCAAATTTAACCAGGAATGGAGTGAGACTTTGGACCCGACGAAATTTTGCCCCAAGGACTGAGCCAGATTACAAGCGCCCGGCAAAGGGGTCAATAATATCCAGGCGCTACCCGGCCCCATTAAAAAAGCTATTCAAGCGCCAATTCTCTCTGGAAGGAAACATCGAAGCGGGCATCCTGCCTGCGATGGCGGCTATTCCAACGCGTGGTTGCTGAAATCGCGGGAGATGCGGAAGAGGTCCAGATTGTGGCGGGTGGCGCCGGTTGTGGCAAGCTCGGCCATGATTTCACCCACCACGCTGCAAAATTTGAATCCGTGGCCTGAGAATCCCGCAGCGATGAACACGCGGCCGGACTCCGGGTGAGCGCCCAGAATAAAATGCTCGTCGGGCGTGTTGGTAAAAAGGCAAACCTTCAGCCCGAGCGTGGGACCATTGGCTTCCGGGAAGTAGCGCGCGATGCCTTCGCGCAGCACGGCTTCATCCTCGGGGTGGCAGTTGCGGTCCATGGCGTCGGGATCCACCTTCTCATTCCGGTGATGGTATCGTCCAATTTTAAACCCGGGAAAGTCATGCACCGGAAAACCGTAGAAGTGTCCTTCAGGGCTTTGCAGGTTGAAAATCGGAAACGCGCCTAGGTGGAAAAGTTCCGGCCTGAGGGGGCGTGTCCAGATGAGCACCTGGCGTTCCGGCTGGAGGATTTTGCTGAGCGAGGGCATCAGCTTCGGCGCCCAGGCGCCCGCAGACACAATGAGCCGGTTGGCGGAATAAGTAGAGGCGTCCGTGCGCACCCGGACCGAATCCGGACGGACCTCCCAACCCATCACGGGCTCGCGAGCGTGCACCTCCGCTCCATGTTCGAGCGCCAGCCGCGTGTAGAGCCCCATAGCGCGCTCGGAGAGAACAAACCCGCTGTCCGGGGAATAGACGCTGACCATGCCTTTGGCCAGGCAAATGCCGGGGAAGCGGTCCCGAATCTGCCCGGCGTCCAGCACTTCGTGGCGGAGAGAATGCTCCCGGCACGCCGCGAGCGATCCCTGGACGACCCGCCCGTCCTCAGGGCCGGCGTCGATGCCACCGGTCACAAACAGGATGCGTTCGCCCGTAAGGTTTTCAAGCTGGCGCCACAGTTCGTAGGCGCGATAGAGCAACGGAACGTAAGAAGGGTGTTCGAAATAAGGCAGGCGAATAATGCGCGTGAGGCCGTGCGAAGATCCCTGGTCATGAAGAAGATTGTGCTTTTCCAGGCCCAGCACGCGGAGGCCGCGGCGCGCAAGCTGATAAGCGGTCGCGCTGCCCATGCCACCCATGCCTGCAACAATGGCGTCAAAATGTTCCATTGGCGCTCTCCTGTCGTTGGCCTCGTCGGCCCGTGGCCCGGCTTCCAGCC